>DEEV01000062.1:34542-36661 GCA_002350445.1 Treponema sp. UBA2869 | reverse complement strand
ATTGTGCAGTAACTTAGTGCGTGTCCAATTTCTTCAAAAGTTTTGCGCCCCATAATCACTTTTTTACCGGCACAAAGCTTTTTAAAACGAACGCGCTCGGAAGGAATATTCCAGGGAATCTTTCCTTTCGAGCCGATTATGCGTCCTTTTTCTGTATAGGCTGCTAAAAGCGAAATTTTAAAATTAGTTTTGTTCAAAGAACTTATGCCTCTACCTGAACCATTGTTGCAATTTTCTGCTCGTGAACCTGAGCATAAACGCTTCTGTTGTTCCTGTATGGATTTTTAAAGTTCTGAATCTGAGTTTTAATTTGTGTAATGTGAACGCGGAGCAAATCTCGGTTAATTTTGTTCTGTTCAAGAACTTTGCTCTGCAAATCGTTAAGGTCGTTCTGAATTTTTGCAATTTCTTCCTTATCTTCCGCGCGGTCTGCCAGAGACGGATTTTTATACATCCGGCTCATTGGAACAATCACTTTCTGAAGGTTTGCAATGCTCTTTACAACCTGCTGTTCAAGTTCTGTATGTGCAATAAGCTTTTCAGGATTTTCTGTTGTAATAGAATCCTGCTGTTTTTCGAGTACAGTAAGATATTCCTGAAATTTTGCCCTCTGCTGTTCAAGAAGCAGCTTGAATCTTTTAAGGAGAGCAACGCGTTCTTTTAATTCTTCATCTGAAATCATAATTTCCCCTCTGTAATATGCCTTAGCCTTCAATATTCAGGGCGTTAGAAACTTTCGCAGCCGGTGCATTTGCAGTGCTGTTTGCAATCTGGCGCCATGAATCGGTTAAATCGCGAATCATTCCTAAAATTGTGCCAAGCTTCTTTTTATCGCGGTTTATGATTATGCTCATAATTTCTTCGTTAAAATAAATGTAAAGCGACATAAGGTTTTTAGCAATATCGCCGCCTTTTTCCATATCAAGCGAAACCTGAAGTTCTGTAATAATAGCCTGAGCCTTCTGCATGTGATTTCCAAAAGTTTCAATGTCTTTTGGTTTAAGCTTGTCATCATCGCCAAAAAGGTTTAAAGCCGTTGTGAGATTTTTTACAGCACCTTCATAAAGCAATACAACAAGTCTGCCCTGACTGGCAGTGTTGATATTTGTTCTCTGATATGCTGTGTAAGCATTCTGGTAAGCCATGTTATCCTCCATATAAATGCTCCGCGTAAGCGGTCGCATTAGAAATGTGTTTACTCTAATCTGATTTTCGGTAACCTGAAAAAAAAGTTTAGCAATTTTTTTAATGACTTTCATCTATTTAATCGTTATATTTATAATATGGCAGAAAACAAAAATAAAAAAACTGATGACAATAAGAAAGACGAGAACGATCCGTTCAACTTCTTTAAATTTGCAGGTCCGGATAACAACGGCAAAAAAGACGATAAAAATAAGAAGCCAAGAATTCATATTTTTCCTTTGATTTTACTTACTTTGCTTGTGGTTGCCTTTATTGACTATTTTATGATTCCTAAAGCAGATAATTATATTGATTATTCTGTGTTCCGTGATAAGGTTGCAAGCGGCGAAATTACCTATGTAGAAATTGGTGAAAATGTTCTGGTTGGTTACGGTCAGCAGCCTGAAGCTGACACTAATAAGGATTCCGGTCAGAAAGGAATTCAGCTGTTTTTAATTCCTAATGTTCGTCCTGCGGCAAAGCAGTATAAAACAACTGCAGTTTTGCTTTCAAGCTTTATTGAGATGATGGAAGAAAAGGGCGTTCACTATAAATTTGCTTCTAAACAGAATAATTACTTTGTTCAGCTTATTTTGAGCTGGGTTATTCCGTTTGCAATTGTTTATTTAATCTGGTTTTTGCTGTGGCGTAAGATTGGCGGCGGAGCCGGAATGGGCAGCATTTTTGGCGCAGGACAGTCACGTGCCAAAACTGTAGAAGAGGGTAAAATTAAAACCCGTTTCGAAGATGTTGCCGGTGTAGACGAAGCAAAAGAAGAACTTGTAGAAGTTGTAAGCTTTTTGAAAGAGCCTAAAAAATATACTGATATTGGTGGAAAAATTCCTAAGGGTGTTCTTCTTGTTGGACCTCCGGGAACCGGTAAAACTTTGCTTGCCCGCGCTGTTGCAGGCGAAGCCGGAGTTCCTTTCTTTAG
>DEEV01000062.1:22587-34448 GCA_002350445.1 Treponema sp. UBA2869 | reverse complement strand
CTTTTTAAGCAGGCACGCGAAAAAGCTCCTTGTATTGTATTTATTGATGAAATTGATGCTCTTGGAAAAAGCCGTGTAAATGGTTTTGGCGGCGGTAACGATGAACGCGAGCAGACTTTGAATCAGCTGCTTGTAGAAATGGACGGTTTTGAAAACGAAAAAGGTCTTATTATTCTTGCGGCTACAAACCGTGCCGATATTCTTGACCCGGCTCTTTTGCGTCCTGGTCGTTTTGACCGTCAGGTGCCTGTTGAAAAACCTGATGTAAAAGGCCGCGAAGCAATTTTGCGCATTCATTCAAAGGGTGTAAAAATAGAAGACAATGTTGATTATGAATCTTTAGCACATGGAACAACTGGTTTTGCAGGAGCAGATCTTGCAAACGTTGTAAACGAAGCGGCTCTGCTNNTAAACGAAGCGGCTTTGCTTGCTGTTCGTAACGGCCGTAAAAAAGTTACAATGGAAGATTTTAACGAGGCTATAGATAAAGTAAGCATTGGTCTTAAAAAGAAAACCCGTAAAGAAAATGAAAAGGAAATGCGCCTTGTTTCTGTTCACGAAACAGGACATGCTCTTGTTGCTGCATTTACCGAAGGTCATGAACCTGTAAATAAAATTACGGTTGTTCCAAGAAGTCATGGCATTGGTGGTTTTACTCAGTACCGCGAAGAAGAAGAAAAATTCTTTGAAACTCAAAAGGATATGATAAACGATGTTGACAGCTGTCTTGGTGGACGTGCTGCCGAACAGATTCTTCTTGGTGAAATTTCAACCGGAGCCTGCAATGATATTGCCCGCGCAACCGAAATTGTAAAACGCATGATTGTAGATTTTGGTATGAGTGAAAAGTTCAAGAATATGACTTTGGGAAAAGGCGTTCTTGGAAACCGTGGCGGCGAGCCTAACATTATCCGCGAATTCAGTGAGCAGACTCAAAATTACATTGATGAAGAAATTGCCCGCATAATGGATGAGCGTTACAAGCATGTTGTAAAATTACTTTCAGACCACAAAGATTTGCTTGAATATATTTCTAAGCGTCTTCTTGAAGTAGAAACAATGGAAGGAAAGGAATTCTACGAAATTATAAAGGGCGAAGCACACTGCAAGCAGCTTGAAGCTTCTGCAAAAAAGGCAGACACAGAAAAGACTGCTGATAAAAAGGAAAAAGCTTCTGAAACAAAGACAAAAGCTAAAAAGCCTGCTGCAGAAAAAAAGCCTGTAAAGCGCACTGCAAAGAAACCAACCGAAAAGAAAGAAGACGATGGCAAAAAATAAAAGTCTTACCGCAGGAAGAATACTCAGCTTAGTTCCTTTAACTTTACTTGGTCTGCTTTTTGTGTCAGCTATGGCGGGGTCGCTATTTTACAATACAGCTACCCGGTTTGCTCAAATTTGGCATTCTGTCTGGTCTAATATAAGCGGCTTCTTTATGATTGTCTCTACAATTCCCTCTTTTATTTGTTCTGTTGTTGCTCTGGTATTCCTTACTCGTGCAAAGAAAAAAGGCGAACGAAAAACTGTTGCTTTTATTGTGCTTTCAATTCTGGGAATGGTTTTCAGCATTCTTTTTTCATTGCTTATCTTCGCTGTATGGAGAGGCTTTGAGTCTACGGTTGGGCAACTGGACAAACTTTCAGATATTTCTGCAATTGAAGAATCAGTTTTGACATATGATTCTGAAGAGGGCGGCTTTCACGACGGCACAATGTATAACGACCTTGACCTTTATCTTGCTGACGGCGGTTTTCTGCAAGTGGAGCATATGTCAGAATATTTAACAAAGTTTAGGGTTAAATCGGCCGGTGACTGGAATCTTTTTATTGTTTACGAAGAGGATGACGGTCAATTGATACAACAGTCATGTCTTGAAAAAGAAGAACTCTCAAAACTCTGTGGAAAGAAATTTAAAAAACTTACTGATTTAATTTCAAACTATGACTCATTCATAAAAAAAGTGGAAGAACTTCCTCTTGTGGAAGAAAATCCTACAAAAACCGGATTTTTCAAGGGACCGCTTAATAAACAAAAACTTGCTTTACGCGAAAATGTCATCTATGAAGATATTGCTCGACAGAAAGGTGTTGTTTCTGTCAAAAAAATTAATGGGCATTATGCCTACCTTGAAAATTACTGGTATGAAATACTGATGGATGACGGTCACTCTTTATTGATGACAGTTTCTGCTGTTTTTCCTCAGGAAGATGGAAGTATAAAAAGTGATTATTGCATCCGCATGTTTGATAATGAGCCGATTCTGCTTTTATCGATGACAAACACAACCTATGGAATCAATTACTACAGCCCGTATTCAGACATGGCATTTGCAAAGAAAATCGGAGTAGAAATGAATTCTTACCGAGACTTTTTTCCGCATTACAAAGAATTTCTGGAATTAACTGATGAGCTTTTAGAAGAAAGCAAAAAGGCAAAAGACGATAAAAACAAAAATAACGGCAGCGGCATGATGTCGGGCATGTATAGTCCACGTTAAATTTAAGCCATCATAATTTTTTGAAGCAGTTAAGGCACAAAGTAGAAAACTATTCTTCCAGCTTAAGAGCGGCTTCTTCCCAGGCGGCGGTGGTTTCGTCTATCTGGGAAATGAGTTCGGTAATTTCGCGCTGGACGGCTTTTGCTTTTTCGCCGTTGGAATAAACTTCGGGCAGAGAAAGCTTTGCTTCCAGTTCTGATTTTTTTGTTTCCAGCTCTGTGATTTTTGCTTCCAGACGGCTGACTTCCTTTTCAATTTTGCGGCGTTCAGCGTCCAGGCGTTTTTGTTCTTCGTAAGAAAGTTTTCCGCCGGAAGGGGCACTTTCCGGGGTTTTAGGGGCGGCGCCCCTAGGAGAAGGGGGTGTGGCGAAGTCGCCAGAAGTCGAGCTTGCTTGATTCTGGGGACTGAGCCCAGGGGGGAGACGTTCCCCGCGCGCTGTCGTAATTTTAGTACCATCGAGACTTCTCTGAACAGCGCTCCTTTGAATCTGCTTCGCAGATTCAAGCATATTATTTTTTTCCATCTGCTCCATGTAAAATTCGTAGCCGCCAACAAAATATTTGTGCTGGCCGTGTTCAAGATGGAGCACGCGGGTTGCAAGCTGTTCAATAAAACCGCGGTCATGGCTTACAAAAACAACGGTTCCACCAAAATCTTTTAGGGCAGAAAGAAGCACGTCCTTGGAATGAATATCAAGGTGGTTTGTTGGTTCATCAAGAATTAAAAGGTTTACGGGGCTAAGCAAAAGCTGGAGAAGTGCAATGCGGCTTTTTTCTCCGCCCGAAAGCACGTCCAGCGCCTTGTAAACGTCGTCGCCGCGGAACAAAAAGGCGCCGAGCATATCGCGAAGTTTTGGAATAAGCTCAAGTGGTGCCCGTTCTTCAAGATATTCAAGAATGGTCTGTTTGCCGCGGATGGTTTCGGCGTTATCCTGAGAAAAGTAGCCTATTTGAACGCCGGCGCCGGGAAGAACTTCGCCGGAAAAAGCTTTGTCTTCGCCGGCAATTATGCGGAGCAAGGTTGATTTTCCTGCACCGTTTCGTCCTGCTACAACAAGCCGGTCGCCGTTCTCGAGGGTAAGTTCGAGGTTGTTCAGAACGTTGTTTTTTCCGTCGTAGCTTTTTGTAATTCCGTTCATTCGAAGCACAAGCCGTCCAGAATGTGGTGCAGGCGGAAACTTAAAATGAATTTTCTTTAAGGATTCAGGAATTTCGATTCGAACCATTTTTTCGAGTTTTTTCTGATATTCCTGTGCCTGAGCCGCTTTTGTTGCCTTGTAGCCAAAGCGGTTTATAAAATCTTCCAGTTTGTTGATTTCCTGCTGCTGCTGTTCGTATTCTGCAATTAAAGTTTTTAGTTCAACTTCGCGGACTTTTTCGTAATGAGTAAAATTGCCCGGATAGCGCTTTAAGTTGCCGTTAAAAAGTTCATAAACTTCGTTTATTGTAACGTCAAGAAAGTAGCGGTCATGACTTACAAGCAAAAAACCGCCTTTAAAATTCTGCAAAAAAGATTCCAGCCAGTCGCGGGCTTCTATATCAAGATAGTTTGTTGGTTCGTCGAGCAAAAGAATATCTGGGTTTTGCATAAGAGCTTTTGCAAGTGCAATGCGCATCTGCCAGCCGCCCGAAAATTCTTCTGTGTTGCGGTCAAAATCTGTGCGTGAAAATCCAAGTCCAAGTAAAACTGATTCAGCTGCTGCGGCGCGTCTGTGCCAGCCACTTTCTTCCAGCTTTTGAATTAATTCTGCCTGCTGTATTAAAAGTGCGTCTGTGTTTCCCTGACCGGATTCAAGCTGTTCGCCTATTTCGTCAATTTGGCGTTGTAATTCGTAGCCAAAGTCAAAGGCTTTGTCGGCTTCTTCGCGCAAGGTGCAGCCGTGGTGTGTAAGCCCGCTCTGTGGCAAATAGGCAATGCGGCTGTCTTTTTGAACGGCACGGTTTCCGCTGTCAGGCGGTGTAAGACCTGCAAGCACTTTTATAAGAGTAGATTTTCCGGCTCCATTTGCACCGGTCAGTGCAACTTTTGAACCGGTCTGAAGATTTATAGTTACGTTATTTAAAATATCGCGGTCGCCAAAAGCAAGCGAGACCTGCGAAAACTGTACAAATGCCATCTATTTTTGCAAAAATTTTGCCTAGTTCGCAGAAGAATGACGCTTAAAGTAAACAATAATCGGACTAGAACTTCTCTCTTTAAGCTGATTTCCATCCATTCTTGCGCCGCTTGCATCTTCAAGGCGGAGACCATCATCTTCCAGACGGTAGAGGAAGTTAACCTCTTCGTTCATTCCGTTAAATTTGAAAGTAACAACTCCATCATAAGACTGAGCCAGAGCCTTAGAAATTGTGTATTTTACCTGGGCTGTTCCCGCATTTTTTGCAGTGGCTTTGATTACAGAAGGCACAAGCAGGCGGTAATTNNCCATCTATTTTTGCCTTTTGTTTGTTTTTAGATTTTCTTAAAATATGCAATTACAGGACTTGTTCCGCGAGAAACAATGGTATTTCCGTTGAATTTAGCTGAACTTGCATCTTCCAGACGCATTGCCTGACCGTCCAGCTTGTAAAGGAAGTTTACTTCGCGGCTCATGCCATCAAATTTCATTGTAATAACACCGTCGTAAGACTGTTCAAGCGCTTTAGAAAGTGAATATTTTACCTGAGCTGAACCTGTGCTTTTTGCACCCGATTCAATTACAGAAGGAACAAGCAGTTTAAATCCTGTCCAGCGGAAAGTTCCGTCTTCGTTCAATTCAAGTTTTCCGTAACTTGTGCTTGAATAAACCGGACCATGTGTCCAGATTTGCAGGTAAGCCATAGAACGTCGGTCTTTTTCTGCGTTTATTATGTCCGCAATACTTTCAGAAATTGAGACAAAATTTAAATCCTGAGGTTTTCCAGTTTCATCTGTATAGCGTACAACAATATAATCTGCATTTCTGTAAGTAAGAACAATCGGGATATTTTTAAAGCGGTATTCGTTCTGGCCGGAGCGTGTGTAGCCTGCGTAATCCCATGTCTGATGAATTTTTGAAGTGTTCAGTGAAACCTTTGACTTTTCTGTATCAACAATAAAGCGGTATGACGGATGCATTTTTGCAAGATCAATGTTTTTGCTGTCAATCATGCTGCGGAAATAATCCGGATACCATTTATTTTTTGTAATGATTTCGAACTTTGAATCATCTTCGACATCGTCTGCTTCGCTTGATGCACCAATTCTTGCGCCTGTAAAATCTGTTTCAAAAAGATTCAGGTTATAAGAAAAGCACCAGCCCTGTGTTCCGTCGTCGGTAAGGATTTTGTACCAGTCGCCTTCAAGAGGTTTGCCACCTGTCATAGGAGCGGCACCCTTGCCCTTATAAAGAATCTTTATTACTTCGCCTTTTCGGAGTCTGTAAACTTGTTTTGCAGTGTTTACAGGTTCTGCGCGGCATGGAAGTCCGTCAAGTTTTACAGATGCGTAAATTCTTGCATTTGCTTCGTATTTTGCCACTACCTTTTTGATTTTTCCTTTTTTTACCGGTTCTGTAAGCTGCCACAGAGGAATTTCGGTTTTTTCATTGTTTTGAGTTCTTATTACATATACGTGCGATATGTTAGATTTAATGTAAACCGGAAGAATTTCTCCGCTATAAATGCCTTTTTCTGCATCTGTCCAAAGGCATACAGAATATCCCATTATTTTGTCACTGCAGGAAGTTAAAATTAACGTGAATAATGCAATCAGCGGTAAAAAAATCTTTTTCATAATGCTAAAGCTGAACTCCGGTCTTTATTTTTTCGTTGAAGCGGTCAAGTTTTTTGCCTTCGAGAGGATTTGGTTTTCCTTCCATAACGGCACGCAAAGCTTCCATTTCTTCGCCGCTAAAGTTTACTCCGTGATTCATGTGATTTATGAATGACTGAGTTGCCATTGGAGCAACTTTTTTGCACATTTCAAGAATTGTTTCTGCGTAAACGCGAATTTCGTACTGAGCATGGCTGTCCAGACGGAGTTTTAAGAAACGGAAAAGATTGTTCAAATCCATCTGCCAGTAAAATTCCGTGTAAAGCGAAAGCGGAAGATTAATTCGTGCAATTTCGCGTGCAAGTCCTGAATCAAGAAGTGCGCTGTAATTTTCGTAGGCTTCTTTCTGGCCTTTTTCAAGCTGCGAAATGATTTTGTCTGCAGTTGCTTTATCAAAAGCTTCTGTTGAACGTCCCTGTTTGTTATCTTTGCTCTGAGGAGAAACTTTGTCTTCTTCCGGAACGTAGAATTCTTCTTTCATAATAGAATAGCGTCCAGAAACTTCATTCATGCGACCCATTCTGTGACGAACCCACTGGCGGGCAACAAAGATTGGCATTTTAACATGGAAAGTCATTACAACCTGTTCAAACGGAGAAGTGTGCTGATGACGCAAAAGATAGTCAATTAACGCACCGTCCTGGCTGACAGTTTTAGTTCCTTCTCCATAAGAAACGCGTGCAGACTGAACAATGCGCTGGTCACCGCCAAAATAGTCAACCAGTCTTACAAAACCTTTGTCCAGAACCTTATATTCCTTGTCCAGAATTTCTTCTGCTTCGGGAACTATACAATGTGCCATAAAAATCTCCATGCTAAAAAGGTAAAAAATTAGGGCTGCCTTTTCTGACAGCCCCTTAATACTACCCTAAAATTAAGTCTCTTTCAATTATGCAAAATGCAAAACATTATAAACACTTTTTCTTAAAAAAAAATCCGTTGCGCGCAGCAGGCTAAAAAACTGTTTTAAATTAAGCGCAGCTTTCGGCTTTTTTAAGGTTGTTATTCCTTGTCTGCTTCAGATTCAACCTGTTCTTTTACTTCAACGTCGATTGCTCCGTTCTTAGAGCTGTTGATGTTCAAAAAAATCATAAAACCGCCAAAAAGGATTAAAGCAACACCGGCAAAACGGATAATGCCTTTTGCAAGCTGGTTTGGTCCAATTAAAAAGAGAATTACTGCGGCCGCTACAAGTACAAGATTTTCGAGGAAGTAGCGTTTGCGGTCTATGTTAGAATCCTTTAAAAGTGATGCCGCATAAAAACCTGTAATTGCAGAAAGGAGAAGGTAAATTGCAAGAATGTAAATCATGGCTGACCACATTGCACCGCCAATTGCCATTGGAAAGATAAGCGCAAAAGCACCAATAACAATGCTTGCAATACTCTTTATCATAATTACGTTGTCGTAAATGTAGTTGTCTATAAGACTGCGTGTAAATTTTAAGTTGTAGATACCGTATGCAATTGCTCCAAGTCCAAGAAGAATTACAACAAGTCTAATCCAGAATTCCGGAAAGAGAATAAACAGGAGCCCAAGAACTGCTATTCCTGCGTCTAAAAACCAGCTTTTGTTTTTCATTTTTTTGACCTCCGTCATATTTAATATAGAAAAAAAGTTTAAAAAATTCTACATACGGAAAATTAAATCCATAATATTTTTTATTTTTTTGCGTGCTTTTTAATATAAATACTTGACAGTTTATCTGTTTTTCTATAAATTATAACTCACTTGTTGGAGCGATACCAAAGCGGTCGTACTGGGGCGGTCTTGAAAACCGTTGATCTTCACGGGTCCGGGGGTTCGAATCCCTCTCGCTCCGCTAAAACTGGATTTGTTTCCAGTTTAACAACTGGAAGCGTGGTAGAGCGGTAATACAACGGATTGCTAATCCGTCACTTCCGTAAGGGGTGGGCAGGTTCAACTCCTGTCGCTTCCGAGAAAGCAGTTCTACTGCAATCAAATTGTATGAGATTGTAGCTCAGCTGGATTAGAGCACCACCCTGCGGAGGTGGGGGTCGCACGTTCGAATCGTGTCAGTCTCAAATTAGCCTGTTCTAAAATGAACAGGCTTTATTTTTTAACACAATATAACAATCTAGGCAATTTTACCGACACGATTCGAAACGGAGTGAGCGCGCCGTCAGGCGAAAAGCGTGCATGGATTGCACGCGGCAGCGAACGAAGGCGCCGCAGAGGAAGCAAACAGGACGTTTGAGACCGTCGCGGCGAATCGTGTCAGTCTCAAAGTAAAAAGGCTCATCTGCGGATGAGCTTATTTTTTTACAACTACTTGTAATATCAAGAGTTAGGTCAAAAGTAAGGTATTTTTAACTACCTGGCCAATAGAGGGCATCATAAATCATTATTCCATCATCATTGATATATAAAAGTGCAAAGCGCTTTGCTCCGTAGTTTTCATTGTATATTTCCTGGCGTTCAAAAATAGAAAGTCTGCAAAAGCGTTTTCCATGCCGAGGACCGTGATTATATTCATAATGAGGCTCCCAGTCTTGTGGGCCGGCAATTTTATCAAAAGAATAATCATAATGGGTTATCTCATCATAGCCTCTGAACTTCTCATTCGAAGTCTGGCAGGTAATGTGACCATCAGTTTTTCTTTCGTTTAATTCCCGTGTATGTAAGATTTCAGTCCATTTTTCTTCTGTCATTGCATAGTCCGCATAGAGATAAACAAAGGCACTGAGAGAAGTATTAAATACCTCGACCATAAAACCGTCAGAATAACAGGCAGGGTAAAAAACTACCCGTCCGTTCAGAATGTACTGAATATCCGGTTTTCTGTCGTCATCCGGATTCAGGTTTTTCAACCATCCCGGCATTTTCTTTCTTTTGTACTGAGATAAAAACTCAATCATTTTCTGCATTTTTTACTCCAAATATTATACCATAGCTTTTTCTTGCGCGCCTTTTTCCCTATGCGCAAAAACCGATTTTTCTGGCACCCCTGCCATTTGAGTCTTTTTCCTCCTGAATCTCACACAACTGGTCAATTATGTATTCTGCGGTAATTTCGTCAGGNNCATAAATTTGATTGTGTCGGAAAGCTTCCCAAAATCACCTGGGGTTACACTTCCATAATCGCAGACTCTGCGGATAAGTTTTTCTTCAAAGGTATAATCGCTGAAAAATTTCTGCAGGAGCTTTTTTACACCATCTTCTGTTAAGGCCTTGAAATCAACTGTTATATGAAACCTGCGGAGCATTGCGGGATCCATAATATTTCTGAGGTTTGTAGTGCAGATGACAATGCCCGGAAATTCTTCAAGCTGAGTAAGGAATTCATTTACCTGAGTTCTTTCAAAATTTCTTTCAGCATTTTTTCTGTCGCTGAAAAAGCTGTCTGCTTCGTCAAACAAAAGAATCTGGTCATTTCTGGCAGCCTCTTCAAAAGCGGCAGCGATATTCTGCTCAGTTCCGCCCACATACTTGTCAAAAATATCAGAGGCGCGTTTTAGGAGAAGTTCTTTTCCCAGAGACTCACTGATGTAGCGGGCAAACTCCGTTTTACCGGTTCCCGAAAGACCGTAGAAAAGCATTCTGACAGCACCTGCTTCAGGATTTTTTTCCGCAAACTTTTTCGCATTATAAAGCATATTCATGATTTTTTTTGCGGAAACGCTTGTATTTAAAACGGACATATCATAAGACTTTTTCACATGAGTTCGCATTTTTGAACTTCCGTGTAAAAGAGATGAATTATCCTTTAAAACAATTTCCAGGTTTTCAAGAACTGTTTCTTCGCTCTTGTCCTTCATGCTGTTTACTGTCGTAATAAGATTTTCAACAGAAGAACCTGTAACCTTGTACTTTGAAAGGAGTCTTACGATTTCTTTTTTAGAAGACTTTTCGATCTCAAGTTTTTCCAATTTCTTTTCCGCAATCTTTTCCAGCATAGAAATGGACATCGGCTCAAATTTATGTGAAACCGTAAAACGTCTTAAAGTACTTTCATCAATTTGAGAAATATAATTTACAACCCAGATTACTTTATTCTGAGACATCTCCAGCATTTTGTTAACCGTACCTTTAGTTTTTGGTGAATCTAAGAGGCCCAAAGAAAGACATCCTGGAAGTTGAAAGAAGGGAGTCCGCTTCGTCGACAATAAGAACGGTATCCTTTCGGTTCAGAGAAAGCAGACAGTTCAGTCTGCTGAGCGCAATATCCTTGCTCATAACTTCTGATTCATTCTTAAAGACGAGCGCCTTCATGCCCGCACTTTTAACAAGAGCCTTTGCGTACTCTGTTTTTCCTGACCCCGGGGCGCCGTACAAAAGTAAGGACACAGGAGTTTCTGACCGCAATAAACCCTTGTATATAGCTGAATTTTTCTCAGGCACAGGAAAGCTGTTAATGGGGTAAGCTTTCTCCAGATTTTGTGATTTAATATAATCTGAAAAATAAAGGCTTAAATCCTGATTATCAATAATATCAACAATTGCAGGATTTATACTTCTGTCATCTTCAATAAAACCAAATTGACGAAGCTTTGAATTACTTCTTGTAATCTGCTTAAACTGGCTTTGTGTTATACCGAGGACGGTCTTGTATAAGTACAGTGAATTATAGCCAAAAGAATCCAGGACTTCGGCAAAGCCTTCAATTGTCAATTTGCGATATCTAAAAAGGAGATAGCGAGCCTCTTCTTCTGAAAGCTCCAGTTCCTTTTTTAAGAAATCAAGCTTTGATGTATTTGATACCATAAATTCAAAACGAACAGGAAGTTTGTCCTGAAATCTTTCCAGATTTACTTCTCTTTTATTGAAAAAGATATGATAAAGAATCTGGGAGAGCATACCGGTACCTTTGGAGAGCATTATGCGGTAGAAGTTTTTTTCTTCACCAACAAGGTCTCCCTGGTATATTTCTATTTGCTTATCTACTTCGTACTTAGGAGCTTCAGAAGCTTCATCATCCTCAATACAGCTTCTAAGAGACCTTGGTTTATTTTCTGCGTTTTTTGAATCGCAAAGACGAAGGATTTTTTTGCTTTCCAGGAAATCAACATATGTTTGCAAAACTTCTTCCATACGCTCCCATAAGCCCAGCCTGATTACAAGTTTTTCCATAAAGGGATAAATTAAATCCAGTGCTCCGGTATTTGATTTTTGAGTAAGAAGGAAAAGATATGCTACCGAACATAAAATATCTTCTTTTGAGATATCTTCAATATTCATGCAATAAAGTTTATTATCCAGTCTTCCAAGTCTTCTTCTGTTTCTTCCTAACATATTAATTTCTCCTTCTTAAAAATTCTTACTACTCTAAGACGGGGGTAAGCCAGGCAAGCCTACCCCCGCTGTATGTTTATTTTTTTGCAAAAACGATTGTTGCCAGATACCTGTCTTTTGCTTCTATATAAGTAATAGAAGTATTAAACGGGAAGAAGCCGGCCTTATCCATATCTGTAACTATCAGATTAATCTGCCATTCCAAATCAGAAAGACTAGAATTTTCGTTTACCTTCACAATATGAGAATTGTGGCCAAAGCTCTGAATTACACTATCCAGATTTAATTCGAAATTTGACATAAGCATTACCTCCAAAAGTTT
>DEEV01000062.1:22134-22499 GCA_002350445.1 Treponema sp. UBA2869 | reverse complement strand
CTAACCGAAACAATTGAGCCCGGAGTTTGTAAACCCGCACCCAGCCAATTCATAAAATTTTGCATAAATCACCTCCCAAATAATGCAGCTGCATCAGTAACGCCTATCGGACACATTTTATCTGCCTGTTTTTCCCATTCACTTTTATGAGAGTGAATATATTCACCTCGAGACTTAAACCATTCAACGTATAAGCTATACCAGCGGGGTTTTATTTCGTCCAACATAGCACCATCCAGATACATGACGTGTTTATAAGCGATTTTCAAACCTTTTTTTACATGAAAGACATGGCTGCAGGAATTCTCACATTTTTCCAGCTTTTTCTTTGCCTCCTTAAAACTATTCCAGGTGTAGTCATCGCT
>DEEV01000062.1:20861-21999 GCA_002350445.1 Treponema sp. UBA2869 | reverse complement strand
ACATACTCAAGATCCAGAAGATAATTTTTTTCATCTTCCGGGGTAACTGCCGCAAGAATTTCCTTCAAGTAATTTTTTCCGACAATGTAATTCATAATGCCTCCTGTAAATATAATGATTTATGCCCTAACGTTTAGTTGAGAAGCCAGTGGATTAGTTTTGGGCCTAAGAAAATAACTCCCGCAATAGTAAGTGGTACTGCAAAATAAGAGAGTACTTTAGCAAGAGCAATGAAAAGCTCTCCGAACTTTACAATAAATGCTCCTATAAAAATTATAAGAACAACAAGTGTTAGGAATTCAGTCATAGTTTTACCTCCGCAAAAAAAATGAATATAAATAATATAGATAAATGCCCCTTGATTTTGTGAAAATTTAGGGGTTTTTAGAGGTTAGAGAACAAAAAAAATTTCACATTTGCAATACAACTGTATTGTAAATGTGATTTTTTTTTGCTTTAACTGCTCCTCAAACCCCTGTTTTTTCACATTTTCGAGACCCATTTATCTATATTATTAATATTCCGGAATTTGCATGCAAACAGTTCTTTGACATTCCCAGGGAAGGTAACAAACAACTCAGTTCTTAAACAATATTTAAAAAAGTTTAAGTTGTCGTTTTTTCATAGCAGATTTTACCTTTGGTAAAACTGCTATTCGCTGCATCCATGCAGCGCCGCTAACGCGGTGTTTATAAGGAGGCATTATGTCTAAATTCCAGTCTGTAAAATTTCTTTCGGCTCAGGAAGAACTTGAGTATGCAAAGCTTGCTGCGGCAGGTGACAAAAAAGCAAAAGAAAAGCTCATTACATCAAACATCCCTTTTGTCGCTTATTGTGCCAAATCCTACCGTGGCAAGGGGTTAAGCGACGAAGATCTTATCTCCGAGGGTACAATCGGTTTAATCGAGGCTGTAAATCGTTTCGACTATACCAAGGGCTTCCGCTTACTCACTTACTCAAAGTTCTGGATCCACCGTTATTTAAACCTTGCTGTACATAACCACATTTCTAAAAATTATCGTCTTGTTTCACTCGATGCCACCTATAACTCTGATGGGGATGAATCAACCTTCCTCTTCAACCTGGCAGATACAGAAAATCTTTCAGTCGAAGAAGAGTGTGAAAACAATCTTCAAAC
>DEEV01000062.1:20321-20713 GCA_002350445.1 Treponema sp. UBA2869 | reverse complement strand
ATCGAGCAAAAAGCTTTTTCTCATCTTCGTGAAAATCTTGAATTACTGGCAAGCTAAACAAAAAAAATAAGGTGGTAAAGCTAAAAAATTGCTGCATCGCAATTTTTTTTAACGCTTTGCTATTGAACACCGCGGGCTCTGACCGGCCCGCTTACACAGGAGGCAATATGAAAAATACAAATTACATGCGTGACCTGATGCTTACAGGCTTTGAATTAAGCAGAATTTCGGGTGTTCCAATGTTGTATCTCGGAAATCCGGGTATGGGTAAAACAACAATCGTTAATTTGTGGGCAAAACGCAATGGTTATCACGTAGAAAGCCTTATAGGCAGTGCCTTCGACCGCAGCGAGATTCTTGGTTACATGGTTAACGACGGCTCGGGTACTGAT
>DEEV01000062.1:17389-20125 GCA_002350445.1 Treponema sp. UBA2869 | reverse complement strand
AATCTTCCTCCAATGTGCGATATTACAGCCCCGAATCTTAACCGCTTCTGCCTTATAAACTTCGGGCCTCAGTCCTTTGAAGGCCTTTATTCAGAATTCCTTCAAGATCATGATGATCTGGAAAAAGACTTACCAGACTTTACCCATCTCGAGCTTTCACAATATATAAAAGATAAAGCTAATCTGGCAGTCCGCGGGATTTTTGAAAAGATTAATACAACCTACAACGTAAAACGCTCTTCAGACAGTTCGTTAAATTTTGCTAACAAGCGGCTGAACAATGTCTTTACCGGCGATTATTCCAAAAACGGCGAGGTTTACAACTTCATTTCTGGCAGAACCATCGGATATTTCCGGGACATTTTTCTGGCAATGTACTGCATCGGTTTAAACAATCCGTTTTATATCAGCAAGTTTGTAGATGGACTTATCGGGCTGGGCTTCAATTCTTTTTCTGATATTCAGGAGCTTAACGCCTTCAGAAAGTTTGTCCGTGAGCTTACAAAAGATGCCCTGAATGAACTTGCCGGTAAGCAAAAGAAGCAGAAAAACTTTAACTACAATTCAAAGCTTAGCCTTGCAGAAAATATAGACATCCTTACTGTTCTTCAGGATAAGCTTGAAGCTGAAGACCTTGAAGATGCCTGCATGGAAGTCGTTTCGAAAATTGAAAAAGAATTCAAAACTGACAGTGCAAGCCTTGCAAAGCTTCGTTCCCTCAATAAAAAACCAAAAGAGGAACTTATAAAGCTGCGCAATGACTTTAACGCGGTCGAAATCTTTTATCTGATTCTGGAAGAGTGTCTTTCAAAATCAGATTTTGATGGAGATGAAGCTTTGTCAAAGCTGGACGAAATCATCTCTAAGTATAAATATTATATAAATAGCTGCATTAAAACGGAGGCAGCCTGATGGATAAACACGAATATAAACAGTTTTCTGCGCTGAAAAAGAAAATGCGGCTTGTTGTTTGTACCCACAACAAGCTTGCAAAGAATGATTTTTCAGCTGATGCGCTTGCATACGTAAAACGGGATGGCAAGGCAAATGCCTGCTACAAAGTTTATACCTCAGAGTTTTGCGGCGGCCATTCCTTCTGGATGCACGAAATCGGTCATATTCTTCTGGGGCATCTAAATTTTGAAGATAAAACCAACAGCCAGGTTTTTAACAAACTGATGGGAACCTGGAAGAGCTTTTCAAAGTATATTTCCTTTACCCCGGAGAACGAAAATCAGACGATGCTGTCTCTTATAAATCTTTTGAAAAATTACGCAATGGACATGGAGGTTAACAGCAAGATTTTTGATAAGGATGAAGAAGCCTTCCTTATTGAGGACATGAATCAGGCCATGTACAAAAAGCTTTCATATATTGTGAAAAATCGCCTTGAAGGATGGTCGGAAATAAACAGAAGACTTGAACGTTTTAACTATCAAAAACGGCATAATTCAAAAGCAATTCTTGTTACTCCGCTTTTTGCAGAAAACTATAATTTTCCACGCGGGCTTTCCTGGCGCCAGTACATAGACTTAATCATTTTAGCTCCGGATATGGTTATGCCTCAAATCTGTGAAAAACTCCGTACTGAACAGGAAGAGTTCATAGAAAAAACAGCTAAGCTTCCGGCCGAAGTTATAATAAAAGCGGCAAAAAATCAGGATATGGTTCTGGCAGAGGTATTAAGCGCTGGTAAAAGAAAGGGAAAAGGATCTGGAAAGGGCTTTGGAAAAACCTGCAGCTTTGTAATTCACAAGCTTGGTCCCGAGGTACGCAGCTTTATCACAGAGCGTGCCTTAGACAAAACTGAAGATAGCCGGACAGATTATCTTTATCTTGCGAACCGTGGAAAGTCCGACGGAATACTTCGTGGAAAATCAGTTGAGCATAGTGATTACACACCGGGAAATATATATGTCATTGTTGATACAAGCGGCTCGGTGGAAATGGAACGGTTTGCCCAGCTCCTGGGCCTTTTTTCCGAAATTAAAAGCAGCGTTGGCCAGCAAAGCAAGGTGATTTTCTGGGATACAGATTTGCAGAGAATTGATTCTCTTTGCGATGGCATAAATGCAATTCCACTGGGCCGCGGCACAGACATTGCCCCCGCAATCAGCTACACTGCCGGCCGTTTCTGCAGCGAAAACGACAAAATCTTTATCATCAGTGACTATTATGACTGTCTTGATAAATGGCTTACGGAAGTAAAAAAAATCCGCTGTTCCTGCTACGGAATTTGCTGGACAGAAAACCGTGAAAAAGTATCATATATAGATAAAGAGGATTTTTACGCCTTCTGCAGGGAAGTGGAAACCTTGTTCGTTGAATTGTAGGAGTTTTTATGAATTATATCACTTGTTTTACCGGTCACAGACCAGAAGCTTTTCCCTGGGGAACTGATAAAAACGACCCGAGATGCCAGGTACTTTTCCGCCGCCTTGAAAGTGCTATCGACGATTTAATTGCAAAAGGCTGTAATCATTTCATCGCCGGCAACGCACTTGGCATCGACACCTGGGCCAGCGAAATCGTCCTCAAAAAAAAGAAGACAAATCCAAACCTCTTTCTGGAAATTGCCCAGCCCTACGACGGCCACAATGCCCGACGCAAGGAAATCAAACCCATCCTCGAAAAAGCCGACCTCGTGCATCCTGTTTCCACAAAAGAACGCTGCAACGACGCCTACCTCGACCGCAACAAGTACATGGTCGACAAAAGCGATTTTGTCGTAGCCAT
>DEEV01000062.1:13755-17296 GCA_002350445.1 Treponema sp. UBA2869 | reverse complement strand
ATTCAATGGCGGGATATAAGATAGGGTGGTAAAATATTAAGACTAACAATTGGAGGAAATATGTCTATACAAACTGAATTAAAATCAATTGATTACCAGTTGAACTTCTCTTTACCAAAAGGAACCACAAAATCAATAGAAGAATTTTTTGATGTTGTTATAAAACCTACTATGCTACCAAAACAAATTGTCTTGGATTGGAATGATTTGCTTTCAGAGTATATAGAAGAGTCGGATGCTGTTTTTGCAGTAAGAGCCTTTGGTAGCTGGAACGATGACAAAGCCCATGATAGAGATAAACAATTACGCAGAGGTTTTTTAACAAAAGCTTCAAATAATCAGCTTTCATATTTTTTCTGTGATAATTATTTTACCGCAATAATTGCAAAACTAATCTATAATAATTTCTGCCCAACACTTTCAGAATTTAAGTCTAAGCTTCAGTCAGGTGATTTTCCTGTTCGCGTTAGACACACAAAAGATGAAAATATAAAAGCTTTTTTTCCATACACAACAAAAAATCCTGCATTTGGTTCTGCAGGTTATAAAATCGCGCATATCGTTGATAGTGGTGATGATTTTTATTTCAATAATGAGTGTCAGGGAGTAACTGAACTATCCGAGTTATTGGGATTTACTCGTGGTGATTATGAAGATTGGGAGGGAAATTCATCTGGAAGATATGTTCGTATATTGGATATTAGCGAAAAAGCCAAAACAGTCTTAAAAGCTCACTTTATGCGCTTTGTAAATCCTCTGAATTATTTCCTTGCACCTAAGGACAATACCAGTGGAAAGATTTTTAATTACTTTGAAAATCCAGATATGCAGAATAGAAAGAAGTTAGAAGATAGAATTGATTGCAGAATTGCAGAATATAAATCTTTGACTTCTTATGTAAATGAAGTTTATTCTTCTATGTATGGAAAGGTGTACAAAGATTTCCAGTCAAAAATCTTACTTCCAGTTAATTATTTTAAGAAAAACACGGGAACTGAAAAAGTCGAAATAACATTTGGAAAAAAGTTATTTACTAACAAGGAAGCGCTTATTTCTTTCCTTAAAACAGGAGAAGTCCCAGTAAGTTCTGTCAGTTCTGATAAAACAAATAATTCTCCGAAAAAGATAAAAACTGCAAAGCAAACGACTGAAACAACAAAATTGACTTTGATTCCTGCTGATGAAGAAGAATTCAAGAAAAAGTTGCTAATTTCAAAAAGCGCAACAAAAACTATTCTTTATGGAGATGGCAGAAAAGAAGTCAAAACATGGAATGCTTCAAGTTTTACAGGAAATTCTAATCTTAAGTCAAACATAAGGTCTCAAAATGAATGGCGTAAGAGAAAAGAACGTAATATCACTGAAATTATTTATGAAGTAAATTAATTATCTACAAAAAATTGATTTGAAAAACTTAGAAATTATTTTTTTTGCAAAGTAGCTTTTAGGGGGGCTAAACATGCAGGAAATGACTGAATTCTTATCTCAATACAAAGAACCGATGCCGGAATGGCTTAAGAAACTTGATCCAAATGACTATGAAGAACCAAAACTGGAAGAGGTTTTGAACAGCAGGGTTGCCTTTTATCCGGCCTGTTATTCGGATGGCTTTATGGTCGAGGTTTTTAATTCTTCTCATAGTGCGCATGTTTATCTGTATGCGGACTATGCTATGACAAAAGAAGAGTGGGTTAAAATTTTGCATACTCGGGAATTAAGCAAGAAACATAAGATAAAGGATGGCATTCCGTGTCAAAGTTCTAGTGGAAACTTCAGAGGTTATGATGAGATAGCCCATTATGATTATTCTTTTGACGAAATTGTTTCACCCGAAGAATGGACTCCTCATTTTGAATATACGCACGGTCCCTGGCATGGAGAAAGATTTTGCAGACTGTCTATTTTTGAACGCCAGAAAAACTACGATGAAAGTTTCGGGGCAGAACGCTTTGCCCTTTTGTATATAAACGATGACGGCATAATGCTTTATGATGCACTCTGGGGAAGCAAAAAATACAAAGCCCCTTTTGCCTGCCTTATGGAAGACTACGGTACTGGCGGAACTTACAGCAAATTGGGAAAAGGCGGTAATATGGAAGCCATTGCAAAAGAAACCGGCATATATCCCAGGTTTATGATTTTTGGGCATGCTGCAACCCCCTGGTATGATACTATCAAAGTTCCCGATGTTTATGGAAAATCCGGTGGTGGCTGGGGTTATCTGCGAACTTTGTATATGAAAGAAGGAGGAAATGAAAATGATTGATATAGAAAACACACCGCGCCCTTGGGGTGGCGGAAATCACCTGAGCCAGACGGACATGGATGACCTCGAAGTCCGCAAAGTCCGGGCTCTTGAGCGAATTGCTGACGCTTTAGACGGCGGCAAAACCTCTAAGTATTCAGGCATTACAATCGAAAGCGAAAATAGGCCTGCTGCAAAAAAATCATCTGCACATTCTGGTATAAGCAGCTTGTTTGATTGTTTCAAATTATAAAAATATGACAAAAAGCACGTCCTCTAGCGGATTCTTCATGAAAAGTGTGCTTTCACTATCAGTTTGGGGACAAAATTCAGGCAGAAAAGTAAAAGAAAGGACATTTTTTTACTCCCCCCCGGCGTATATAAAAAAAAATCCTCCTGAAAAGGAGGACTTGAAATATCAATTGCTTGAGAGTGACGCCCTTACATGACGCTTACCTAGACCACGGCACTTTGCCCCAAGACTTACTGTTGACATTATAAGTATATACATATTCCGGAATGATGTCAAACTTTTTTTTTTCTGGCAGCTCTTGGAGAAAACTCAAAAACTGCTTTTAAGATATCCTGCTTCTTTAATACATTGATAGTATCGGTATATGAGCCTGTAATCAATTCCGAATAATAAAGATTTGCCAATACATCAGCAATCTGAATAAAAGGATTATCTGCAGAATCAAGATATTTTACTGAATAATGTTTTTCTGTTACGTTATTTAAGCAGAATTGCATTGGGTATTTTTAGGTACTTTTGAGATATTGAGACTGCCTGCGGAGGTGGGGGTCGCACTTTCGAATCGTGTCAGTCTCAAATTGAGGTTCATCACTTGATGGACCTTTTTTTATTTTAAATTGAGTTTACCCCAGCGCGACATCAAGAATCATCATAAGCACAAAGCCAATCATAAACATAATTGTGCCAAGGTTTGAATGTTTGCCTTCGGCCATTTCCGGAACAAGTTCTTCTACAACAACGAAAATCATTGCGCCGGCGGCAAAGCTTAAAAAGTATGGAAGAATCGAAACAATATGACTGGCAAGAAGTATTGTAAGAAAGCCGGCAGCAGGCTCTACAATTCCAGAAAGAATTCCGTACCAGCAGGAACGCGCCTTAGAAAGCCCCTTTGAATGAAGCGGCATAGAAATTATTGCGCCTTCCGGAAAATTCTGAATTGCAATTCCAAGTGCTAAAGTAAGGGCACCAGCTTCGGTAATCTGTGCAGAACCAGAAGCCCAGCCTGCATATAAAATGCCAACAGCCATTCCTTCCGGAATATT
>DEEV01000062.1:13026-13608 GCA_002350445.1 Treponema sp. UBA2869 | reverse complement strand
CCGCTGCTGGAATAAACGCAAGTTTTCCGCGGTCGCTAACCATTTCCATAGAAGGAATTAAAAGGCTCCATACCGAAGCCGCAACCATAACGCCAGCCGCAAAGCCAGAAAGCATATTCTGAAGCCGAATGTCCAGCTCGCGCTTCATAAAGAAAACAAGTGCCGCACCAAGCGATGTTCCCAAAAACGGAATTAATAATCCTTTTGTAATTATCCAGTTCATATTCAAAGTATATATCCGGTTTTTGTTAGCGTCAAATAACTTTAGCCGCAATTTTCCGGACTTCAGTTTTGTATAATTCAAGAAGCTCCGGCGGATTCAAAACCGTTACAGAAGAGCCAAAGCGTAAAACCCAGTAAAGATTTTTTTGATGTCACAAGAAAAAAAGAGTTTTATGATCCAACTTATAATTACTTAAAATGTATTGGATTTGAAGAAATATAAATTTATAATGATTTAAAAATGAAACAAGTAACAGTAAGCGGAGCAATCATATTCCGCACAAATCCTGAAACAAATAAAAAAGAAATATTCGCAACTCAGCGTGGCTACGGCGAGTACAAGGGCTGGTGGGAAATTCC
>DEEV01000062.1:12691-12992 GCA_002350445.1 Treponema sp. UBA2869 | reverse complement strand
AACGGAAGTTCGTGCTGAAAAGATCCTGGGGGTAGTGGATTACGATTATCCAAGTTTTCACCTGACTATGCATTGTATTTTGTGTACAATTGTTTCCGGCGAACTTAAACTTCTTGAACACGAAGCTGCACGATGGCTTGATGCAGAAAACTTAAGAAGTGTAAACTGGCTTCCGGCAGATCAGTTGATACTGGATATAATTGAAGAGATTTTGAAATTAAATTGAGTTTTTCAAATGCAAATTCGCCAGCCGCGACTGACGAATTTGATAATGGTAATATTTTTAGAAAATGAAATAAGT
>DEEV01000062.1:11303-12615 GCA_002350445.1 Treponema sp. UBA2869 | reverse complement strand
ATCGTAATTGACATGCAGAATGACTTTATAGACGGGGCACTGGGGACAAAAGAAGCGGTTGCAATTGTGCCGGCTGTGGCTCAAAAGATTAAGAAGGTCAGGGCTGAGGGAGGAACTGTCGTGTTCACGCGCGATACACACCAGAGCAATTATCTTAAAACTCAGGAAGGAAAAAATCTTCCGGTGGTGCACTGCGTTAAAGAGACTGAAGGCTGGAAGATTTCGAGCAAGCTTGAAGTAGGGGAAAGCCGTATTTTTGACAAGCCTTCCTTTGGTTCTATGGAGCTGGCTGATTATGTGACAACTTTGAACGGCCTGGAAGAAATTGAACTTGTGGGACTTTGCACGGGAATCTGTGTTATAAGCAACGCCTTCATTCTTAAGGCAAAACTTCCTGAAGTAAAGATTTCTGTTGATGCAAGCTGCTGTGCCTGCGTAACTCCGGAAAGTCATAAGACTGCGCTTGCAGCAATGAAGCTCTGCCAGATTAATGTGACTGGGGAAAACTAAAATAGCTGAAAGATAACGTCGCGCCTTCTTTATGTTTTGCTAATAAAATGCTACACTTACAACATGAGTTTGCAACCAGCTCTTTATTTAATTCCTGTAACTCTGGGCGAAACGGAAATTGCGCAGGTTTTGCCGCCGTATAATCGGGATGTTATTATAAATATTAAGCACTTTATTGTTGAAAATATCCGCTCGGCTCGGCGCTTTCTTAAAAAAACTGAAAAATCTATTGATATTGATACGCTCACCTTTTATGAGTTGAATCGTCATACCGACCGTAAATTTATTGGTGAATATCTTGAGCCGCTTAAAAAGGGTGAGTCGGTTGGGGTAATTAGCGAAGCTGGCTGTCCTGCAATTGCAGATCCCGGAGCTGATGTTGTTGCTATTGCGCAGTCTAAAGGCTATAAGGTTGTGCCGCTTGTTGGTCCTTCTTCCATTATAATGTCTGTTATGGCGAGCGGTTTTAACGGGCAGAGTTTTGCGTTTAACGGGTATCTTCCGGTTGAAGTTCCGCAGAGGGTAAAGGCTCTTAAAAAGCTGGAAACTAAAGTCTGGAATGATGATCAGACGCAGCTTTTTATTGAAACTCCGTATCGAAATGCAAAAATGTTCGAAACTATTGTTTCTAATCTTAATCCAAAAACTAAGCTTTGTGTCGCGGCTGGAATTACCTGCCCTGAAGAATTTATTGTAACAAGAACTGTTGCCGACTGGAAGAAAAATCCTTTACCTGATCTTGGAAAAATTCCGGCAATTTTTGTGCTTGGAAAGTAAATCTTCTTGTTTTATAATCATTTTA
>DEEV01000062.1:8719-11264 GCA_002350445.1 Treponema sp. UBA2869 | reverse complement strand
AACAGAACTATTACCCTTAATCAGGATGAAATTCCCTTCTTAAAGTCGCAGTTATACGAAAGCTCCAGAGATGGAAACGATTTTATAAATAAAACAATTAATGCTGATGTAATGGAAGCGCTAAAAATGCTTCCTGATGAATTTGCAAATCTTATTATTATTGACCCGCCTTACAATCTTACAAAAAATTTTAATGGCAATGTTTTTTCTGCCCGCACACAAAATGCTTACGAAGAATATCTTGCGCAGTGGTTTCCGCTTGTTTGCAAAAAGCTTGCCCCAAACGGAAGCCTTTATATTTGCGGCGACTGGAAATGTACTGCGTCTCTGCAGCGCGCGGTAGAAAAAGAACTTGTTGTGCTAAACCGCATTACCTGGCAGCGCGAAAAGGGTCGGGGCGCAAAAGCTAACTGGAAAAACGGAATGGAAGATATCTGGTTTGCTGTAAAAAATGCGGAGAATTATTATTTTGATGTAGAAGCTGTAAAGCAGAAGCGGCGTGTAATTGCTCCTTACAAAGTTGATGGAAAACCTAAGGACTGGCAGTCTGAAAATGGTGAAAATTATCGCCTTACGTATCCTTCAAATTTCTGGGATGATATAAGCGTTCCGTTCTGGTCTATGCCGGAAAATACAGATCATCCTACTCAAAAACCGGAAAAACTTTATGCAAAGTTGATTTTAGCTTCTTCCAGACCGGGCGATGTTGTTTTTGATCCTTTTTTGGGAAGCGGAACTGCGAGTGTTGTTGCAAAAAAACTTGGCAGACGCTGGTGCGGAATAGAAATGAACGAAGAATATTGTCTTCTTGCTCAAAAGCGTCTTAATATGGCAGATTCTGACAAAACTATTCAGGGGTATTCTGACGGGGTTTTCTGGGAACGAAATACTTCGGCAGAAATTGCTAAGAAAAATCACGAAAATCATGAATCAGAATAATATTTATCTTGTAATGAATAAGCCGTGCGGTTATGTTTGTTCGTCTGTTTCTGATTCTCATAAAACGGTTTATGAATTATTGGAGCCGTCCTTGCAGGAACTGGTTCGCGGTGTAAAGCGCGGAAAAAGGCTTCACACTGTGGGGCGCCTTGACTGTGATACAAGCGGTCTTTTGCTTTTTACAACTGACGGTTATTTTTCTGACTGGCTTACCCGACCCGAAAGTCACCTTTCCAAAACTTACCGCGTAACGCTTAAAAATCCGGTAAATAAAGAAAATCAGCTTGAGTATGAAAAGCAGTTTGCTTCCGGTGTAATTTTACCTGCTGAAAAGAAAAGCCCCGAGCAAAAATCAAAGAGTGCTGAAATTGTTTTTTTAAGTCCTTTTGAATGTGAACTTACAATTTGCGAAGGAAAATTTCATCAGGTAAAAAGAATGTTCCTTGCGGTTGGAAACGAGGTTGAAGCCCTTAAGCGCACTGCAATTGCCGGTTTTATTCTGGAAACATCTTTGAGCGAAGGTGAATACAGAAATCTTTCTGCGCCCGAAATTGAACTTTTAAGCGCCGAAAAATAGTTTTTTTATATTGCCGTCGACAAGCGCGCTCAGTTCTTCTTTTGTGCATCCGCGTGCCTGTGCCGCAAAATCGTAAACGTATTCTATATTAACCGGGCTGTTTTGTGTGCCTCGTAATGGAACCGGGGCAAGGTAAGGGGAATCGGTTTCGCATAAAAAGCGGTCCGAAGGAACATAAGCTAAAAGTTCTTTTATGGCTTCGAGTTTTGCTTTTTTGTTGTAGGTGATTGCGCCTCCAAAGGCAAGATACCAGCCTAAATCTAAAAACTTTTTGGCTTCTTCAAGACCGTAACTGTAGCAGTGAATTATGCCGTTGTGGTATCCAATATTTTTTAAGCAGTCGATTGTGTCGTCAAAAGCGTCTCGGCTGTGGATGATTGCAGGCAGCTTCATTTCTTTTGCCATCTGCAGCTGCATTTCAAAAAGTTCGCGTTCTCCGCGGAAAACCTGTTCGTCAAAATCGCTTTCCGAGCGTCCGTCTGCGCCTTCGGGGTTCCAGTGGTGATCCAGACCAAATTCGCCAAGCGCAATCACTTTGCGGTGCAGAGTGTCCTGTTCGGGGTCGTTTGCGGCTGTTTCTATGTTATTTTTGAGTGTCTTTATTTCCTGGTTTCTGTTTTTTATTGAATCAACATCGGGCCAGATTCCTGCTGAAAAATACATAAAATTGCGGGCTTTATCTGCCAGGTTTGAATCTTTAATTGCCGAAATTGTGTTTTCTACGCATTGTTCGCGCTCTAAAAGATCGCCGGCTTTTGTTCCTATATCGAGTCCGAAAAAACAATTGTTTTGTGCCATTTTTTCAAGAATTTCTACGCCGTTAAGGTTGCGGCCTTCTGTCATAAGTCTAAAGTGAAAATGAGTGTCGCTGAACATAAGCCTATTATAGCAAAAAATCAACTTAATTGTTATATTATTTCTATGAACGACATATCAAAATTTGTTACTGATTTACAGAAAGCTGTAAAATTTGATCGCCAGAATAACGGTGGAAAATCGGACTATAAACGCATTAAATCGCAGATAAAT
>DEEV01000062.1:8337-8646 GCA_002350445.1 Treponema sp. UBA2869 | reverse complement strand
AATTCTTCTGATTATTCTTACGAGCCTTCGGAAAAAAATCAGTACAAACTTGCGGCTTTTCTTGCCTTTCTGGAAAATAGTGATGAATTTCAGGATGAAATTTCTGATAGTGACTGGGACGAGCTTGAACGTCTTGTAAATTTTGAAGCTGAAGAGCTGCCTGTTGATGTTCTGCAGGATTTAATGAAAATTCTTGTGAGTAAGGGCGCTTATTAATGAGCACGCTGGAAGATTTTTACCGGAACTGCCGGCAGTGTCCGCGTAAGTGCGGGGTTGATCGAACTCAATATGGTAAAGCTAAAAATTGCT
>DEEV01000062.1:7847-8156 GCA_002350445.1 Treponema sp. UBA2869 | reverse complement strand
TGTACGCTTCGTTGTGCTTTCTGTCAGAATTATCAGATTAGTCAGGACGGACTTGGTCGTGCTGTTGACGAAGAAGAATTTACCGATATCTGCCTTAAGCTGCAGGCTGCCGGCGCGGAGAATATAAACCTTGTAACGGGGAGTCACCACATTCCAAAAATTGCCGCTTATCTACGGAAAGCCCGCGACCGTGGAGTAACTGTACCTTTCTGCTGGAATTCTTCAGCTTACGAATCGCTAGAAATGCTTGAGCTTTTAAAAGGTCTTGTAACGGTATGGCTTCCGGACCTTAAAACGCTCGACAGCACA
>DEEV01000062.1:0-7789 GCA_002350445.1 Treponema sp. UBA2869 | reverse complement strand
TTTCAAAAAATCTTTTTGCCGCTCCTGATTATCCGGATGCTGCAACTGCCGCTATCCGCTGGATGATAGAAAATAATCCGCTTAAAATTCAAACTATTCCTGAGCCGCCGGATGCAAAGCCTGCAGAATGGGCAGAGCCCGGACAGCCGCGCGATAAAATGACTTCGGGCGTTATTATTCGACACCTTTTTATGCCCGGCCACTTTGCCGAAACTGCCGCTGTACTTGAATGGCTTAAGGAAAATGCCGACGGTCGTGCAATTATTTCGCTTATGAATCAGTATACGCCGGTAAATTTTGATGAGCCGGAAAAGCAGCTTGCGGCCCGCCGTAAAATTTTGTCTGGTCTGCAAAACCGCCTTGTTACTGCTGAAGAAGATTCTGATATCCGCGATTTGATTGATGCTTACGACTTTGAATACCTTTTTTACCAGGAACTTACCAATGACACAAGCTGGCTCCCGGATTTTACACGCGCCCAGCCATTTTCAAATAAGCTTGCAACCCCGCTCTGGCATTGCTAACAAAATTATTTCTTATTTTTTATCTTTTTCTTTAATTCCGTGTTATAATGTTTGAGTATGAAAAAAGAAAAAATGACTGGAACTGTAGTTCCGCTTGGTGCTTTATATACAAAGGAAAATGCCGTTATTGGTGAATTTCCGGATCTGGTACCTTTTGCAGAATTTTGCAAGGCTTCGGGGCTTTCTATTATTCAGCTGCTTCCAGTAAACGACACTGGTACACAAAGTTCTCCATATTCCGGGCTTTCAGCGTTTGCCCTTCATCCTATTTATATAAGGATTAAGGATGTTCCGTCGTTTGAGACTCTTTACAAGGATAATGAAAAGTTTAAAAAAGAGTACGATTCTTTTATAGAAAAAAATCCTTACGTTCTGCGATACAAATATGATTCTGTTTTAACAGGCAAGATTCGGCTTTTGCAGCTTATTTATGAGCAGTCTGATATTTGTAAAAATGGAAAACCAACCGAAGAGCTTTCAAAGTGGATTAAGGCAAACGGCTGGGTAAAAACTTATGCGGTTTACAAAAATATGAAGCTGCATTATCAGCAGGCAAGCTGGAAAACCTGGATAGAAAATGACCGCACAAAATCTAAAGAAGAAATTCTTGAACTGTGGAATACTAAGGCTTTTGAAAAGGAACATCTGTTTTTTGCATGGGTTCAGATGATTGCGGCTGGTCAGTTTAAGGCTGCTGTTGATGAAGTTCATAAAATGGGAATTCTTATAAAAGGTGATATGCCTATTTTAATGAACGAAGATTCCTGCGACGCCTGGGCTTATCCGCAATTTTTCAATCAGAATTTGCGCGCGGGCTCACCTGCGGACGGCGATAATCCTTCCGGTCAGAACTGGGGCTTTCCAACTTACAACTGGAAAAACCTTAAAGCCGAAAATTACAGCTGGTGGAAAGACCGCCTTAAGTTTGCAGAAAAATATTACGATGCTTACCGTCTGGATCATATTCTTGGTTTTTATCGAATCTGGGCTATTCCAAGCGGCGATTGTAATGCACTTAACGGTCATACAGAGCCTTATGCGTTTATAAAACGCGATGAACTTTACGAAGCTGCTTTTGACGATAATCGCATCAGATGGTTAAGTCAGCCTCACATTCCAACCGGCGTCGTAGAAGATATTACCTGGAATCATGATGTGGCTGTAAAAATCTTAAGTCTTCTTTGCGACCGTGTTGGAAACGAAGAATTGTGGCTGTTTAAGAAAACGATTGAAGGCAGCCAGCAAATTTGGGATACATCTTTTAATGACATATGCAATCAGGATGCAGTATTCCGAATAAAAGAAAAACTTGTGAAATACTGGTCAGACAGGACTTTGATTGAAATTGCAAAGAACAAGTTTATTCCGCTGTGGACGTATTCAAAATCAACTTCGTGGGGAACTTTGAACGAAAATGAAAAAGCGTCTTTGCAGAAAATGTTCGAAAGTCTTGATGAAAAAAACAACAAACTCTGGAAAAAACAGGCTGATGAAATTTTTGCTGCAATTACCGCCGGGCTTAAAATGGTTCCGTGCGGAGAAGATCTTGGCGTAAATATTCCGTGTGTTCCGGAAGTTATGAAAAAGAACAACATTCTTGGGCTTAGGGTAATCCGCTGGTGCCGTAACTGGGGCGCAGAAGGTCAGCCTTATGAGGATTTTGATGCTTATGAACCGCTTTCAGTTGCTACAACTTCTGTTCATGATTCAACTACAGTTCGCCAGTGGTGGCAGGATGAAAAGCAGAGCGTAAAAGCATTTATTCAGGCTAACCCGGATTTTAAAGCTTCTGAAAATGATGAATTTTCGCCTGAAATTGCGCAAAGCTATATGAAGACTTGTGCAAAGGCAAAAAGTATCTGGTATATTTCGCCGCTGCAGGATTTTCTTTACATGAAAAAGAAGTACTGGCTTAAAGAAGCTGCCGATGAACGTATAAATATTCCGGGAACTGTTACGGAATTTAACTGGACGTATCGTTTGCCGTGCACTGTGGAAGATTTGTTGGGTGATAATGAATTAATAAAAAAAATAAGAGACATAAAAAGATAGCCGGGCGTTGCGGGCTGGCGACTGAAGCCCGCAGAGGGGGTAGTGGAAAAGCCGTAGGCTTTGAAACGAGGGGGAGACTTCCCCCTTTATTCCTGAAATCTGAAAGCTAGAACCTAAAATTTAAAAACTGAAAGGAAAAATAATGAATATTTCTTACAACGAGTTCCATATTTCTAAAAAAGTTCGAGACCTGTGTGATTTTGACAGCTCACTTTATGCTTCGAGCGGAAACGTAGTTTTTGCAAACATGAAAAACGTTCGTAAATTTCAGCAGAAACTTAATGAACTGTTTGAAAAACAAAACAAGAATGAAAAAAAGGTTTCTGCCGGCTCTTTGAATGCAATGGGCTTGATTGATGAAATTCTGCATTATGTGTGCATGCTTTACCGCCGCAACAAGGTGCAGACTTTTATGACGGAACTACTCGCTGAACTTGATTCGCAGTTTAAGGCAGAAACTGTTGATGCTCTTTTGCTTGATTTTATTAAGGAATTTCCGCCGGTTGAAGTTTATCAGGGAAAAACTTCGGCTTCTGATTTTCTTGCTCGAACTTCTCTTGATGTTGGAATCGGTTTTGAACGTTCAAACCGGGAGCAGACTCTTGAAGAACTGATTCTCCTTCATCTTGCAAATGAAAACCCGGCTTTTAAGCCTTTTGCAATTCTTTTTGATGATTCTGAGCTTGCAAAGAATCCGATTTATTCTAAAACCTGGGCTTCTATTCAGAAATTTGCAAAGACAAAACCAGCTTTTGGTCCTTTTGATCACGATCTTATTAATCTTTTGCGCGAACCTATGGTTTTCGCTCCAAAAAGTCTGCGCGGTCAGCTTGAATATATCCAGAAGCACTGGGCTGAATTTTTAGGTGAATGGCTTAAAAAGCTTCTTGCCGGGCTTGATACTCTTTCTGAAGAAGAAAAAGCGGCATGGCACGGTTTTGGCGGCGGTGATTTGCCTGATATGGTTCCGTATTCTTTTGAAAATCTGATGAATGAATACGAACGTTTTTCTGCCGACAGCGAATGGATGCCTAACGTTATTCTTATGGCAAAAACTGTTCTTGTGTGGCTTGACCAGCTTACAAAACAGTACGGATATCCTATTACGCGTCTAGACCAGATTCCGGATGCTGAACTTGACCGTCTGCGCGATGAAGGTTTTACAGGGCTCTGGCTTATTGGGCTGTGGTCTCGAAGTGAAGCGTCTAAACGTATTAAACAGCTTTGTGGAAACCCGGAAGCGGCTGCTTCGGCATATTCTCTTTATGATTATAATATTGCGCAGAATATTGGCGGCTGGGATGCTCTTGCAAACCTTCGCACTAGACTTTGGCAGAGAGGAATACGTCTTGCATCTGATATGGTACCGAACCATACCGGTATGGACGGTGAATGGGTAATGAATCATCCGGACTATTTTGTTCAGCGCCGCGACCCGCCTTCTTATAAATACAGCTTTAACGGTGAAAATCTTTCGCACGATCCGCGAACAAGCGTTTATCTTGAAGATCACTATTACAGTAAAGAAGACTGTTCTGTTGTTTTTAAGCGCGTTGATAACTATACCGGAGATACACGTTATATTTACCACGGAAACGATGGTACCGGCTTGCCTTGGAATGACACGGCTCAGATTGACTTCTTGAATCCGGCTGCGCGCGAAGCAGTTATGCAGGAAATTTTACACGTTGCAAAAAACTTCCCGATTATCCGCTTTGATGCGGCAATGGTTCTGGCTAAAAAATCAATTCGCCGCCTGTGGTACCCGGAGCCGGGACACGGGGGAGACATTTATTCTCGTTCTGAATATTCAATGCCGACACAGCAGTTTAATGACGCCATTCCAAATGAATTCTGGCGCGAAGTTGTAGACCGTGTTGCTCAGGAATGCCCGGATACGCTTTTGCTTGCAGAAGCTTTCTGGATGATGGAAGGCTACTTTGTCCGCACTTTGGGTATGCACCGCGTTTATAATTCGGCTTTTATGAACATGCTAAAAAAAGAGGAAAATCAGAAATATCGAGAAACAATAAAAAATACAATCACTTTTGACCCGCAGGTTCTTAAGCGCTACGTAAATTTTATGAACAATCCTGATGAGGAAACTGCAATTGCGCAGTTTGGTGACGGCGATAAATACTTTGGTGTTTGTACTTTGATGGTTACAATGCCGGGCCTTCCAATGTTCGGTCACGGACAGATTGAAGGCTTCACCGAAAAATACGGAATGGAATATACAAAGGCTTACAAGGACGAAAAGCCAAGTCAGTATCTTGTAGACCGTCACTGGAAGGATATTTTCCCTCTTATGAAAAAGCGTTATATCTTTAGTGGCGTAGAAAATTTCCTTTTGTATGATTTGTGGGATAACGGCCGTGTAAATGAAAACGTTTTTGCTTATTCGAACGGCTGCGGCAATGAGCGTGCACTTGTCTTCTATAATAATAAATATGAACAGGCATGCGGATGGATTAAACAGTCTGATCCGTATGCTGTAAAAACCGGTAACGGCGATGAAGTTGTAATGAAGAGCCGTTCTGTTTCGGAAGGCTTAAACCTTAACGGCGAAGATGATAAATATTGTATTTTCCGCGAGACCAGAAGCGGACTCTGGTATATAAGAAAGAGCCGGGAAATCTGCGAAAAAGGCATATTTGTTATGCTGAATGGCTTTGAATATCAGGTTTATATGGATATTCATCAGGTTACTGACGAAGCAGATGGACGTTACAGGATTTTGTGCGAACATCTTAATGGGCGTGGCTGTGAAGATATAGAAACTGCATGGCAGGAAATTATTTATAAGGATTTGTATGCTGCGCTTTACAAATTTGCAGAAAAAGCGCTTCTTCCGCTTGCAAAAGAATTTGCGATTAATGATTCTGATGTAAAATCAAAAGCTGCGTCTAAAAAGCCGGCTTCCGCAAAAATTGCAAAATTTGTTTCAGCTTCAAAGAAAGAAGCGCTTGCCTTTTATGCGCTTGCAGCAAAAACAGCAAATTCAAAGACAAAGCCGGATGCTTCTTACAAGCTTTTTGCAGAGCGCGTAAAACTTGTTTTGAAAATTATTTGTGCGGCAAAGGTAAAACTTCCTTCCGATTTGCAAAAGGCTCTTGCCCGCATTACGGATGCAGAAAAGTTTACAAAGCTTATGCTTACAGCTTCGCCGGAACTTATAAATGTTCTTTTTGGCTGGGCAATGGCTGCTGGTTATGCCGAAGAAGGTTTTGCTTCTAAGTGGAATCTTGGACGAAAGATGAATGAATATCTTATGAACGCAAAACTTATTGAAAAGAGCTGCATCAATCGTTTTGCAAGCCTTTTTGTACTTGCTTCTGTTTGCGATTCAGAGTCTTTGCCAAAGGACGAGAAAAAGCTTTCTGCAAAAATTGTTGAGCTTCTTGTTAACAGCAGATATTCTGTAATGCTTAGCGGAATAAATAACTTTGACAATACTTTGTGGTTCAATAAGGAAATGATTGAAAACAGCCTTAATACGCTTGTAATGCTTATGTCACTGGATGCAAACCCTGCAAAACTTTCTGCAGTATTTAAGCTGTATAAAAATCTTTGTGCGGCAAAGCTTAAGGCTGCTTACAGATGCGAACTTTTGTTAAAACAATTTGCTCCGGTGCCTGAAAAAACGGAAAAGTCTGCAAAAAAAGCTGCCTCTGCAAAAAAATCTTCTGCTGTGAAAAAAGCTGTTGCTGCAAAGAAAACAACTGCTGCGAAGAAAACTGATACAGTAAAAAAGAATTCTCGTGCTGCGGTTGGCGGAAAAAAAGGAAAGAAGTAGGTTAGGGTATGGAGTCCCTGCCGAAGGCAGTTCGCGGGACAGAAACCGAAGGGTGATGTACCGCGAATGAGCGTTAGCGAAGGACGGAACACCCGACCGGCGGCTTGTCCGCCGGAACCTCAAAATTATAATTCTTTGATAATCTGTTTGAGCTCTTGTGAAGAAGTTACTAACTGTCGTTTAAGTTCGACCGGTTCAAGGGCGGCTTTTATGTTGTCCGGAGTTTGTGGTTCTTCGCCAATTGAATGGCGGCAGAAAGGCTTTGAAAGGGCAGGGTGGTTGTAGCCCATAAGGATTATGCTGCCGTCTTCGTCGTAAACGTTATGCCCCTGAAGCATTGCTGTAGCGTAGGCTTTTGCTGTTGCCTGATCCGAAAAGATTCCGTACTTTGTAAAAAGTTCTTTGGCTGCTTTGTCTATGTCTTCGCTGGTTACGGGAACCGGCATAATAAAATTGCGCATCATTCTTTCGTTGTTGCCAAAAAACGATTCAAGACGTTCTATGTTTGCAGGTGAGTTAGGATTTGCGTTACCGCGTTTTGAAAGTTCTACAATTGAATCAAGAAGTACCGGGTTGCCTGTAGGTGAGTTTGTAAGTTCTGTTCCCGATGGAATGATGAAGCCGCTTAAAGGCAGACCAAAGCGCCAGCTGTAAAGTCCAGCCATAAGGGTACCGTAACGGTCACAATCCATTGCATAGTAAATATCGCCTGCAATTTTGTTTTTAATGCGCGAAAATGCAAATGGGTAAAAGAAAATCTGACCAAAAAGTCGGCAAACATTTGTTGTATTTGCAACGGTCAGAAGTTTTTCTGCGACAAGCTTTTTATCTTCAAAAACCTTCGCAATTTCTGCCTTAATCTGTGCTTCGGAAAGTTCTGTTTCAACCGGCCAGATATTTCCGCCGTTCCAGACAAAATCTTCGTCTTTTAAGCCTGTTACAGTGCCTTTTTCGTAGACAAGAACTGCCTTAAGATTCTTTTTACCGCGCAGAGTGTTTGCAAGAACAGCTCCAAGCCCGCCGTGTGTAAAATCTATAAAAACTGCCTTTTGGCCTTTAAGCTGAAGTGTGTATTCAAGATACGAACAAAGGTAAGAAACTCCGTAATCTTTGTGCTTGCCGGTAAAACCGTGATACAACTCCATTAAAAAAAGATTATCGTCAAGCTGTCGCAACTCCGGCTCGTGCGGAAATGCATCGTCTGCAATTGTTTCGCAGATGATTGGTGAAAATTCATCGTTTATAAATGCTGATGTAAGTGAACCTGCGATGGATGAAAAAGGTGTATTTTCATCTATGAAATAAAGCCACTTTCGCACGTCTGTAATGTCAGATGGAACAAAAACTCCGCCGTCTTCTGGAATGCACTGATGAACTGCCTGCGAGAAATTTACTTTAAGCTCTCTATTTCTTGTAC
>DEEV01000108.1:4284-4826 GCA_002350445.1 Treponema sp. UBA2869 | reverse complement strand
ATACATAACCATCTGGAACGGAACAATCATACTGAACACAAAAAGATAATAACATGTCTTTGTTACCCTGTTCTTAACTCGCACGATAAACCATGCGGTCATAGCAGTACAGATTATGATTACCATTACGCTCGCAACCGTTATAAAAACCGAACGCATAAAAGCCGCAAAGAAACCCGCCGTCTTAAGGCCTGCAATGTAGTTTTTAAATCCTACAAACATTGCACCGGCAGGAACGGCGAACGGCTCCGTAGAAATATAAAGCCGCGATTTAAACGAATTCATAAACACGAGAAGAATCGGGAATATAAACGCAATCGTAAGACTGACAAGAACAACAAGTCCTAAAAATTTTCCGACTGATTTTCTATTTTCAATCATGATTCCACCTCCCTGCTGTTCGTAACCTTAAGCTGGATAAATGCAATTACTGCAACAATTATAAAGAAGATAACAGCCTTAGCCTGGCCTACTCCCTGCCAGCCCGTCCTGCCATAGAATGTATTATAAATATTCAAGGCAAGCATTTCCGTTGAATGTTC
>DEEV01000108.1:333-4267 GCA_002350445.1 Treponema sp. UBA2869 | reverse complement strand
GGTTCTGGTCGAAAAGCTTGAATGAATTAGTCAAAGTCAAGAACGTACAGATTGTGATTGACGGCATGACCATAGGTATTTTTACCTTAAAAAGAACCGTAAAAGCCGAAGCACCGTCAATTGCAGCGGCTTCCATCAAGTCTCCTGGAATATTCTGAAGCCCCGCAATGTAAATTACCATCATATAACCGATAAGCTGCCAGTTCATAAGGATAACGAGTCCCCAGAAACCGTATTTTGCTTCAAAGGTGATGTCAACGCCGAATTTTGAAAGGACACCGTTTATAAGAAGGTTCCAGATATAACCAAGGACGATTCCGCCTATCAAATTCGGCATAAAAAATATGGAACGGAAAAAATTAGTTCCCTTGATACCTTTCGTCAGAAGAAGCGCAAGCGCGAATGCAAAAAAATTAACTGAAACAATTGAAACTACAGTAAATAAAGAAGTAAACCCCAAAGCATGCAGAAAACTGTTATCAAACGTAAAGGCTTTTACATAGTTACCGATTCCGACAAATTTTGCATTGGTAACAGTCGTAAACTTTGTAAAAGACAGCCCCATGCCCATCAAAAACGGCACGATAAAGAAAAATATAAAAGCAAGCAGCGTAGGCAGAACAAAGATTGGAAAATATCTGGACATTCCTTTCTTTTCCATAAGAATTACTCCTTTTAAACTCCGCGTTAGCGGCGTTGCACGGAGGCAACGTATCTGCGAGTTTATGCCAACGGCAGAAACCCGACTATGATAAAAAGTACACGGAAGTACTTTTTATCATAACTCATTTTAAACTCCGCGTTAGCGGCGTTGCACAGGATGTGCAAAATCACAAGTTTTGTATCTGATTTTCAGACAGCCCAAGGCTACAGGAGAATGCCTTGAACCGTCTGTATCATCAGATTATAAAAATCGCATTTAAGCGAGTTTTACCGTTATAAATTACTCTGCCGCAGCACTTTCCCTTGCCCAGTCAGAAATTACATCAGCCTTTACAGCCGACCAGTTTTTAGACCCCTGAGCATATTTAAGGAGTGATGAACCAAAGTTATCCTTGAATGTCTGGGACGGGAACAATGTAAAGTTCCATGAAACAGACTCAATACCAGGTTTTGCCATCCAGTTAAGAATTTCTACGGCAAGAGGATCTGTTGGTTTTTCGTTATCAGCAAAAGTATCAAACGGAGCAATAAAGCCAAGCTTGTTTGTTACATAGTTCTTTCCCATTTCGCTTGTGTAGAGCCAGTAGATGAAATCAGCCGTAGCCTGCTGGTCAGCAGCAGAAGCCTTTGCATTGATACAATAGAAGTTTTCTGTTCCTACACAAAGTCCCTGCTTTTCTTCTCCAGCAGCGCCAGTATAAATCGGAAGATATTTTACGTTTTCAGCTTTAACCTTATTTCCTTCTGTTCCAGAAATCTGACCCCAAGCCCAGTTTCCGTTCTGAACCATAGCACACTCTTCAAGAGCAAATTCAGACATAGAATCTGTTACCGTTTTTACACCAACCTGCTTAGCCGGAATTACAGAATCTGTAATGTAAAGGTCAAAAATGTTCTTGAATTCCTTGTCGAACTGGAAATTAATTTTCTTTGTAGCATCTGATGCAAGGTCTATTTTGTTTGTCTTGAATTCATAATAAACCGGAAGATTTGCAAGATGAGTCTGCCATCGCCAGTCTTCACCGGCTTTCAGGGAAGTTGAAGCAAATACACCTTTAATTCCAAGAAGTTTTGCATTTTTCTGCATATCATCAGCAATTTCCTTAAGTTTTGCAAAATTATTGATTTCGTCCATGCTCTTATAAGAAGTTGCCTTTGAGCTTAAGGCAAAATATTTGTCTGTAATTGCCTTGTTGTAAATAATACCATAACCTTCAACAACATAAGGAATTCCATAAGCTTTTCCGTCTGCAGTAATTGCAAGTGATTTGTCAGAAAGATGACTGTAAAGCTTTGTATTTGAAAGATCTGCACAATAGTCTTTCCAGTTTGCATAGCCGCGGGGACCGTTAATCTGGAAAAGAGTCGGTGCTTCTTTAGTTGCCATTTTTGAAGTTAAAGTTGATTCGTAAGAATTGTTTGCAGCTGTTTCTACAATAACTTTTATGCCGGTTTCCTTTTCGTATGCCGCTGCAAGTTCCTGATAAATTTCCGTTACTTCCGGTTTAAAGTTTAAATAACGAACTGTACCCTTTGCAGAACCTTTATTTCCTCCACAAGATGCAAGGAAAGATACAGCCAATGCGCTTGCCAGAATGGCAGTTACTACTTTGTTAATTTTTTTCATTGTTTCCTCCTACAAAAAAATAACAAATTATATACAACATTTTTTCCGTAGCCTTTCTAAAATGCTTTTATTCATACAGGTATGCTGACAAAAGGCCTTGGTTTTATCGGAAACGTTACTGGAATCGTTTCCATTACCCTAATAATAAGCCCTAAAAAAATTTTTGTCAAACAAATTTTTTAATTTTTTATATATTTTTAAAACGGGTATGACAAAAAGTTCTGTTCTCTCGGTCTTTTAGCCTTTTGCAACATAGCTTATTAGTTATTCTCTGTTAATCTGCAATTAACAACCTCGCCGCAAGCAGCGAGGTATGTTGGTTCTCATAAGGTGTTGCAGTCGGATTTAACACCCTCTATACGACTCAAGCATCGGGTTATTAACTCCTCCGCACGAATAATGACACTTACTCAGCAACCAATTCTACTTTTTGCTCTTTGTCAGGATTTTTGTATTTATCATACAACATATCAAAAACAGTATGATAAAGATAACGTCCATCAGAAGTTCCAAAATTAATCATCACAAAATTATCTTTGAAATAATCCTGGTTTAACGCAATTCCACAAAAATAATCAAGATCACGAAGATACATATTTGAATCATCAAAAAGTCCGCTTTCAAAAAGTGCAATTACATCCGCAGTTGTAGTAACAGGTTCGCCATCAGCAGACATTCTGGAACCAATAAACTCTATAAAGGATGAAATATCCCAGACCATAAAAGCTTCGTTAGTAAAATACGGGAAAGAAACTACGCAAAGCTTACTAAAATCATCAAAAAATTCCTTTCCGTTAGCTGAAAGAATAAGTTTTTCGCTATTTTGAGCAGGATTTTCCTGTAAAAACTGTTTTATTTCTGGAATTCTATTAAGATTTTTATAAGAATATTCTGCAAACTTATCATCATCACCTATAACCTGCAGTTTTGAAATTTTTGAACTTGCAACCGATTCATTTTCGCTGGAATTTTGAGCGGCAATATGTCTGATAACCTCAGAAAGCGGAATCAATACATAATTCAACTCGTCAGATTCTTCCTCTTTGAATTCAGAACCTTCTGTAACTTTATTCCACAAAAGGATATCGTCTTCGTAAATAAAAATTCCAGGCTTATATTCATCCTGATAAAAACGAACAGGAACAGTTTTATCAAGATTTTTTACAAGAATATGATCCATAGAAGTATCACGGTTTACATTGTAAGACGGACCTTCTGAAACTTTAAGATCATAAAACCATGCTCCAAAAGCATAAGCAAGGAAACCGAAAAACAGAATAAGTGCAACGCTTGCAAATCTTGAAGGACAATACATAAATCTTAAAGGATTTGTTTTTTCATTTTCAACCTGCGAATCATAATCATCAGAAATCTTTTCTTCCGGATTAGTTATAAAGAAATAAATATTTTTTATTACAAAAAGCAGCGAAGTAAAAGCAATTGTTCCTACAAAAAGAGCAGCAACATCTGTCCAATATTCACATAAGATTGTGTAAATACAAGCCGCAATTCCGCCTATTGCATAAAACACCCATATAAACTGAGTTAAAACGCCTGCATTGCTAAAAAGTGTATTTATCTTACTTGTTTCGTGAAAGCTAACTTTAAATGTCTGATTTCCAGGAGCAAGAACTACTCCAAGAC
>DEEV01000108.1:0-283 GCA_002350445.1 Treponema sp. UBA2869 | reverse complement strand
CGGTCAATTTTACAAAATACTTTCCGATAGATTTTATCATAATTAAATTAACGATAATAAACAAAAGTCCAATTCCCATGGTTGACACACCAATTTTTAGACCTCCATTTAATTTTGTTTCATAATTTTTTACATTCTCTTCTGTTTCAAGATTTTCTGAACTCATGCTTCTTCCTTTCTTTTGATTTTTTATAAAAAAAACAGCCTGCAAAAAAATCGTTTACAGGCTGTAGTTTTTAATTAATAATTAGACACGATATTTAATTTTTTTACCTGTGCCCTC
>DEEV01000070.1:9484-13639 GCA_002350445.1 Treponema sp. UBA2869 | reverse complement strand
GGCTTGACCCGACATCCGATTTGAAGTGCATGTTATGCTATTTTTTTTCAAAACAATCTTTTTTATATAGAGTATAAACTCTTTTACTTTTTATCTGTCCATTTTTCCAACGAGTATACAGAGTAATTTTCTTGTATTTTGTTATAGCAATACCATCATCTAATTTCCATCCCGTTTCTATATATTCATCATTTTTATCATTGTAAACATAATTGAAGTAGTCTCCAGAAAAGACATTCTTGTTAACTGAAATATTTGGATCATCATCAAAATATTCCCATCTTACAGTTCTGTTTCCATAAAAAGGGTCACTTATATATGTTCTTTTTATAATTCTTCCCTCGTCATCATACTCCATTTTTCTTATACTTCCATCAGAAGATTCTTCACAGGTACAATTTCCATTTTCATCATAGGAATAATTTGTAATTACATTATTTGGATCAATTTTCTTTATTAAATATGAGTTGTCATCATACTCGAATACGGTCGTGCCATTTAAGGAATCAATTTCTTTTGTTTTAACCCCTTTATCATTGTATTCAAATAAAACAACACAATCCTCATCCGTAGGAGATTTATCACTTTTCGATATTCTTTTTACAAGTAAATCATTTTCATATTCATAATATATATAATCAACTCTTTCAAACGGTTTTATATCTACTACAGATTTATACTCTATTATTTGATTCTTTTCATTATATTTCCAATAATTTTTATTGGAACCTTTTCCACTATATGAATAAATTTCATTTCCATTTATGTCATATTTTGTAATTATTGCATCATCAAAAATTTCTTTAATTTCTTTTACTGCAACAAAAGATAGAATACTTATTATACAAATTACTATTCCTAAAACTATTTTTTTAATTTTCATTTTACTCCAAAAGCGCCCCAGTGCGGGCGTCCACATAACATAATTTCCCCATATCCGCCGTAAGCGTTTACAGAGGTGTAAAAATGTCGGTGTAAGACGCCACGGAGCAATTTAATTCATTTTAATATATTGGAATATTATTTTCAATCATTTTTACCTGGGATACAGGTAAACTGTCATATTCGGTATAGGGGGCTCACAACGCCGCCGGTGCCGCGGTTAAGGACGTGGGTATAAATCATGGTGGTGCTTACGTCGCTGTGACCAAGAAGTTCCTGGATTGTGCGGATGTCGTAGCCGTTTTCAAGCAAATGTGTAGCAAAGGAGTGGCGGAATGTGTGGCAGCTGGCGTTTTTGTTTATTCCCGCCTGCAGAACTGCCTGTTTTACGGCACGCTGAAGCAAGGTTCCATCCAGATGCCAGCGGCCTTCCTGACCAGTCTGTTCGTTTTTCCAGCGGTTTTTCTGTGGAAAGAGCCATTGCCATTTTAATTCCTTTCCAGCTTCGGGATATTTTGATGCAAGCTTTCCGGGTAGCGGAACTTGTCCCCAGCCTTCCTGTAAATCTTTTTCGTGAATCGTTTTTACCCTACGGATATGTTCTTTTAGTTCCGGAACAAGACTTTGAGGAAGCATTACATGCCTGTCTTTTGAACCTTTTCCGTAACGGATTATTATTTCTCCACGATCAAAATCCAGATCCAGAATCCGAAGATTTAAAAGCTCGTTCAGTCGCATTCCTGTCCCATACAAAAGTTTTGCCGCAAGCTGTTTGCTTCCCTCCATATTGGCAATTACATGCATTACTTCCTGCCGGCTGAAAACTACCGGAATTCTTGGATTCTTTTTTGCTCTGATTACAGACTGCAGATCATTTGGATTATCACATTTTACAAACCTGAAGTAAAACAGCAGTGCCGCCAGTGCCTGATTCTGAGTCGAAGAACTCACCTTCCCACGCACCGCAAGCCGTGTAAGATATTCATTTATTTCCTTCTGTCCCGGATTTTCATCATCTTTATATTTTTTTAAGAAATCCTTTACCCAGCGCTCATAGCATTCCACTGTTCGTCGGCTGTAATGACGTGCCCTCAAAAGTTCCTTCATTTTTTCTATGCCGTCAGAAGTATCTCTTGCCGCACCATTCTCTGGCAAATCATATTGCTTTTCTTGCGCAAATGTAGTTCGCTTACGGTCATTGAGTTTGTCGAAATGAACTGCTTCTGTAGTCTCACGACTATCATCGACAATTGAATCATTTGGCTTATTTTGCGCTATATAATTGAAGAGATTTGTTCGAAATATGTTTTCCAGAAGAGTCTGCGCTGATTTTTTATTATCCGGAATAAGCCAGATTTTGTTTTCAACCTGATATTTTCTCTCCGGAACATTTCTTACTGCATTCAACATATCTGCATTGAATGAATCCAAAAACGAAACTGAAAAATATTCATCGTTAAAAGGTTTTATCTGTATGTTCATACGTTTAAAATAATAAAGAAACCTTTAAATAAGCAAGAAAAAAAATTACCTTGCTCAGGCAGGAAGTTTCGAAAAATCTCCGTTTTGCATATTGAAAAGCCTTTTAATTTTCTATATTATTGTAAGACAGTATTTTTAGACTAGGAAAATTTATTTTTAAAGAGGTAACAATATGGCTTGGGATATTTCAAAAGTAAGAAATATCGGTATCAGTGCCCACATTGACTCAGGAAAGACTACTACTTCTGAACGTATTTTGTTCTACTGTAACAAAATTCATGCTATTCACGAAGTTCGTGGTAAAGACGGTGTTGGTGCTGTAATGGACAACATGGAACTGGAACGTGAAAGAGGTATCACAATCCAGTCTGCTGCAACTCAGGTTCAGTGGAAAGACTACACAATCAACCTTATCGATACACCGGGTCACGTAGACTTTACTGTAGAAGTTGAACGCTCTCTCCGCGTTCTTGACGGTGCTATCATGATTTTGTGTGCTGTTGCAGGTGTTCAGTCTCAGTCTATCACTGTAGACCGCCAGCTCAAACGCTACCATGTACCACGTGTTGCATTTGTTAACAAGTGTGACCGCCAGGGTGCTAACCCAATCCGCGTTTGCAATCAGGTTCGCGAAAAGCTTGGCCTTAATGCTCACATGATGGAACTTCCTATTGGTTTGGAAGATAAACTTGAAGGTGTTGTAGACTTAGTTGGTATGAAGGCTATCTACTTTGATGGTCCTAATGGTGAAGATCTTCGCATTGCTGAAATTCCAGCTAACATGAAAGCTGATGCAGACAAATATCGTGAAGAACTTTTGGATGCTGCTTCTATGTTCGATGATTCTTTAATGGAAGAAATCATGGAAAATGGATACGAAGGCGTTGCAGAAGAAAAAGTTATTGCTGCTATCCGTAAGGGAACTTTGGCAGAACAGTTTGTAGGTGTATTCTGTGGTTCTGCTCACGTAAACAAAGGTATTCAGCCATTGCTCGACGCTGTAGTTCGCTACTTGCCAGCTCCAAACGAAGTTCGCAACGTTGCTCTTGACTTGGACAACAACGAAGCTGAAGTTGAACTTGAATCAGTTGATAACAAACCTTGTGTTGCACTTGGTTTCAAACTTGATGATGGTCAGTATGGTCAGCTTACATATACTCGTGTTTACCAGGGTAAAATTAAGAAGGGTGAAGAACTCTACAATACTCGTACAAAGAAGAAGTTCAAGGTTGGACGTCTTGTACGTATGAACTCTGCTCAGATGGAAGATATCAACGAAGGTTGTGCTGGTGATATCGTAGCACTCTTTGGTGTTGACTGTGCATCTGGTGATACATTTGTAAGCGGTGGAGTTAACTACTCTATGGCTTCTATGTTCGTCCCAGAGCCTGTAATTTCTCTTTCTATTAAGCCAAAAGATAAACAGGCAGAAATGCAGATGTCTAAGGCTTTGAACCGCTTCACAAAAGAAGACCCTACATTCCGCGTATTTACAGATCCTGAATCTGGTGAAACAATTATCCGCGGTATGGGTGAACTTCACCTTGAAGTATACGTTGAACGTATGAAGCGCGAATACAACTGTGAAGTAGAAACTGGTGCTCCTCAGGTAGCTTACCGTGAATCTATTACAACACAGGGTGACTTCAACTATACACATAAGAAACAGTCTGGTGGTTCTGGACAGTACGGTCGTGTTGCAGGATTTATGGAACCAATCACAGACAAAGACTACGAATTCGTAGACGCAATTAAGGGAGGTGCAATTCCTAACGAATTTATCCCTTCTTG
>DEEV01000070.1:9201-9395 GCA_002350445.1 Treponema sp. UBA2869 | reverse complement strand
GTAGACTCTAACGATAACGCATTCCAGATTGCTGCTATTGGTGCTTTCCGCGAAGGTTACATGAAGGCAAAACCTGTTATTCTTGAACCAATCATGAAGGTACAGATGTCTGCACCTACAGAATTCCAGGGTAACTTGTTTGGTCTTATCAACCAGCGCCGTGGTGTAATTGTTGATTCAACTGATGAAAACAA
>DEEV01000070.1:7951-9141 GCA_002350445.1 Treponema sp. UBA2869 | reverse complement strand
CTCCGTTCTTCAACTCAGGGTAAGGGTGAATTCACAATGGAATTCGAAAAATACGGAAAAGTTCCAAACGCAATTGCTGATGAATTAATTGCTAAACACAAGGCTGAAAAAGAAGCTGGAAAGAAATAACAAGTTATTTCTTCCACCCGAGTTTGCTTCGCAAACATCGCTGGCATAAAGTAATAAATTACTTTTTGCCTAACGCCTCCGCTAACGCGGAGAGCGCGGAAAGAAATAACAAGCTTAAATTAGCATAGTAAAGGCTCCTGCCGGAAACGGCAGGAGTTTTTTATTTTTAACTTGCATTTTCCAATTTGCTGACTTAAACTTATTATGTTAGTTAGGTAATTAAATCAGTTTTAAGAGCTGACGCTTGCAAAGCTAGATTGCCTTTTACTATTTTTTATATTTTTTGCTTACTCAGGAGGCAACTTATGGATAAGAAAGATTTAATAGCACAAAGCCCTATCCGTTTTTTTGACAACGCTACAAATGCAGGACTCAAAAACGGCGAAATAGGTCTTATTACGGCAAAAAAAGGATTGGGAAAAACTTCTATCCTTGTTCAGTTCGGAATTGATTCTTTGCTTAATGATAAACCGCTTGTTCACGTTTCTTTTGACCAGCAGTCTTCAAACGTAATTGCTTGGTACTCAAGCGTACTTACAGAAATTGCAAAAAAACGAAATCTTAATGTTGATGAACTTAACGAAGATATTATGAAAAACCGTACAATTTTGAACTTTAACGAAGAAACTTTCACTTTACCTAAAGTTGTAAGCACTCTTAAAGCTCTTAAAGACGGCGGAATTAAAATTGCAAGTGTTGTTGTAGACGGTCTTACACTTGATAAAACTGAAAAGACTGACCTGGAATGCTTTGCAAAATTCATAAAGAGTGAAAAAATGACTGCATGGTTCAGCTATTCATGTGAATCGGCAAGTCTTAAAGATACTCTTCCAGAAGACAAGCTTAATATTTTTGCTTCTGTAGCTCATCTTGCTGCCGAAGGAAAAGATCTTGTTCTTTCAGTGCTTAAAAACGGAGAAGGCAAAGTTAAACTTGATCCAAAAACTCTGCTTTTTTCTAAATAATTAAGCTTTATTTACAACAGGGCTTCCGCGCTCAACCGGGAGCCCTATTTTTATGCCCAAAACCGCGGTGCGCGCCTGCACCCGTCCCCGGAGGAA
>DEEV01000070.1:7170-7933 GCA_002350445.1 Treponema sp. UBA2869 | reverse complement strand
TCATCATCGTAAAATTTGTGCCGGAAATTACAAAGAAAAATATTGACGAATTTGCCGTACAAATTAAAGAGCTTTTTGACAATACAAAAGAAATAGAAGGAATTCACGAAGTCAATGTGTTTAAAAACTGCATCGACCGCGATAACCGTTACGACATTATGATTGAAATGGAAATGGAAAAAGAAGCTCTCCCTGTTTATGACGAAAGCCAGTGGCACGTATTATGGAAACACGAATACGGTCGCTTTATAGCCCAGAAAACCATTTTCGACAGAGAATAAAAAAACGGCGCACAAACGCCGTTTAAAATACTAGTCTTCCTTCCATGGGAAAATAAAGCTTTTAAGTCTGCGAGGACCAAGTGTTTCGCGGTCTTCGTAAATAAGCTCTTCCCAAGGAATGCGCTTTCGTTCGGCAGGTGTTTTTAATTCAGGATGCTCTTCAAGATAATCATACTTATAAATAAGAATTCTAAGCGCATTGCAGTCTGCTATAAGAATACCGGCGCAGGATGGTAAAAATCCCAGGAAAAATACTGAAATAACAGAAAGAACGATATTATAAAGAAAAACTGCCAAAGAAAAGCCAAAATTGTCCAGGAAAATTATAAAGCACTTTTTAAGACATTTTCTAAAATTGTTGTGGAACATTGCGTGCAACGGAATAAACCACTGAAGAGCAAGGATCAAAAACAAATCAATCCACAAAATCATTGCAGAAAGGAAAAGCCCTGTTACACTTTTTACCTGTGTAAAATAATACA
>DEEV01000070.1:0-6998 GCA_002350445.1 Treponema sp. UBA2869 | reverse complement strand
AAGCCAGCCTGGCTTACAACATAATTCAAAAGGATAGTGCCAAGTCCAATGAACATAAAAATGAAATTTGAAATTACAAGGGAAAGCAGGTTATCCCAGCCGTCGCAAAAACTTTTTTTTATAATAAAACTGAACATAAAATCAATTTAACAGTTATACACAAAATTTACAAGAATTGCTAAAATTACTCTTATGGATATTAATTCGTCTATTTCTCTGCTTTCGCACATTCATTCTATTACAGCAGATTTTCTTATTGAAAAGCTCAAGGAAAAAGGTCTGCCTGATTTTGCTTCTTCGCACGGAAACATTCTTTTTCAGCTTAGCCGCTTTCCAAAAATTTCTATGAAAGAGCTTGCCGAAAAAATTAACCGCGATAAATCTACAACTACGGTTCTTGTGCGAAAACTGGAAGCGGAAGGTTTTGTAAAAACTTTTTCTTCTGACAGCGATAAGCGAACAAAATTTATAACGCTTACCGAAAAAGGCTCGCAATACAATAAGCTTACAAAAGAAATTTCGCAGTCGCTTAATAAAACTTTTTACAAAGGCTTTACTGAACAGGAAAAAGAAACCTTTGTAAGTCTCTTAGAAAAAATTAATAAAAATTTTAGTTGAATTTCCGCCCGCTATGGAGCCCCGATAGTTCCGAAGCGGCTTTGTGAGCCGCGGAGGAATGAGCGTTAGCGAAGGGCGGAACAGCGGTTGTAATGTAAATGTGGCAAAAATCATATTGACAATAGTTTTATATAAAACTATTATTACTTCATGAAAAAATTACTTTTAATTTCACTAACTCTTTTAAGTTTTATTTTTGCTGGTTGTTCTAAAAAAACAAATGGAAAGTCTATTGCGGTTTTTGTTCCGGGAATTATTGATGGAAGTCCTACTTACGAAAAACTTGCCCGCGGCGTTACAAATGCTGTTAATGAATATAATCAGAGTGCGGACGAAAAAAATCAGGTAAATCTGTTTATTATGGAAGCCGGAACGAATCAGGCTGAATGGAGTTCAAAAATTACGGCTCTTGCGGCTGAAGCACAATATGATTTGATTATTTCGTCAAATCCGTCTTTGCCAGACCTTGTAGAACCTGTTATTAAGCAGTTCCCGTCACAAAAATTTATTCTTCTGGATGCAACTCGCGAAGGAAACCAGAACATTCACACTGTATGTTATGACCAGGCTCAGCAGGGATACCTTGCCGGTTTCATTGGCGGTCTTATGACAAAAACAGGAAAGCTTGCTCTTATTTCTGCACAGGAATATCCGGTAATGAATGAAATTATTTTTCCATCGTTTGAAAAAGGTGCAAAAGCGGCAAAGGCAAATGCATCAGTTGATTTTAGAATTGTTGGAAACTGGTATGATGCAACAAAGGGTGCCGAAATTGCAGACGCACTGGCTAAAAATAATGTAGACGTAATTCTTCCGGTTTGCGGAGGCGCTTCGCAGGGTGTTATTTCTTCTGCTGTAAATAATAAGATTTATATTTCATGGTTTGACGACAGCGGATTTAAACGTGCTCCGGGAACTATTATTGGAAGCAGCGTTACACTTCAGGATAAAATGGCAGAAATTGTTACAAAAGATTATCTTGCAGGAAAAACTCCGTGGGGCACTGCAAAAATGGTTGGAATGCAGGAAGGCTTTATAAAGTTCATTCAGGATGACCCGCTTTACGAAGCTACTGTTCCAGCTGAAAAACGAAAAGTTATGGCTGAAATCATTGAAAAACTTTCGAACGGAAGCCTTAAAATTAATTAAATGATTTTTCTTAAAGATATAGACGTAAAATATTCTTATAAAACTGTTCTCGATAAAATTTCGCTTTCTTTTGAGGAAAATAAAATATATTCCCTGCTCGGTGAAAACGGGGCAGGAAAATCGACGCTTGCAAAGGTTTTGTGCGGCGATCTGACTCCTACCGGCGGGGGAAAATTTTTTAATAATCAGAAAGTTTGCTTTAACACTCCACACGACGCAATTGAAAAAGGAATTGTGTGTGTGCATCAACGTCCTTTGCTTGCACATTCTGTTACAATTAAAGAAAACCTTCTGCTTGGTCAAAAAAAAATTAATCTTTCACAAGCACAAGAGCTGCTAAAAGAATGGCTTCCAGAATATAATTTTAAAACCAGTGTAAAATCACTTTTGCAAGAAGAAACTTTCTTTGTTTCTCTGACAGCTGCTCTGCTTCGTTCTCCTTCTTTTTTAATTCTGGATGAACCACCGTTTATTGCGCCGGAAAAATTAAGAAACCTTGCTCAAAATGGAATGACTGTCGTAATAATTACGCATAATCTTTCAGAAGCGCTGGAAAAATCTGACAAGGTAATTCTCTTAAAAGATGGTCACGTGCTGGAAGAAAAAGATTCAACTCAAATTACAGAACAAGAGATTAAACAAAAGCTTTTTGGCATTTCTAAGGAAATTAAAATGCCCGATTTTATAAAAACTGAATCAATTACAGAAAAACAAGTTCTGGTTCTTCATTCAAAATCTATTAAACAAAGGTATAAAGATAAAGAAAAGAGAATAACTGGTTACATTCCATCTGATAAAACTTTTACTGCATCTAATCCGAACCTTACGGTTTTTCAACTTGCAACTGCTTACCACACAGAAGAAAGCAAAGCGGCGCTGGAAGCCTACGCAAAAAAACTTTTAGACAAATCAGAGGTAAATATTAAGCTCTATGAAAAAGCCTTTTGTCTGTCTGGTGGAATGCTTCAACGCCTGATTCTTGAACGCGAGATTGCAGAAAATCCAGAGGTGCTGTATCTTTTTAATCCTACAAAAGGTCTTGATGCAGAAGGCACAGAAAAGCTTTATTCAAAACTCAAGGCTCTTTCTGACAAGGGCACAAAAATCATTCTAGGCATTTCTGACGTGGAGAAAACGGCATAATGAATTTGTTTTACATTGGCTCAGCATTAAATCTATCTGCGCTTTATATGACTGCCGGAACCGGCTCTGCGTTTTCTATAAAATCGGGAAACCTGAACTTTGGCGGAGAGGGACAAATTTACCTGGGCGGATTGATTGCCGCTATTGTACTTGCAAAATGTTCAAATCTGCCTGCACCTGTCGGCGTATTTCTTGCATTTTTGTGTGCTTTCTGCTCCGCCGGACTTATGGCACTTATTTCTGGTGTTCTCAAAAAAACTAAAAATGCAGATTTTCTTTTTACCTCTTATTTATGCTCGGCAGGTTTTATTCCGCTTATAGACGCGCTTATTAACGGTCCTTTTCGAAGCAAAAGTGACAATCTTCTGGCAACTTCCTTTATTGCAGAAAAATTCCGCTTTACAAGCATTATGCCGCCGTCTGTCTTGAATGCAACATTTTTTATTGCCGTTTTTCTTTGCGCAGCTTTTTACTTTCTTATAAACAAAACTCCGTTTGGAAGCCGCCTTACAATTTACGGCATTTCTCCAAAATTCTCGGAATTTTCAGGCTACAATAATACTCAGTTTGTTTTTACAAGCGCATTTGTTTCTGGTGCAATGCACGGACTTTGCGGCGCTTTTGCAATAACAGGCACTTATTTTACCTGTCATAACGGTTTTTATTTTGGAATGGGCTGGGCCGCTTTTTCTGCCGCATTACTTTCAGGTGCTAACCCGTTTTTTATGATTCCTTCATCTCTTTTCCTCGGATTTATAACAACCTATTCAAACAGATTTGCGCTTTATAACAATATGAATTTTGACATAAGCAGTATGATTCAATCTTTAGTTATGCTGCTCTTATCGTTTTCACTATACAGGCAAAAGAGGTAAAAATGACTATAGATATTCTTTCTTTTTCGTGTCCGCTGATTTTATGCTCAATTGCAGCTCTTTTTTCGGAATACGCAGGCTGTCTTGCCCTCTTTATTGAAGGTCTTGTTTCTTTTTCTGCATTCCTAAATTTTGCCATTACCGTAAAAACACAAAACCCCGTTGCAGGCTTTTTACTTACAGTAATTCTTGCAACTCTCATAATTTTTGTTTTTGCCGCGCTTACCGAAAAATTAAAGGCACATAAATTCATAGCAGGGACAGCAATTAACCTTTTGCTTTCGTCACTTATTTCGTGCTTATCTACAATTTTCTTTAAGACACGCGGAGTTCTTACCTCGCCGTTTTACAGCTTTAATATAAATCATACAAAAATTTTTACTGTGATTCTTACAGCCGTTCTTATTGCCGCCGCAATTGTGTTCCTTTCAAAAACACGAACCGGATTATACCTTAGAATAACCGGCAGCGATTCTGACGTTTTGATTGCAAAAGGCGTAAATCCTTCTGTTACAAGAATTCTTTCGTGGGGACTTGCCGCATTTTACAGCAGCATTGCAGGAATTTTGCTTACAATCAGGCTATCTTCATTTGTGCCAAACATTTCCAGCGGGCGCGGCTGGGTTGCACTTGCAGCTATATTTTTGGGAAAAAAGAATTTGCGTAAAATTGTAATAGCCGTACTTATTTTCTGTTGCGCAGACTTTTTTATGCCATACTTACAAAACTACATTCCGGAAATTCCATCATCAATAATGATTTCGTTTCCGTACTTTGCAGCTTTGCTTTTAATTTTCGCTAACTGATTCAGCTTCTTCTGTAATTTCTTCTACATCATCTTCTGTAAGATCTTCAACCGATGTAAAAGAAACTTCTTCACCGCTGTTTTCTGAATTCTCAACTGCTTCCATTTCTGCTACTTCCTCATCAGCAGGACTTTCAGCTTCAACGGCATTTTCTGAGTCGACCTTTGCTTCAGCATTTTCAGCCTCGGATTTTGTCTTGAACTGCTCAAGCACATTTTCCAGCTCGGTCATATTTTTATAGCTTTCTTTACTTGAATCGCTTACATCTTTCATTCGGCTTACGATATCAGCTGTACCGTTTTTAATCTGATGAATAGCGCCCATTGTCTGCAGGAACAAATCGTTCATAGTGTCCACTTCGGCAGAAACCTGACGCTGCTTTTGTGCAAGGTCTGAACAGTATTCGTTCATTTCGTCTGCAGCCGAAGTTGATTCCTGAGAACGCGCCTTAATCTGATGCATCTGTGAATCAATTTTTCCAATACCCGCTGTAATTTCCTGCAGCGATTTTATGATTTCTGCAGCCTGCGAACTTACGCGACTAAACGCCGCCGAAGCTGACGAGCTTGATTCGTTTGCTTCGGAAACAAGACTTACAATACTCTGAACTACGTTTGTAATTTTTTCGGAATGCTTTGAAGTTTCGTCTGCCAATGCACGGATTTCCCCTGCAACAACGCTAAAACCTTTTCCGGCCTCGCCGGCGTGGGCAGATTCAATTGCAGCATTCATAGAAAGAAGGTTCGTTTTTTTAGCAACGTTATTAATAATAGAAACAATTTCGCGAACTTCATCAAGCTGGTCTGTAACACTTGCAAGAACATCGCTTGTAGAAGTGATTTTTTTATCACCGTCAGCTATAAGCTCATGCATTTCTTCTGCATTGCGGGTTCGCTCAGTTGCCATATTATTCATGTGTTCCAGTGTCTGAACTATTTCGTTTACAGCTTTGTTGCTGTCTTCAATTGCGGTAGTCTGTTTTGAACTGTTATCTACCAGAGTTGATACATGCACATTCATTTCAGAAATTACGCCTACAGCTCGTTTTACAGTTTCCGTAATTTCTGCAAATTCCTCATTGATTTTTTCTATGTGCGAATCAATTTCGCTTGTAGCCATTGCTGTGCTGTTTGCAGAATCATTAATTTTATAGCCGGAAGAAATTGCCTTTGACGCAGTTGTCTTTACAACAATAAAAAAGTCATTTATCTGCTTTACCATGTTATTCAGGTTTTCCTGAAGCGAAATCATTTCGTCGCTGCCATCCGCAGAAACTTCAACAGTAAAATCTTTTTCTGCAAGAATAGAAGTAACGTCCTTTATGTTTACAATTCGTTTTGCAATTCGCTTTGTTACAAGAGTAATTATAAACGCAATTCCAAGACAGGAAGCAGCTGCAAAAATTATGGTAATAAGCATAATGCGCTTTTCGCTTGCTTCAAGAATTTCTTCTATCTGGTAAGCAGCCTGATTATTGAATTTTTGAATAGATTTGTGCGAACGTCTTATTCCGTTCATTTCTTCGTGAGCTACAAGCAAAAGTTCATAAAGCTTCTGTGCAGATTCTGCAGTTTCGTTTTCTGCTGCATAGCGGATTCCATATGACTGAACAGCATTTGCAACACCGTTATCAAGAGAAATCTCCTGCATTGCATTTAAAGATTCAACAACAGGTTCAAAGCGGTTTTTTAAAAGCCCCCAGAGCGTAGACATCTGCTCTGTCGATTCCCTGAAATCAGAAGGAAAAGGCTTTAAGTTTTCACTGTCAATAAGATAATCAAAATCATCATCAAGCGTAGAAATATAATCTTCAAAATCGCGTCCAGCACTTGTCGAATTAAAACCCCAATAGTCCATTTCATTTAAGAAAGAAAACGCATCACTTAAATCAGCCTGAACCTTAGACTGCATATACTGGTAAGATTTCATTTCCTGCATACGACGAGAGCCGCGAAGCGTTGCAAAAGTAAGAATTACAACCATGAGAACAGTAAGACCTACAATAATCTGAAACTTTGTATTTAATTTCATACGGTAAATTCCTTATACTCTCACAAAATACTATTTTAACATAGGATAAAAAAAATACAATCAAAAATTTTGAAGACGGGGGAGAACTGATAGATTTAATGTCTTCTTATTTAATAAAAAAGCACCCGATTTAGGGTGCTTAATGTTCAGATATTTTATCAGAAATTAGTAAACGCTCAAAATCTTTTCGAGTTTTTCTTTTCCGATAATGCGGAAGAAGCTTCCAAGACGTGGTCCCTGATCTTTGTTGATCAATGCTTTGTAAAGTGCATTAAACAGAGCTTTTGAATCAAGTCCCATTTCTGTAGCGATATCATACATAGCCTGCTGGCATTCTTTGTCCATCTGGAAAGTGTCGAGTTTTGGAAGAACTTCA
>DEEV01000126.1:6710-7096 GCA_002350445.1 Treponema sp. UBA2869 | reverse complement strand
AGAATTTATATTTTCCGTTGTAAATAGGCTGATGTGCATCACTTGTTGTTATATAAATACCATTCTGCTTAAATTGTTTAGTATCAAGAGGAAGTTTGTTTCCGGTGAATGGATTTGTAAAATCTTTTCCATAGCCTTTGAGAAGAAGACTCACTGTGTCTGCGTTTGTCATAAATGTGTTATCGGTTTTGATGTCACCTTTTGCATTAAAATCCTTAAACATAAGAATACAGTGATAGTGACCACGTCCTTTGTATTTAGTACTTGCGACTTTTTCATCAAGTTCAGGATCAGCTTCAAACTCTTCTTCATACTGGCTTGCACCATGGTCAGAAACAATAACAATCCTTGTATTATCGTAAACACCGTTTTCCTGCATGTAATTA
>DEEV01000126.1:3268-6661 GCA_002350445.1 Treponema sp. UBA2869 | reverse complement strand
AGCATTATTGTTTGTAGCATATTTTGATGTGCCATAATTTGTAACAACTTTTACAGGAATATAGTCAGGAGCCTGTAAAAATTCACTTGCATGCGTTAATTCGTTTGTTATACCTGTATAAGTTCCAGTTTCTGTCTCTTTTATTTCTGTAAGTTCTGTAAGGAAAGTAAGCGGCGCATAGCTTCCAATTAAATCAGAAAAATCATTTATATTTTCATCGGTAGACCAGTAAGTTCCTTTGTAGTAAATTAATTCTCTAAGAAATACAGGTGACTGTCGGAAAATTGCAAAATAAAGCATATTTCGCTTAATAAGTTTTTCTGTATTTGAGGCAAAATCAGATTCTGGATGGGTTTTATACCATAAGTCATTGTATGAATCTTTTGTTTTATAGCCTTTTATATTTGGGTAATCATTAACAATAGATATATCGGTAAATGTATTATAATTTGCCCAGGAAGGGTCAGTAATAACAGCAGAGTAATTAAGCTGCTCATTAAAAACGCGCGGTAACATTAAAAGTGCTTCGTTGTTCTTTTTTACAAGAGGTTCTGTATCACGTTTGTTTATTTCGTAAGGAATGTATTCATAGCCGCCAAACATTCCAGGTGCGCCCATAAGTGTATGACCGTTGTACGAAAGAACCTGAGGATAATTTACAAAGCCATAAAAACTTTTATTTAATGAATTGTCTTCTCTTAACATTTCTGAAACAAATCTTGTCTGCGCTCTGTCTAAAAATAAAAGAATTACGTTTTTATTATTTTTTGAAAGAGTAAAAATAGGGCTTATTTTTGATACGCTTTCATTGTTAGCATTTGTAGTATAGTTTTTTATTTCTTTATTGATATACGAAAAATTTGGAATTGCACTTACAAAAAGAGCAAGACTAAGAAGGTTAATAATATATGTAAGCGGTTTTACTTCTTTCTTTGTTGCGAACAGACAAAGCATTGTAAATAGTAATATTGTAAAAACTATGTTTATTAGAGATTTTGTTCCAAAAGATGTAAAATTTGTAACATTAAGGAATGTTAGAGTCTGCGAAATGTCTCCGTAGTTTCCCTGGAAAATAAATACGTTTGCAACTGAACTTAGCGCAATAAATGACATTATAAATGCCATAAGTGTTTGAATTCTTTTGCCAAACAAAAAATATATACACAACGCCCAGAAAAAATAGATTCCTAAGGACTGAACAAAAATAGTCTTAAAAATAAAATAAGGACTTATATTTCCTGCAATTCCGCAGAATTCTGTTGGAGATGAACCTATAAGCGACGAAGGAATTGTTATGGAAGTTAAAATAATCATTAAAAGACATGAACTTAGAAATACGGAAGTTCTTGCCTTTGTATTGTTTACAAAATAAGAAAGTTGTGTATTAAGAAGTTTTGAAAATGCTTTTACATAAAAAGGAATTGCTAAAATCAGAGCAAAGAATAAAAGTGCAATCAGTTTGTTTGTAGTTTTAGTTGTGTATACAAAAGTAAAGAAAATAATACCTGCAACACAGCACGATGCCGCACAAATATACAATGTTTTTGCCGGATTTCTTAATTTATAAAAAACATTTTTTACTAAACTGAACACGTTGTTCATTGTCCAGTAAAGTACAAGACCGCTCGGTGAATTATAAAGAACAACAAGAAACAAAAGAGCCATTCCATAAATCTGGATTTTTTCTTTTATTGCAAAACCCTTAGTATAAATTGCACCTGCAATAATATTAATAAGAGTCATTGCAATTGGAAGCACATTTACAGGAAAGTTTCCTATATGGAAAAGCGCATCCTGCTGTCCCATGTCGCGTATAAATAAAAACGACTGCCCCTGAAGCCCCTGAAGATGAGAAAGACAGGAATAAGCTGCCATAAAAAAAGGCACCTGAATCAAAAGACCAAAGCTGGAACGTAATGCCATCATTGGATGGTAATGATTCTGCTTATAAAAAGTAGAAAGAATCATGTACTGTTCATCGCCTTTAAAGGTCTGTTTAATTCTGTCTATGCCTGATTTTAGTTTTGCCTGAGTGTCGCGTTCAATCTGCTGCCATTTTTCTGCAACAATGTAAAGCGGAAGACAAAATAAAGTAACCGTAAAACTTACTCCAAGAATGGCAATTCCTGTGTTATCAAATATCTTATCAAAAAGTTTGAACGAAATTTCAATAAGCTGAATAAGAGGGTAAAGTATTAAGGTGTAAANNAAACAAGAGGATATAGAATTATTGTGTATAAAACAGTTCCCAATGACATTATAGCCCCTTAAAAATTATTTAAATCTTTCCTGTGCAACTTTAAGGTCATCAGGATTATCAATTTCGTACCAGATGTCGCCGCTTACTTTAAATGCCTTTAACAGGGTCGGATCTGTCTGGGCAAGAAATTTAAGACAGGTTTCATAATAATTGTTTTTGCCAAAAACATCCATAAATGTCTGCAAAAAAGGCAGATAGTATGACTGAATAAAATTGCGCGAAAATTTGTAGATGTTCACGGTTTTGTAGTATTTGTCTACGTCTGCCGGATTCTGTGCATTTTTACCTATAAAGTCAAGAATGTTGCCGCCCTTATCCAGAATTGTGCAGGTGCCATCCATCCAGTCTTCATAATGGCTTACCACCGCAAGATTATTTTCCTTTGAGTCAACAAGATTTTTCAACAGATTTGGTTCAAATACAAGATCACTTTCCAGAAGAAGTGTGTCATCTTGAGCAAAAATGTCTTTTGCAAGCCAAAGAGAATAGATGTTGTTTGTTTTGTCGTAAACCGGGTTTTCAACAAAATCAATTTTCATTCCGTTCAGGCGCTTTTCGTCANNCGATTGCGCCAAATGAATAATCCTACCGAAATATATGCTCTTTTATGTGAAGCATAAAAGTTTTTGCAATAAAATCTTTTAAAACTTCAGCCTTGTAGCCAAGCCCAATATAAAGCTTTTTAATTCCTGCAATTACAAGAGAATCAATTGCACGTTCAATCATTGGAACGCCGTTTACCGGAACCATACATTTTGGAACTTTTTCTGTATATTGTTTAAGACGGCTTCCTGTTCCAGCCGCTAAAATTAATGCCTGCATTCTATTTCCTCTTCTTTTTTAATCATAAAATCTGCAATGTTTTTTCCTGCCTCGCCAATATGCATCCAGGCTTCGGCTTTTGCCTGAGCCCGGGCTTTTGCAAGTTCGGGAGAATCGCTTGCGTTTTTTATAACTTCTTTTATATTTTCAAACTGTTCGGATTTTAGCTCAATACCAATCTTTTCAAGTGTTGTAAACTGCCAGATTCGTTTTGCGCTTCCGTCAGGATTATAAACTTCGCTTGCATCGTACATACGCAAATCCAAATCTGCATTTACGTACATAACCGGTTTATCGCAGAGGAAGGTATA
>DEEV01000126.1:378-3177 GCA_002350445.1 Treponema sp. UBA2869 | reverse complement strand
GGAAATCATTATGTCTGCTTTTTTCATGGCAAAAATATTGTCTCGTTCGTAGTTCCATTCAAGATTTTTGCAGTCTTTGTATTTTTCCTGAAGTGTATCAAGCATATCAGCTTCTGATTTTTTAGACTGCGGGTGAGGGCGAACAATAATGTTCCAGCCGGTGTTAACAAGCGGGTCTAAAAGCTTTTCGCCGTATTTAGAAAGAATTGCACTTGGCCCCCACGAAGGAGACACAAGCACCGTAAAAATGTGATTTTCTTCTTTTGGAATTGAATCCATTTTTTTCTTAAGTTCGTCCAGATAAGTACAGCCTACGGTTACAAGTTCTTTTTCTTTTGTTCCGCGGGCTTTTTCAAGGTAGCGGATATCTGCTTTCTGATAATCGCCTGTTAATAAAACAGAATCAAAATAGTTTATTCCAAAAAGACGGTACATTGTTGCATCGCCGGAACCGTGGCGCACATGAGCATAGTGCTTTACGGTTTTACTGCGCTTCATCTGGTAAACGTCCAGCCCGGGAGTAGACATTAGTACAATATCTGCCGCAAGAAGGTTTAAGCGTGCAAAGGCTTTGTTTCCCTGCCCAATGTATTCGGCCTTTACAAATTTGTAGCCGCTTTCAAAAACAGGATCTTCTTCATAAGAAGTAAAGTAAGTGATTTCTGTCTGACGCTTTTCGAATTCGTCTAAAACCGGCTTAAATACATTCCAGTACTGTTTGCCTTCGTTGTAAATTACGTATTTTTTACGTCCAGCTTTTAGGGCTTCGCGTGCTTTTTTACCTGCAAAGATAAGCTGAATTTTTAAGAATGCGGCGCGGGCAAGAAAAAACAAAGTTGCAGCGGCTCCAATAAAAACAGAAAAAAGCATGCTCCCGGTTCCAGGATCAATGTAAAGTGGTAAATAAAGAGAATGCATTACTGAACCTCCTGAACCCAATTTGAAGAATCAAAAATATTATCGTGTACGCGGTACCATTTGTCTTTTTCTGCCGTAAAAATGTAATTATCTTTGTTATGGTACGGCATAAAAATACTGTCTAAACAGATTAAAGCGCCGTCTGACTTTTCGTGACCGTCTATAACATTTTCTGTATACGGATTTACTGGATTTTCAATAATTCCTTTTACAAGCAGAGCCGGTACATCTGCATTTGTCATAAAGTCATCATTAATAGTAAGTTTACCTTTAGAGTTAAAATCTTTGAACATTAAAAGCGGATGGTAGTGACCTGGACCAATTGAATCAAATTTTTCATCCCATTTGTAGCCGTCTTCAAAGTCTGTCGCTCCATGGTCTGCAACAATAACAATTCTTGTGTTGTCATAGCAGCCGTTAGTTTTAAGATATAAAAGCCATTCGCCGGTACGTTTAAGTCCGCCTGCAAAAGACTGATAGTCAATATCATCAGCAAAACGTGAAGTGCCTTTAATAAATTTGCCGGTTGAAGGGCGGTAGTCTGGTGCAGAAAGATTCATCTGATCGTGAGTTGTGTTGTTTACAAAGTTTATGTAAGCGTTTCTTGTTGATGAATCAAAATCTGTAAGCTGAGTAAGATAATCAAGTGCAGCGTAACCTTCCAGATAGCTGTTAAAATCTTTGTTTTCTGTATTTGATGACCAGTAATTTCCATCATTATAGAAAACCGGACGTAGAACAAGCGGAGAAATCCTGAACAGTGCAAACCATAAAATGTTACGTTTTAGGGTAGTACTTATTACGTTCAGCTGAACTGTGTCCTGATGTTCTTTATACCATTTGTCCAGATAAACTTTGTCGGTAATGTGCGCAGAAATATTCGGATAATCCTTGTAAATACTCAGATCTGGAGTCCAGCTGTAGTTTGCCCAGCACGGATCGGTTACAGTTGCAGAATAATCCTTTGCCTGTTCTGTAAACATACGAGGAAGCATAAGCAGAGATTGATTTGTTTTTTCTACCAGAGTTTCATTTTTGCGTCTGTTCATGTTTTCAGGATTATATTCATAGCCGCCAAAACAAGGTGGAGCTCCAATTAAAGTGTGTCCATTAAAAGAGGCTGTATTTTTGTATAAAGTGAATCCTGAAAATTCTTCGTAAAGTTCAGGACATTCTTCAAAAAGCGGTTCAATAAAACGGTTTTGAGCACGGTCAAGATAAATAAAAAGAACGTTTTTGCCGTCTTTAGAAAAATGAAAGATTGGTTTTATTGCAGAACCAGCATGATCCGATTCTGCAATTTTTTTAGAATATGATTCATAACCTTTTGAAATTTTATGTGTATTGCTCATTGCAAACATAAAAGTGCTAAGGGTAATTATCATATAGGCAAAGGAAACGATTTTAGAAAGCTTAAATTTTAAGAGCACCGCAACGGTCGCAATAATAAATGCACAAATAATAAGATTCAGAATTACAGAGTGCATAGCAGAATCTACGCTTGAAATATTTGTAAAAACAAGCAGTTTTGAAAGATTTCCGTATTTTCCGCTGAACAGAAAAAGGTTTACCATTGAAAGCGGAAGCAGGGCAGAAAGCAGAAAACAGATTACAGTTTGCATGCGTTCGCGGAACAAAAAGAAAATGAGCGAACACCATACAATAAAGATTCCCATGGTTTGAACAAAGGTGTTGTATACAAAAAAGTTTGGGTTTCCGTAACCGTCTATTCCACTGAATTCTTCTGGAGAAGTTGCAATCAGCATGGAAGGAATCAAAAGTCCTGTTATGATGCAAAGTCCTGCGGTTGAAACTGCAAAAAGTAATGTTCTGCTTTTAAAATTGTCGCGAAGGTATGCAAAAGGATTATCTATAAGCCAG
>DEEV01000126.1:0-137 GCA_002350445.1 Treponema sp. UBA2869 | reverse complement strand
TGCCGGGCTGTCGTAAAGAATAACAACAAAGACAAGCGCAAGCCCGTAAGTCTGAATCTTATCGCGCAAGGAAAGTCCGCGGGTGTAAAGGGTTCCGCTTATCATATTAATAAGCGTCATTGCAATTGGAAGAACAT
>DEEV01000111.1:6073-6329 GCA_002350445.1 Treponema sp. UBA2869 | reverse complement strand
CGCAGGTCGATGAGGCTGATTCTGATTTTGAAGATACTTCCGGCACCACGCCCGCTCGCCAGGGTTCTCCAAAAAAACAGACTCCCGGAAGCAATGCTTTTGTTCCTTCTGTTGCAGGAATGATTATTGCGGCAGAGGTTGTAAAAGACCTCACTCAGTTCCATGTAACAGATTTATTTAAAGAATAGTTTTTCTTTGAGTATAAGAATCTGATTTTAATAAATGCTTGACAATATTATATTGTATCAAATATAAT
>DEEV01000111.1:387-5973 GCA_002350445.1 Treponema sp. UBA2869 | reverse complement strand
ACGGCTACAGGCTGCGGATTTACGCCTCAGTACAAGGGACTTGAGGAACTCTATCAGCAGTACCACGACAAGGGGCTTGAAATCCTTGACTTTCCGTGCGACCAGTTCGGCCACCAGGCTCCGGGTGACGACGAAGAAATCCACGAGTTCTGCCAGCTCAAGTACAAGACGAGCTTCGACAACTTCAAGAAAATCGAAGTAAACGGCGAAAACGAAATTCCGCTCTACACGTTCCTCAAAAGTCAGAAAGGATTCGCGGGTTTCACGGGAGCAAAGGGCGCATTCATGAGCATGTTCATCGGCAAGACGGACCCAGACTTCAGGAACACGCCGAGCATCAAATGGAACTTCACGAAGTTTCTCGTTGACCGCGAAGGAAACGTAATCGAGCGCTTTGAGTCAACGGTCGAACCAAAGAAAATCGCAGAAAAAATCGAAAAAATATTGTAGACTATAGGGGCGTTACGGCTAAAGCCGTCGGGCTATCCACGGTTCCGCCTTTCGGCTCCATTCCTACGCTCATTTCATTCGCTTCGGAACGGCTGAAGCCGCCGTTACTATCCCTAACGCGAGGTATCTTATGAACTTTGACATTATCATAATCGGTGCGGGCCCTGCAGGAATTTCTGCCGGCCTCTACGCAAAGAGGGCAAACCTCAGTGTTGCAGTAATCTATTCAGGCGAAAGCCAGCTTGAGAAGGCCCACAAAATCGACAACTACTACGGCTTCCCTGAAGGAATCACTGGAATCGACCTTTACAAAAACGGAATCGAACAGGCAAAAAATCTCGGCATCGAAGTCATTGAAAGCGAAGTCACCCACATCGAGATGATGGCACCTCCGCCTGCAACACTTTACACCGTAAAGGCAGGAGCCGCTGAATATTCTGCACCGGTCATCATCCTTGCGACAGGAAACAAAAAGCTCCGCCCGCAGATTGAAAACATCGTTGAGTTTGAGGGAAAGGGCGTAAGCTACTGCGCGGTCTGCGACGGATTTTTCTACCGCAAAAAAAATGTGGCCGTAATCGGAAACGGAATCTTCGCGGTTGAAGAAGCCTCTCACCTTGCAAACATTGCAGAAAGCGTCACGGTTTTGACAGACGGAAAAGACGACTTTCAGATTAAAAAAGAAATCTCAGAAAATCCTTCGCTCGCTGAAAAAATTAGAACCGACTCTCGCAAAATCAAAAAAATTCTTGCCGACGGTCAGAACGCAAAAGTTGCAGGCCTTGAATTTGCAGACGGAGAAAAATTTTCAGCCGACGGAATTTTCGTTGCTCTCGGAACTGCTGGAGCTGCTGACTTTGCAAAAAAACTCGGGCTCATGCTCAACGAAGACTCAATCGCCGTGAACGAAAAAATGGCTACGAACGCACCCGGAATTTTCAGCTGCGGAAATGCGAACGGCGGACTTTTGCAGGTGTGCAAGGCTGTCTATGAAGGCGGAGTTGCAGGACTTTCTGCAGCGGACTATATCAGGAACATGAAGAAGGACTTAGCATGAAAAAATACGACTGCCTCAAGCTTGAAAATCAGCTTTGCTTTCCATTGTATGCCGCATCCCGTGAAATCCTCAGACGGTACACGCCGCTCTTGAAGGAAATCGATTTGACCTACACACAGTACATCGTGATGATGGTGATGTGGGAGAAAAAATCAGTCACCGTCGGCGAAATCGGAAAACTGCTTTACCTCGACACGGGAACTCTTTCTCCGCTCTTAAAATCGATGGAAAAAAAATCGCTCATAAAAAGACAGCGCAATTCAGAGGATGAAAGAATCGTCGAAATCACAATCACCGATGAAGGCGAAAAACTGAAGGACAAAGCCGCGTCAATTCCCGGAAAAATCGGCTCGTGCCTCAAGATTTCAAAAGAGCAGGCTGAATTCCTTTACAAGACTTTGTATGAAATTTTGGATGTTTAGTAGTTAATATGCAGCATAACTTTTCCAGCCTGCATTTCATCTGCAAAACCTGCATCTTGTCTAAAAATCATTTTCAGACAAGAGGTTCTGCCTTATAATAAAAGCAGGATTTTGTTATGGAAAAGAAAAATATCAGAAATTATGTAATCGCCTCGTATCTTGTTTTCTGGGCGATGGTTATGGGAATTTGCGGAACTGCCAGTATGGTCTTTCATTGTCCGCCGGTTGTAATGCGCATCCTTTCTAATGTGTGCGCGTGGGCTCCGACAATCGTACTTCTTGTAGGCTTCAGATATTTTGTGCCGGGTAAAACCGTAAAGGAATTTTACAAAAATGCTTTTGCAGGAAAGGTCACTTTTCCTTCCATACTGACCGCAGCCCTGCTCACTTTGGGCGCAACCCTTGTGACTGTTGCTATTTTGTCAGCCGTGCAGGGAAGGTCTTTCGCCTCTTACTGGAATCTCGGGGCTTATCCTTTCTGGACTTCCTTCCTCTTTTCAGTAACGACCGGCCCGACCGGTGAAGAATCCGGATGGCGCGGCTATGTACGTCCTTACCTCAATTCCCGCCACGGATTTTTTGCGGCATCCGTCATTCAGGGCCTGATCTGGGCTTTCTGGCACACAATCCTCTGGTTCGTCGATTCAGATTTTATGGGCTTGCAGATGATTCCCTACGTTCTTTCCAACGTGATTGTCATGACCGGACTCTGCTTCATCATGAACTTTTTTATGGAAAAGCACGACAATCTTCTTTACGGAATTGTCATTCATTTCTGCTTTAACTTCCTCTACTGTTTTTTGAAGGTTGATATTTTATTCTACGTGATTTTGTCCGCTGTCTACATTTTGATAATTGCAGGTGTTTGCCTGGCAAATAAAAAAAGAGCTTGAATTACGTTGAAGGTGTAAGACAGTAACGAAATTTATTTTTTTGATGCGGCGGTTAAAAAATGAAACAGTACATTGTAGACGCTTTTACGGACAAAATTTTTTGCGGAAACCAGGCGTCTGAAATTGATTTTGCATGTTCTGAAATCAAAATAAGGACTTATTAGAAGTTGTCACAACAACCGGACTTTCGTTCTTCCGGGTGCGCTACTTCGAATCCGCAGTTTGCTTCCATATTCAGTTCGCGGAGTTCTTTAACGCCGTCAATATAGAGCTGATAATTAATTCCTGTGGATTCGTATCCGCAACCTACGTCATAATCGTCGCCCAGTGATTCACGGACGATCTGTTCGCGCTGTTTTCTGGTTGTGTCTTTAATTAAAATACTTGCCATAAGATGCATTTTAGCACGAAACGTGAGTTATTTCAGTGTTTTGAGTCTAAATCTCTGATTTAATTAAAAAAAATACCCCAAATGTATTGCACAAACTCAGAAAATGGATTAAAACATCTGTAAATACATCGTGCACGATGTATTTACAAACTAATCTTTGTATCTTAGGAAGGCTTAATATGAAAAATGTAGGTTATTACAATGGAAAAATGGGCCTGCAGGAAGAAATGTCTATTCCTTTCCTGGACCGGGCCATGTATTTTGGTGACGGAGTTTACGATGCAACATATAGCGTCAACCGTAAAATCTTTGAAATTGACTGGCATCTTGAACGCTTTTACAATTCGCTGAAATACGTTCAGATTCCTTTTGAAATGACAAAGGAAGAGTTAAGGGTTGAGCTTCAGAAGTGTATCGATGCTATGGATTCTGACGGCGTTTGCTTTGTTTACTGGGAATGTACCCGTGGAACAGCTCCAAGAAATCATCTTTTCCCGAACTGTAAGCCAAACCTTTTGATAAATATTACAGAATCAAAAATTGCTGATTTGAGAACTCCTTGTAAGTTAATCACCATGGAAGATACAAGATTTTTCCACTGCAATATCAAAACCCTGAACCTTTTACCGAGTGTTCTTGGAAGCCAGAAGGCATATGAAGCAGGGGCAAAGGAAGTTGTTTTCCATCGTGGTGAGAGGGTAACTGAATGTGCCCACACCAACGTAAATATCCTGAAAAACGGAGTATTTATTACACCGCCTCTTGATGAACTTATTCTTCCGGGAATTACCCGCCGTCACTATATCGAAATCTGTAAACGGCTTGGAGTTCCTTACGAAGAACGTCCATTCACACTTGATGAACTTTTTGATGCGGATGAAGTTTTCATCACATCAGCTGGTACACTTGGACTTCCGGCTTATGAAATTGACGGAAAGAAGGTTGGCAGAAAGGCTCCTGAACTTTTGAAAAAGCTTCAGACTGCCGCGATTGATGATTTTGAAAAGGAGACAGGTTACAGACCGGATATTATCTAAGTTACGTATTTGAAATTTCGTGCATGTTGTATTAGAATGATACAATAAAAAGTGTCGACGGGGGTAGTCATGCAGGGATTAATTAAAAAGGTTAATCTACGCGATCAGGTTTATGAATACATCAAAGCTGGAATTCTTTCTCAGGAATTTAAACGAGGTGAAAATATAAATCTGGATGTCCTCAGCCGCAAACTTGGCGTTAGTAATACGCCCATCAGAGAAAGCATAAATCTTCTTGTAAAAGAAGGGTTGATAGAATACAGACAGAACAATGGGTTTTTCGTAATTTCCCCGGACAGGGAGACTGTAAACGAAATCCTTCAGGTTGTTTTCTTTATGGTTGTAGCTGCCTACAGATTCTGTTTTAGAAACGGATTTATGGATTCCGTTCTTCCTAAAATGGAAGAGCGGCTGCAGAAGCAGAGGGAACTCCTTGAAAAAGGGGATGTTCTTGGTTACAACGAAACAACATATTTATTTGAACGCTGCATAATCGAAGGCGTGGGAAATAAGATGCTGGTTTCAGAGTATGATGGAAAACAGGCCTTGCTTGGTTTTATTTCAACTTACTATTCTGATAATGACCTTGCAGAATTGAAAAAGGTTTTTACTCAGCATGAAGAAATCTTAAATCTGATGAAGCAGCAGAAGCTGGAAGAAGCCGTTCTTAAAATGCGTGAGCATTACTACAAAAAGCAGATAAAGTAAGCATTTTTTTTTGAAGTGATTTGCTGTGAATTTTCAGGCTTTACAATCGTGCACGATGTTTCTAATAAAAGGAGACATCGCTTATGGAAGAAGTAATTCAGGATGAATTGATTGAGGATATTGTTCTGCGCCATTCGGGAAGGGGAATGGACATCCTGCGCAAGGAAATGAAGGGCGATTATGCGGAAGAAGCGGCAAAAATGATTCTTTCGTGGGAAAAGGGAACTGTTTTTCTTGCAACAGGTTTTTTTGTTGCGGGTTATGCAGAAACTGACGGCCCTTCGGGAACTGTATTTCTGGCTCTTGCCCTCAAAAAACTTGGTTTCAAGCCGGTTATTGTTACAGATGATTTTACCCGCGGTTTTTTTGAACTAAAGAGTTTAGAAACTGTTTACATGCCTTTTGATGAAGGCGAGGACTGGTGTAAAAAGGTTCTTGAAAAATACAAGCCGGTTGGACTTATCAGTATTGAGCGCTGCGGAAAAAACAGCAACCGTGATTATGCCAATATGCGCGGTGTAAGCATTGCAGAAAAAACAGCCCGTGTTGATCTTTTGTTTGAACAGGCCTTTGGAAAAATTCCTACGATTGGTGTAGGGGACGGCGGAAACGAAATCGGCATGGGAAA
>DEEV01000111.1:0-304 GCA_002350445.1 Treponema sp. UBA2869 | reverse complement strand
GCCTATCTTGAAAAGTTGAGCGGAAAGAAGGTTTTTATGTCTTATGAAGAAGTACGTGACTACATTGAGGAAACTGTAAAGCTTGGAAGCGTTGACGGGGTTCTAAAAGAGCAGATTGTCAGCGTTGACGGTTTTGGAATGGAAACTGAAAAAGAAATCATTGATGCATTAAAAGAGGCTGTTTAATTCAGATTCTGGAGGTTTTTTATGCTTAAAATTGATTTGAACTGTGATTTGGGTGAAAGTTTTGGAAATTATAAAATCGGACTAGATGAAGAAGTAATTAAATACGTCACTTCAGCGA
>DEEV01000047.1:4020-4297 GCA_002350445.1 Treponema sp. UBA2869 | reverse complement strand
GGCGAACATAATTGCCAATACCCTTTTTGTTATCCTCAACAATAAAATCATTATTCAAAAATGAAAATATATACGCATCCCCTTTATAAATAATTTCAGTTTCGTCAGATAAATATTCGTGAATTCTTTGATTGGTAAGAAAATTAACAAAAAAATCTCTGTTTGAAATTGAAATGCTATTATAATCTCCTCGTATTAAGGCTTTTTCTAACCATCTGAAAGTCGAAAACAGTTTTGCAATTGTACTTTTCCCAGTAGCTTGATTTCCACAAATTAC
>DEEV01000047.1:852-3862 GCA_002350445.1 Treponema sp. UBA2869 | reverse complement strand
TTTTTTCCGCACAGTTACCCCAGAGAATTTTGTTCGCCATACGGTCTACGTGCCTGAACCAGGCTCCGTGCCGAACAATGGTTGCCTTTAACTGTTCTATATTAAACTTAACCGGTTTTATTGTCAATTTAATCAATTTGCTGCAAAACAAACCATCAAATGTGTTATAATATCTTTGTCATGGTTACTGTAATTCTGTAGTCGCAAATATCGTAATTCATTTGTCGTTGTTATTACAATAATTTTATTGAAAAGTTTACAATTTTTGTCTTGACAACACGACAAAGCAAGTGTATATTAGACTTAAAGATGGAAGCTGGTGTTGTTACAGTCTTTGTATTGCACACCGCCGCTTCTCACCCTTGCGGAGCGGGGTGCTGACCGAACCGCTAATTCACAAGGAGAAATACGAAATGACAAAGAAGAGTATGTCTTTAGGGGAGGAGAAAAAAAGCACAAGCCTGGCAAAGTTTCTGCGTATTCTGCGTATACAGAATGACGAGCTTTTGGGTGATATGGCAAAAAAGATTGGCATTATGCCTTCTTACCTTTCTTCCATAGAGGCAAACCGCAGACCGCTTACAAAAGTTGTAAGACAAAGGCTTGTGGAAGCATACGGTCTTAACCAGGCCGACCAAGAAAAGCTGGATACCTTAATTGTAGAAGCAGACCGCTCTTTAGAAGTAGAACTTTCTCACGTTCGTGACGAAACTCTTCTTCCAAAATATGTGGACACTGCGCTTCTTTTTGCAAAGGATCTTTCTTCTCTTGGAGGCAAGGAGCTGGATGCTATTCAAAAACTTTTAAAAAGTTTCAACAAGGAGGAGAAACGACATGAAAAAACGGATTTTGCTAAAAATAAAACTGCTGCCTCACAGCGAGTATAAAAAGCTTGCAAGAATCTTAAAGATTCGTTTTGGCTTAAATCTTGATACAACAAGAAACCTTCTGCAGGCTCTCGAAGAAGAATGTAAAAAAATAGATCCTCAGTTCAGCTACACTACGGAGTACGGTTTTCTTTCTCCAACTGTGGTAGGAAGTTATGATCCGGAAACACACGTTATCTATGTTTCACCGGAAACTTATGACAAGGCATATCAGGGCGATGTTTTTGCACTCTACACTATTGTTCACGAAATTTCGCACTGGGCGCTGCTTACCGTGTTCCATGTAAAGCCGGAATTTGTAATTCTTGAGCTTCCATTAGCGCATGCTTCTACAACCGATGCTGAATTTTATGCAGACATGCTTTCGTTCTATCTGATGATGCCAAGTTCTGTTTTTTCTGGGAAGAAGAATATTAAGTCGCTTTTAACAAAAGGTAAAAAACGCGGCATTTATAATATGTCGCTTATAATCTTAAACAACAGGAGGTACTGCCGTGCAATTGGATTTAAACATCCAGCTGGCTTTAGCACAGCCAAAAAAACAGCCTAAGTACTATTTGCGGTAGTTACTTAGGCTTTGGTCGCAAGGACTTTATAAAATCCTCGTTAACAGTTAAGCAGAATTTTATGCTGTTCCTTGCCGTTTGTCAAGATGGTGGTTTCATCTAACCAGGTTGTTAAGCCGGTTAAAACACAAGCCGCCATATCACTCACAGCCGCCGGACACCCCGGCAAGGAAAAACGCCGTATGGCAAATTTGTACACAGACCACGGAAATAAGATTAACGTGGTCATTCATCAGAATCAGTTTTCGGACAATGAAAACTCTTATTATGGAAAAGTAACCCGCAACACGGTTACTCTTGAACAGCTTATTAAAGGTATTTTGAACGACAATCAGAATACCAACACCGGTCTTAACGCCTACATCTTAAACTTTGCAATGGACAGAATGAAAGCCCGCTGCATAGAAGAAATTAAGGCTGGTAACGCGGTAAGTCTTTTAGACTTGGGAACAATGTACCTTGGAATAAAAGGCTCGTTCACAATAGACGCAGGTAACACAGATGTTTCTGCCCTTAAAGGCAAGGAACTTACTGTGGGCTTTACGGCTTCAGATGATATTCAAAAAGCCGTATCGCAGCTTAAGATTGGAAGTGTTTCTCTAAGTCTTAAAGCACCAGCCATTCACAGCATCATTAATCTTGCAACAAAAGAAGAAGGCAAGACGCTTGCAATTGGCAAAGGTGTGGAACTAAAAGGTAACCGCCTTAAAATAACAGGCATCAACGGCTGCGGAATCTTCTTTGCACCAGTGCAGGAAGACGGCTCTGTAACTTCGGACGAAACAAAATGGGTAAAAGTAGAAGAAGAGAACATCTTAAAAAACTACCCAAAGAGTCTGATTTTTCAGGTTCCTTCTACCCTTGCAGCAGGCAAGTACATCATTGTAGTACGTACTCTGTACTGCGGCGGCAACACCACGCTCAAAGCCCCTGTCACGGGCTACAGCACAACGGTTGAAGTAACTGCGTAACCCATACCCTGCGTAATGCCGGCCCCCGGCATTACGCACCTACCCTCATTTGCAGCACCAGATGGGGGCAGGGAATAAAAACATCAGAAGGCAAGAAAATAATTTACTGAACCATCTTTTCCACTACTTCGTAGGTAAGACCTATAAGGCGGGAACCATTCATAAGTTCTACATCAAAATTTACACGCTTGTTGCGGCGGTTTACTGCTTTTACAAGGCCTTCATGCCCCTTAAACGGGCCATCATGAATCTGGATTCTGTCATTTACATCAAAAGAAACACGCAGAATGGGCAATACAGAACCAAATTTTAAGAATGACATAATCAGTTCCATATCTGCATCACACAAGTTTCTTGGATCATTATTTTGCGGCAAAATTTTTACAAAGCCCTTACCTTTCTTCAAAATATCAAAGCCGCTAAGAGAATCTGTTTCCCAGAATACATAACCCGGAAAAAGAGTGTCTATATATTCTTTGCCGTTTTTAAGCCGCATCTGCTTTCCAAGACAATACAGTTTTCCACTGCAGGGTGTTTCAGGAGCATCCAGAACGTTCTGCATCTCTTTTACAAAATTCCACTCAGA
>DEEV01000047.1:0-837 GCA_002350445.1 Treponema sp. UBA2869 | reverse complement strand
ACTTCTTTTTAGGTGATTGGTCTTCCATTTTTGAATAAAGTAACATAAAATAAGATACATGTCAAAAAAATCAGCATGAATTAAATATTTATTATTCGATATGCAAGATACAAATTCTAAAGTCATCCATGGTTTAATATGGACAACAATTGAAAAAATAGGAAAACAAACTCTCCAATTTATACTCGGAATTATAATTGCAAGACTTTTACTTCCAAGTGATTACGGAATTATAGGTATGCTTGGAATTTTCATGGAATTATCATCCATGATTTTAAGCGCAGGAATAGGTTATGCTCTTATTCAAAAACAAGATAGAAGCGACCAAGATTTTTCAACGGCTTTTTATTTCAATGTTGTTACAGGTTTATTTCTTTATTTTATTCTGTATCTTACAGCACCTTTTATTTCAAAATTTTACGGAATAGAAATTCTTACATCAATAACAAGAGTTTATTCTCTAACTTTAATAATAAATTCTTTTTCGATGGTTCAACGAACAAGATTGACTATTAAATTCAATTTTAAAGCACAGGCAATCATATCGATTATTACACTATTAATATCTGGTGTAGCCAGCATATATTTTGCAAAAATAGGTTTTGGAGTCTGGACTCTTGTATTTTACGGTTTAATAGAAAGTGGACTCTCATGCATTTTTTATCTTGCTTACGAACACTGGATTCCGAAAGCTGGTTTTTCAAAAGAATCTTTTTTCTCAATTTTTTCTTTTGGTTCTAAAATTTTACTTTCAAATATTCTCAATACAATTTACAACAATATGTATACCCTTGTAATTGGAAAAAAACTTACTCCATATGATGTTGGAATTTATAA
>DEEV01000118.1:10592-10736 GCA_002350445.1 Treponema sp. UBA2869 | reverse complement strand
TCGTTCCGTTATCAATCTGAATGTATAGCTTCATGGGGAGAGCTCCTTTTGTTGTTGCGGCAGTATTGTTTCCAGCGGCGCAAGCCATAGCTATGGCTAAAATTGCAGGAAACAGAATCGAAATCAATCTTTTCATTTTCTTAT
>DEEV01000118.1:10075-10348 GCA_002350445.1 Treponema sp. UBA2869 | reverse complement strand
TCGCGGGCAAAATCAATTGCGGCATTTCCTTTGCCTGTGTATCTAAGGTTTACTGTCATGCTCATATTTTCTATTATTTCAAAAGTCCTTCTATATAGTTCTTGATTTCTTCAGCCTTGCCACGAGTGAAGTCTTTACCGCCTTTGAAGTCTGAACCTTTTGCGTATTTTGCAAGATCGGTGCCGCTGCGTCCAAGACCGCTTCCGCCTGATGTACAAAGTGTTATGATTTTCTTGCCTTCCCAATCATTGCTTTCTACAAAGGTGTACATGA
>DEEV01000118.1:8884-9855 GCA_002350445.1 Treponema sp. UBA2869 | reverse complement strand
CCTGTTGCACTGAAGTAAACAAAAGCTGTTTTTGCTGATGCTGATGCCATAAGCAATCCTCCAAGTAAAAGTGTAAGAATAATTTTTTTCATTTTCGATCCTCCTGTAATGCGCTAGGGATTGTAGGGGCGCGAAGCGTTCCGAAGGAATGGAGCTATAGCGCAACCCCGAAAAGCCCGACCAGCCGAGAGGCTGGTAGCGCCCATATTTTACATACTTGCTTTCAAAATCTGTACGATTTCTTCGTGAGTCAATTTACGGTAACCGCCGTCAAGAATGAACGAGCCTTTTGCAATTCCATCAAACATTTCTGGTGTAACCCCAAGCTCTGCAATGTGGAGGCACACACCGATTTCCTTCATCCAGTCTTCCATTGCTAAAAGTCCTGCCTCTGCAATTTCTTCATCAGATTTTCCAGTAGCCTGAACTTCCCACACATTCTTTGCAAAGCGTACAAACTTTGGAAGTCCGTCCTTCATGATGAGGCGATAATATGGGAGAGAAAGGCCTGAAAGTGTCATTCCGTGTGTCGCGTCTGTAAAGGCACCAATAGACTGTCCAATCATGTGAACCATCCAGTCCTGAGTCTTTCCCTTTCCGATGAGAGTGTTGAGTGCCCAGCTGGCAGTCCACATGATGTTACTGCGAGCTTCATAATTCTGAGGCTCCTTTACTGCAATGCGTGAGGCATGAATCAGAGATTTCATAAGTCCTTCTGCAATGTAGTCGCTTGTGTTGTCGTCGCTACCGGAAAAATACTGTTCCATGATGTGGCTCATAATATCAAAAATACCGGCTACCATCTGACTCTGTGGAAGAGTGTAGGTGTACTTAGGATTCAAGATTGCGAACTTCGGGAAAACTTCTTCGCCAAAAACATGACCAATCTTAAGCTTCTGCGCGTGATTTGTGATTACAGAACCACCGTTCATTTCGCTGCCAGTTCCAACCATTGTGAGTACAGAGCCCAC
>DEEV01000118.1:6831-8799 GCA_002350445.1 Treponema sp. UBA2869 | reverse complement strand
TCATACCAGGCTGCAACAGAAACTCCCTTTGCATAGTCACATACAGAGCCGCCGCCAACTGCAAGAATAAAATCAACATTATTTTCGCGTGCTATCTTACAGCCTTCAATAAGCTTTTCGCTTGTAGGGTTTGGCATAACTCCTGGATCTTCAAAAATCTCTTTGTCATTTGCCTTAAGAATTTTTATTACTTCATCATAAATGCCGTTTTTCTTGATTGAACCGCCGCCATAGCTGAGCATGATTCGCTTTCCATATTTTGGAAGTTCAGTATTTAAAAAGTCCAGAGCGGTGTCGCCAAAATAAAGCTTGGTTGGGTTTGAATAAGAAAAGTTTCCCTGCATATGAATCTCCTTGTGATTTTATATAAGTAACACAGTGTAACTAATAAAAATAATAATAAACAAAATATCGCTTGTCAAGAAAAACTTTTTGATTTATTATAAAAACATGGCGGAATACATTAGAGCCCGCACGGACGAACAGAAAGAAGAAAGAATGTCTCAAATCAAAAAGGCGGCCGATGAGCTTTTTAAATCAATGCCTTATACCGAAATCACACTTTCTACAATTGCTGAAAAACTAGACTGGTCGCGCGCAAATCTTTATAAATACGTAACAACAAAAGAAGAAATCTACCTCGAAATAACTCAGGACAGAATGACCGAATATCTGGAATCGTTGCTTACCGTTTTTCCAGAAGGCTGCAAGTTCACTCCGGAAACAGTGGCCGAAATCTGGACAGCGCAGGTTGCCAGCCATGAGGATTACTTCAGATATGTTGCATTCCTTCTTACAATTATTGAGCGCAATGTTACTGTTGAACGTCTGACGGTTTTTAAGAAGTCTTATTATGATCATGCCTTTGTTTTACAGAAGCGACTCTCATACGCACTTGGAATTACCGAAGATCAGGCCGACAATCTCTTTCTTGCAATAATGAATTACGGTGCAAGTTATTTCACCAACTGCCTTGTAAATCCACTGATTATTCAGGCTCTCAAAACACTCAAGATAAAGCCAAAGGAATTAAATCTTGCCCGTGATGTAAAAGATTTTATTCTTATGAATATTGATTGGATGAAGAAGGGGAAATAACGCTTATTTAGTTACCAGTTCCCAACTCTTCTGAGTCAGCTCGCACAGTTTATTAAAATCGGTTGCAGCGGTGAGCAGAACTGTAATCCAGTGCTTTTTGTTCATGTGCCAGGCCGGGAAGATTGATTTTTTGTCGATTAGGTTCGGGATTTTATCCTGGCAGGCCTTCATGTTTACAACCCAGACTTCTTCGTCGCTGGTAAGACCTAGCTGGCGGTACTTTATCCGCATTACAAGTGCAAACCATTTTTCGTTCGGGCAGCGGAAAACAAAAGACCAGGGGGCATCGTCCGGCCACGGGTAATCCGGCTCGGCTCCAAATTGAGTTTTAATCCATGCGATATAATCATCTTTTAAGTCGCTGGTTTCAAAGCATTTTGATTTGATTTCATCAATAAGCTGCTGAACTTCTTCGCGAAGTGAAGCTACAAAAGCGCCGTGTGAATTCGGCATGTCAAAGAGTGCATATTTTTCGCTGGTAGCTGAATCAAAAAGATGGACTGTCAGAGTCTGTTCGGAAAGTGAAAGAGTGATGTCTGCATTGAAGGCTCCTTTGGAAACTGTCTTGTTCATGGAGAAAGTGTTGTCATCAGTTGTCTTAAAGCCAGCCGCATCCAGAGATTCCTTCTTAATTTTTGCTGAACGGAAAATGTAGCTGTAGTCCATAATTTACGACTCGTTTAAAAGTTTAAAATGATTTTTCCAGTAATCAATAAGTCCGTCCGCTTTCATTTTGCTTAGTTCTGCGGAAAGGGCAGAGCGGTCTACTTCAAGATAGTCGGCGAGCTGCTGGCGGTCAAAAGGAATGTCAAATTCAGCATCAGGTGCTTTGGCTGGAACTTGTGATGAAAGATAGGACAAAAGACGGCC
>DEEV01000118.1:2579-6731 GCA_002350445.1 Treponema sp. UBA2869 | reverse complement strand
TGATGATTTGGGAAATATCGCCACTGCCAGTTCCAAGGTTGTCAGTCTGGAGAAGAAGAACTTTTGAATCCTGCGTCGCTGAAACATCAACCATCAGCGGAACTTTTGTAAGTGCATAGGTCTCTGCAAATACCTTTCCTTCACCGAGGCTGTCGAGAATTGTTTTGTTTCCCCAGAAATCTGTGTTTTCAATCTGTATCCTGCCTTCAAGCACAATTCCAATCTGATTTATTACTGTACCGGAATGAAAAACTGTTTCTCCCTTGCTATATTTATGCTCGCTGGCATTCAGAAAATTAAGGACATCCTGAATCTCAGATTCCTTGATATTTGAAAAAAGAGGATTTCTTAAAAGTACGGATAGTTCCATATATTAGATAATAACTGTATTTTGTTGTTTTAACAACATTCTTTCGGCCCATCTGATGATAAAGTAAAACCGTAAAACAGAAGAAGCGAGGTGAATTATGATTAGAAAGATTGTAAAAATTGATGAAGAAAAATGTACTGGCTGCGGGCTCTGCGCTTCTGCATGTCATGAAAACGCGATTGTTATGGAAAACGGAAAGGCTCATCTTTTACGTGATGATTTTTGCGACGGTTTTGGAGATTGTCTTCCCGTCTGTCCTGCCGGTGCAATCACAATTGAAGAGCGCGAAAGCGCGGCTTATAGTCCTGAAGCAGTAGAAATGAGAAAACAGATTTTAGCAGCGCAGAATGAAGGCGGAGCCGGTCATATGGGGCACGCTCATGCAGGAGGATGCCCTGGTAGTGCGATGCATACTTTTAAGCGTAATGATCCTTCTGAAAGTAATGATAATCACATAGTCCCAAGTGAACTCATGCAGTGGCCGGTTCAGATAAAACTTCTTCCTACACAGGCTCCATTCTTTGAAAATGCAAATCTTCTGATTGCGGCAGACTGTACAGCTTACGCCTATGCAGCTTTCCATCGAGACTTCATAAAAAATCATATTACACTGATTGGCTGCCCAAAGCTTGATGATGGCGACTACACAGATAAACTTACAGAAATAATCAGCAACAACAACATCAAAAGTATTACGATTGTTCGTATGGAAGTTCCTTGCTGTGGCGGTCTTGAACATGCCGCAACCGAAGCTTTAAAAGCAAGCGGAAAGTTCCTCCCCTGGCGGGTTGTTGTAATTTCTCGTGACGGGGAGATTCTGGAGTAGGTTCAGTTTTTAATAATCGCAAGTGCGCAAGGCATTCTTCCATCAACAATTTCGTAAGTGATGTTTGAATAGCCCATGTCGGCAAAGAACTGCTTGTAGGAATCAAAATCGAACTGTCGTTTGAAGTTTGCGCCAAGTTGTTCAATGAACTTTACGGCAAGCGTGCCGGTTCCTGCAAACCTCTTTTTATTCAGCCCAGACTACACGACCATCTTTTCGTGGTGCAGGTTTTGGAAGTTCTCCATCCATGTAGCCGACAGCGCAGTGTCCGATTCCTTCCCATTCACCTTCAATTCCCAGCTCTTTTAAGATTTCCTTTCCTTCTTCACTTTCGAACTCTTCTCTTGCTCGGTGAATCCAGATGCTGCCAAGTCCGAGAGAGTGTGCTGCCAGCATGAGATTTCCCATTACAAGTGAACCGTCATAAATCTTATTACGCCAGTCTTTTTCTGCAAGTACGATAAGCATAGCCGGAGCGCCGTAGAACGGATCAAAGCCTTGGTCCCAGCCGCCAACCTTACGGTTCATTTCCATAATTTTATCGCGAAGCTTTTTGTCAGTCACAATGATGATTTTTGTAGCCTGCTTTCCCATGCCGCTTGCAGCATAAAGCCCAGCTTCAACAATCTGTTCAAGGTCAGCCTTCGCCGGCATTTCACTTTTAAACTTGCGGATACTTCTTCGTTCTTTCATTGCTTTGATGATTTTGTTCATATACGGCTCCTTAAATTGATTGTGTATAGTTTAGCATACTTTGTGGATAGGTAAATATAATAATTTGATATAGAAATAGAATTAAACAATAACTTTACGTTCAAAATCTCTCAGATATGCTATAATCAATTCAATATGAAAAAACAAAACCTTCCGCAACAGACACATTTTATTGGAGTTCTTACTCCTGAGGATATTACCCTTACACTTGAAGACTGCCGTCGTTATATGAACGAGGCTTACGGCTGTCGTTCAGGACATCTTACTCCGATACATGTAACTTTGATTCCGCCGTTCAGACTGCCAGACGAATATTCAACTGAAGATCTGGCAAAAGAAATAGAGCAGGATGTATTACCAGCAGGCTTGAGTTTTACCGCAAAGATAAATAACTTCGATGCATTTGGAGACCGAACTCTTTTCGCAAAGGTTGAAAAAGATGATAAATGGACATCTTTGCGTGACGCAGTTTATTCTGCAATTACAAAGGCAGCTCCCGGCTGTACAAAAAAAGATCAGCGTCCATTCACACCGCATCTTACTGTCAGCAATCGTGATATTCCTGCTGGCGTTACAAAAGATGCAATTGAAGTGATGAACGAATTGAATCTTGTTGAAACATTCCCTGTAAACAATATCACCATTTTTGAACGCAAGGGCAGCCGTTGGGAAGTAGCGGTGTCGCTGGAGATGTAAAAATAGTAAAACCAGAATCTTTCAGAGAATCAATAGCTTTTTCTGTATTCTTAAGGAAATCAGAATCGTTATTTACAAATATATATCTGCATATCGATGGAAAACACAGACCTGCAATTGCAGCTTCTGGAGGCTGTTTTTGCGAATTTAAGCGTGCATCAGGTGCTGGAGCAGTTGCGAAGCAAGCCGCTTGCGGCTGAGGGTTACCGAACTGCGGAAGGACCGCCGGCGAAGCCGGGATGCCATAAACTTAATAAAGAAAAAAATGGAAAAAACCGCAGAGTATGATAAAATTATGATATTAGACTTTATTATAGTTATAAAGTTATAGAAATGTCCGGGAAAAAACAGGGAATGTCGAAAGAAAATAATTCGATACAACAGTTACAGCGTGCACTTTTTTATGAATCACAGTTCAGAAATGCAATATTGTCAGACGCGCTTTGCTTTTACGATGCAAACATAACGCACGATAGAATAGAAAGTGATTTTTTCTTTAGGGATGATCTAGACAACTTTATTTCGGTTCCGGATTATATAGGGATTTCAACGCCGTGTAAATTTTCTGAATTCGTAAGTAAGTGGGCAGAAACAATGATTCCGGATCTGGGGCAGAAGGCTCTCAGGGATTTAACGGTTCTTAGGGAAACTCTGCTTAAAATATTTGACGAAGGAAAAAGGGAACACGTAGTAAATTACTGGGGCGAAGGAATTAACGGAAAACGTGTTTATTTTAACCAGAGGTTTCTGCTTACAAAAAATGAATATGGCGATATCTGTGCGCTTTCTATAATAAAGGATTATACTTCTCTAAAAGTTTTGGACGAGGATTCCATAAACAGTGAGCTTGAGCAGTATGCTTACCGTGACCCGATTACAAAGGGTTATAATTATATTAAATTCAAAGAAAAGGTTTTGGAATGTGGAGTTCCGGGTTCTATTGTTTGTCTGGATATTCATTCATTTAAAGTAATAAATTCTATTTGCGGCATTACAAAAGGTGATGAAGTTATTAAGTGCATCTGGGAAGGAATTCTTTTTGCGCTGGATCTGGATAAAAACGACTTTGCGGCGCATATAAACGCTGACCATTATATAATATTTCTGCCGACTTTTGATGAAAATGTAATTATAAAAAAGATTAAAAATATTTCTTTAAGTCTTCTTGTTATATCGGTTGATATGGATGTGCCGCAAATTCAGCCGTATTTTGGTATTTCAAAGTGGCAACCTGGCAAGAAAATTGAAATGTCGTATAACGAAGCCATAACTGCAAAGCATAATGCTAAATATCAGCATAATATGGATTATGCGTTCTTTAACGAAGAAGATACGAACAGGCTTATCCGCGAAAAAGAAATGATTGACTCCTTTGAAAGCGCACTTGCGAAGAAGGAATTCAAAATCTGGTTTCAGCCGAAATATACTCCAAAGACGCGAAAACTGGTTGGAGCCGAAGCACTTGCAAGGTGGATTAAGTCTGATGGTTCTGTTATTCGTCCGGATGAATTTATTCCGCTTTTTGAGCGTAATAATATGATTCGAC
>DEEV01000118.1:0-2543 GCA_002350445.1 Treponema sp. UBA2869 | reverse complement strand
ATATATTTTCAGAAATGTCTGTTCTTTTCAAAAACAATGGAACGATGAAAAAAAGCCTTTGGTTCCTGTTTCGGTAAATCTTTCGAGGGCAAGTCTTTATTACAAAGGTGTTACAGAAGAATATAAAAGAATTACAGAAATTTACAATGTAGATCCTAAGCTTATTCCTATAGAAATAACTGAATCTGCGGCAATAAAGGATGATGTTGTAAAGGATGCCATTGATCGTTTTCATGAAAATGGATTTTCTCTGCAGATGGATGATTTTGGATCGGGATATTCTTCGCTTTCGTCTTTGAATCTTATGCATTTTGATACTTTAAAACTGGATAAGAGCCTTGTTGATTTTATTGGTGAATTTGGCGGAAACCGTCTGATAGAACACACAATTTCGCTTGCAAAAGAACTTGGTATTCAGATTACGGCAGAAGGCGTTGAAACGGAAGCGCAGGTTCGTTTCTTAAAAAATATAGGATGTGACAGTATTCAGGGATTTTTCTATTCAAAGCCGGTTCCTTCCGCAGATTTTGAAAAACTTCTTGATAAAAATTATTTTGGCGGAAATCCTTCAAAAATTGACCTTGTTGAAGATCATATTTACGAATTTAATCAAAGTTATTATAAGCCGGCATTATATTCGTTTGTTGTAAATCTTTCTAAAAATCAAATAACTGATTATACTGAGTACGGTGACTGGGTTACTGAAACGCAGATAGATGAAAAAAATTATTCTGATGGATTAAAGGCTTTTGTAGAAAAAAAAGTACATCCTTCGTTTAAGGATTCATTTTTAAAGCTGTTGAATCGGGAATTTATGCTTGCAGGATATTCCGGTGTAGATGAAACAAGAATTGCTGAATATAAGCGCAGTATAAGGGATAAAATGTACAAAATGCGTATTGTTATTCATGAATTCAAAGTTCCGGATTCTGCTGATGTGTGGCTGTATCTTAAGATTTTTAGTATAAGTAAGGAAGATTAGGTTGTGAATTGCTTTGCAAAAATTCACGGCATTCAGTATTTTTATAATTAAATTTTTAAGGAATGTATTTTATGGGAACTCCAAAACAGAAATTTTATGAAATTCAGGCTGCAACAATAATTAAAAATCTTGCAAAGCGAAAAATGCAGGGTTTTTATTGTGCAGATGTTGCAGAAGCAAAGAAAAAACTTTGTGAATTGCTGGCAGAAACAGAAGAGGGTAGGGCAGCAAAGAAAACCGTTGGTTATGGTGGTTCTATGACTCTTGATGAAAACGGATTTAAGGATGCGGTAAAGGCTGCCGGTCATGAACTGATTGTACGTGAAAATTATAAAACTCCAGAAGAACAGAAAGAATGTAAGGCAAAGCTTGTAAATGCTGATGCTTTTTTGATGAGTACAAATGCCATTACAATTGACGGTGAACTTGTAAATATTGACGGTCGTGGAAACAGGGTAAGTTTTTTGATTTATGGACCTGAAAGTGTAATTGTAATTGCAGGAATGAATAAGGTTGTGCCGAATGTTGAAGACGGAATTCGGCGTGTAAGAAATATTGCAACTCCGCCGAACTGCGTTCGCCTTGATTGCAAGACGCCTTGTGCTGTAAACGGTAAATGCGGCGACTGCTATGGCGATTCAATATGCTGCCAGTTTGTAGTAACAAGAATGAGCCGTATTCCAAACCGTATAAAGGTAATTCTTGTAGGTGAAGAGCTGGGCTATTAGTTTTCTATAATGTGATTTAAAAGGAAAGTTTTCTTTTGCAATTTTTCTTAATAACTTGACTATTACTGATAAAAATCAGTATTATAAAAGAAATACGACAAAGAAGCCGTAGATATTTTCTTGATTTATTCGAGAAGGTGTCTACGGCTTTTTTTTTCGCTCAAGTGGATTTTCAGAAAGTCTGAAAAAAGCTTGGTTATATTTCAGATTTGGACAGATAATTATTTTTGCTGTTTAATTAATCGGGAGCCTTCGGAATGAAAACTTTATATGAACCTTCTTTTGAACACGATGCCTGCGGAATTGGTGCGGTTGTAAATATTGACGGAACTAAATCGCACAAGATTGTTGATAACGCCCTTAGCATTGTTGAAAAGCTGGAGCATCGCGCAGGTAAAGACGCAACTGGTGAAACTGGTGATGGAGTTGGAATCCTTGTTCAGATTAGTCATGATTTCTTTAAGAAAGAAGCAGCTGACGTTGTTGGAAAACTCGGCGAACGCGAGTATGGTATCGGTCAGTTCTTCTTTCCAGGACAGGTGGGTTCGACTGCTTCGAAGGGCTCGGTTACTTTGTGTGACTCTGAAAAAGCCCGTTTTGAAGATTGTGTAAAAACCGAAGGCCTTAGGTTTTTGGGCTGGCGTAAAGTGCCGGTAAATGCTGATGTCCTTGGAAAAAAGGCACGCGACTGCATGCCTGAAATCTGGCAGGCATTTATTGAGAAGCCGGCTGATTGTGAAAAAGGTATTGAATTTGACCGCAAACTTTATATTGTGAGACGTCTTTTTGAAAACGGGGCGTTGCGGGGTGCCCCCGCAGAGGGGGTAGCGGAA
>DEEV01000113.1:26725-34430 GCA_002350445.1 Treponema sp. UBA2869 | reverse complement strand
TGCAAACTTCATCTCTGAAGGTCTGGACCAGACCCGCGGATGGTTCTATACACTTACAGTTCTTGCAGCCCAGCTTTTTGACAAGCCTGCTTTTGAAAACTGTATTGTAAACGGAATCGTACTTGCCTCTGACGGACGCAAGATGTCAAAGTCACTGCGCAACTACACAGACCCTGTTGAAGCAATCAACAAGTTTGGTGCAGATGCAATCCGTCTCTTCCTTATGCACTCAGCTGTTGTTAAGGCAGATGAAATCCGCTACTCAGACGAAGGTGTTCGCGATGTTCTTAAGTCAATTATTATTCCTTGGTGGAACTCTTACTCATTCTTTGTAACTTATGCAAATATTGATAAGGTTTCTCCAACAGGTCATATGTTTGATTCAAAGCTCCCTTCAAATCCTCTGGATGCATGGCTGCTTTCTATCACTCAGAAACTTATTACAGACGTAACTGCTGCTCTCGATAGTTATGATCTTTCTGGTTCTATTGACCCAATCGTAAAATTTATTGATGAACTTAATAACTGGTATATCCGCCGCAGCCGCCGCCGCTTCTGGAAATCAGAAAACGACAGCGACAAGGCAGAAGCTTACGAAGCACTTTATATTGCCCTCAAGACTCTTGCAGAAGTTGCAGCTCCATTTGTTCCATTTATTACAGAAGAAATGTATCAGAATCTTAAGACTTCTGAAGATAAGGAGTCAGTTCATCTCTGCGACTATCCAGCTCCTAACAAGGCATGGATTAACGAAGAACTTGAGTTCAAGATGGCAACTGTACAGAAGGCAGTTTCTATGGGACACAGCTTGCGCAATCAGTTCAACCTTAAGAACCGCCAGCCATTGGCAAGCGTTGCTTTGGTAACACGTAATCCAAACGAAAAATCAGTTTTGTCTGAAATGCAGGATACAATTGCCGAAGAATTGAACGTTAAAAAGGTTGAATTCCATGACCGCGAAGACGAGCTTGTTGAATACAAGGCAAAAGCTAACTTTAAGGTTCTTGGTAAAGAACTTGGACCTTTAATGAAGCAGGCTGCTGGTATTATTCAGACTCTTTCTAGCGAGCAAATTCAGTCAATTCTTGACGGAACAAAGCTTTCTATTGATGTTGCAGGTACAACTGTAGAACTTAACGAAGAAAAAGTTCTTGTAGAACGCTTTGAAAAAGATGACCTTAAGGTTTTGAACGACGGAACTCTTACAGTTGGTCTTGATTCAAAAATCACAGATGAACTTAAAAAAGAGGGGTATGTTCGTGACCTTATCCGCGGTATTCAGAACCAGCGCAAGGAAAACGGTTATAATGTAACAGACCGCATTAACCTTGTGCTTGGCGGAGACGCAGATCTGGAAGCTGCATACAAAATGTTTGCAGATTACATTTCAAACGAAACTCTTGCTTCTAAAACTGAATGGAAGGCTGGTCTTTCCGGAGCTTACGAAGTTGAAGCAGACGACAAAAAATGGAGTTTTACTGTTGAAAAAGCATAAGTTCTGGCGGAATTTTTCCGCTGCAATTTCTGTAATTTTACTCGGTTTTACAGTCTTCTTTTCGGGCTGTAAAACCCTGCCTGCAGAGCTTGATGAAAATAAAGTTGACCCTCTTTATCTTTTAGATAATGAAAGTTCATTTTATATGGCAATACCGGCCGCAGCAGATAAAAAACTTATTGAAAGAATTATAAAAAACAATCTTCGTGATGTTTCTGATTCAGATGCAAAAAATCTGTCAGACAGAATTACAAAGGTTTATTGCGGACTTAACCGTCATAAAAACCATACAGAGATTCAGGCAGCAGTAGAGGCCGATGTTCCTTTAAAATACGTGCCGTCAATTATGTCTAAGAAAAACGGTTGGGAAACAATGGAATATGTTTCTGCACAGACTGCAAATAAGTACAATCTTTATCATAAGGATTCTGTTGATATTGCCTTTCCTTCCAAAGACCTGATTTGCCTTGGACGCAATCTTGTTGGAATGGTAGAAACCTATGATTACCTTAAATACAATGGAGACGACTGTGAAGATGCTCTTTTCGAACCTCAGCTTTCTGATTCGCTTTATGATTATCTGAAAACAGCAGATAACGAAATCAGATTTTATGCAAATAAGCCGCAGTCCTTCCTTACAATTTTAACCGGCGCGCAGCTGAACCTTCAGCTTGTTGATGTAAAGGGTTCTTTTGTAACAGATCCAAAACATGCAGACCAGTATCTTCTTTCTATTGAGTTTAATTTTAAGAGCGAAAAATATCTTAAAGCCGGACGGTCAATGCTTGCGCTTGCATTTAGTCTTGCAAACGGCCAGGAAGAAATTGAATCTTCAACAAAACTTAAAATCAGCAATATAAAGCTTAAAAAAGAGCAGCTATATAAAATTATTGTTTTATAAACGGAGCGTAAAATGACAAAAGACAACAAAATTATTTTAAAAGCAGAAGATTTGGATGGATATCTTACATCTGAAGATATGAATGATTTGCAGACTTTGGAATTGCTTTTTAAGGATACAATGAAGTCTTTTGAGCCTGTTGATGAAGCAAAAATCATTGAAGGCTACGATAAAATGGGTCATAAAATGCAGGAAATTTGTGCAAAGCATCCTGCAATTAAGGTTTACTCTTTTGTTACCGAAGAAGGTGCTCATGCAGAATGTTCCCGCGTTATTTCAAAACTTCGCGATGAACGTACCGACCATCAGGAATTTATGTATTACAGTCAGCGCGCTTACGAAATGCTTTTCCGCATGGCTTATACAGACCAGCATTCTGACAAAAAAGGTCACATGATAGTTAAGACTCCGGTAACTTTTCCGGTTCAGAATTATGCAGTTCATAAAATTCCAGACATCGACCACAAAATTGAAAATACCGTTATGTGTGTAATGCTTCGTGGTGCTCTTCTTCCAAGTATGATTATGTCTAAGGAAATTCAGGAATATTCAAGCCACGGCTATAAAACACCTTTTGCTCTTTTTAAAATCAGCCGCAACGATACAAAGAACGAAGCTGATATGGAATACATCATGGACCTTAACAAATCCTTCTTTAATCTTGAACAGCTCGATGGTAAAGATTTGATTTTTGCTGATCCTATGAATGCAACTGGCGGTTCCCTTGTAACTGTTGTAAAATATCTTCAGAGTCAGGGTGTTCGTCCAAAATCAATTGCTTTCTTTAATACAATTTCTACTCTTAAAGGTTCAATCCGCGTAACCCGCGCTCTCGAAAACTGTACCTGCTATACTTTGTGGCTTGACCCTGTAATGAATGAGAAGGCTTATATTATGCCAGGTCTTGGAGATGCCGGCGACCGCTTGAATGGCTGCGATACAAAAGATGCTCCTCGCAATATGATTCAGCTGATTGCAGATTACGGCCACAACATTTCCGGATTGTATAAATCTCAGCTTTATGAAATTGAAAAAATCGTTCTTGGCTAGTTTTCGTTTACCTAAACAGGGGTGCTTATGCGGCGTCCTTGTTTTAATGACTGCATTTTTGTTTTTCTCCTGTGTTTCAAAACCGGTTCCAATTCCCGGTGATGCTGATTTAACTAAAAAAGATTTGCATAAACAGTATTATGAATTGGGCAACGAATACTATTCACTTAAAAATTATGATAAAGCTCTTGTTTTTTATAAGTATGCAATGGAAAACAAAAGCATGTATTCTGCTGCCTTGTATAAATGCTCGCTGGTTTATATTCAAAAATCAGACTGGAAAAATGCAGAAATTTCTTTTCAGAACCTTCTAAAAAAAGATGCTGCAAATGATAGTTTAAAAGCTTCTCTAGCGTATGTTTATGCAATGCAAGGGGAATACGAAAGTGCAGAAGAAATCTACACGGCATTAATTGAAAAGCAGCCTGATAATTCAGAATATCTTGAAAATCTTATTGCAATAAAACTTTCTCAAAATGACGCTGCAACTTCAGAAGAACTGTTAAAATCATTAAAAGAAAAGTTCCCGGACAGCAAGAGCATCAAAAAATTTACAGATGCCCTAGAAGACCTTAAAAACAAAGAGACTGAGAAAAAATAAAATCAGAGTTTATTCAGTTTCTACGAATTTGCGGTATTTCTCTGCATTTACACGGAAAGCAATTATTTGCGAATCATTATCTGTAAGAGCGTGCTTAAGAGCTTCGTCTGCTTCCTGCAAAATTCTGTCTGCAGTTACCATTCGTACAGAACGTGTAGAAATTCCTATATAACATTTTGATGCATTTTCAAGAATTCTGTTTATATCTGCATGAAGCTTGTCTGCAAAATTTAAAGCCTGATCAAGTGTCATGCTTATCTTAAGACCAACGTAACTGTCGTCCTTGTATTCAAAAATCAAATCTTTAAACTGGAACTGAACCGAAAGATATTCGCAGATTTTTGCTGTAAGCGGATTTGTTCTTTCTACGCCCGGAACTTTTATTACAAAAACGGCAATGTCAAATTCTGATGCAATTGCACGGTTTATTTCATTATCAAGTCTTGTAAGAAGGTAAGATTCCCAGCCAAGTCCTGTTACAGGTGAAAAAAGTCCGGAAGGTGTTTCTGTGTTATTTTTAGCAAGATTTAATGGCTTAATTTCGTCGCTTGGAAGTGTTTCTTCTTTTGCTGGCTGAGGCTGCTGTGGCGCTGCGGCAATTGTTTCCTGGACGTCTGCAGAACCAGAGTTTTGTGTTTGAACAGAAGCCTGCTGAAGCTGAATTTCAGAAGTTTCCAAATTTTTTTCTGATTCTATCTGGTTTATATTGCCATCATTTTCGTTTTCAAAATATTCCTCATCAGAAGCTGTTTCGTCTGCATCTTCCTCAGAATACTTTGATGCTGAATCAATGCTGTTTACATAGAAAATAAGCACGCCTGTAATAACAGTTACAATTAAAATTATAAGGAATGAAATGCGTGAATAATAAAAAATAGAGTAGGGACGAAGTAAAAACAAAGTTGAATTAATGCGATAAACTCTTCCATCTGCAGAAAAAGAATCTGTATACGGCTGAACTAAAGAAGAAGTTGAGCTTCGGCTGTTTCCATTATAACTATAGTTGAAAATTGATGTTGAATCACATGAGATGTCCAGCGAATCAAAATCCTGATAATTTTCAATACACTCTGAAATTGTTGAAAAGTCCTTTGAAACTATTTTTTGTTTTAAAGACATAACCAGCTGTTTTTGAATTTCCTGTGTACGAGGAATTCCGTCCTCGTATTCTGAATAAAGATTTATGCCAAGGAACGCAAGTGCAAAAATAAATAAAATTGAAGCTGCAACCGAATACGGAATAATAAAGCGATTTTTCATACTATTTATTATAACTAACAAAAGACGAGTATGCAAGTTTTAGAAATTCATTAAAGCTGTAATTTTTGTATTTTTTATTTTTTCTAAGCCATGCAATGTATGGGAGAAAAATCTGTTTAATACTTTGCGGATTTTCTTTTTTAATGGAAGCAAGAAATAATTCATAATTAAAAGCCTTTGTATTACTTAAAAGTTTTGACTTTGAATTATTTTTTATAAAATAAACTTCGTCTTTGTCTGTAAAACTAAGTCTGTTGTTTTTAAGATATTCAAGCAGAGATTCTTTGTAGCGTAAAAGCGTCTGTGTACTTGTTCTTTTTTCTGAAAGTTTTTCAAGTTCTGTACGGAACATAAGTCTGTCAAAATCTGTCTGGCTGTTTTTTATGCGGCTTTGAAATTTTGAATACAGCGCGTCCAGATAAGTTCCTTTTGTGTATGCTTTGCCGTTTGAATAGGAAAAATCGGCTCCGTAAACTTCTATGTTTTTAAAGCCGGATTTTACAGCAAAATCTATTGCGGTAATTGTAACTGTTCCGGCTCCCGAGTAAAGCTTAAGAAAACTTCTGTCTGAAAAACTGTCTGCGTAAAGTGAAAGCGGGTGCCCTGTTACAAAAAAACTTACATTAAATCCTTTGCTAATTATATGATTTACTGCAGAACTGTTAGCACATAAATCAAACAAAAAATGAGTGTCTTTTGCGGCAGTATTTGAACGTGTAAAAAAGTGATTAAACGAAACACTCTGACCGTCTATGGAAACTACAGCATCTGAGTTTATGCCTTTTTTTGATAAAACAGAAAATGCAGTATCTGTTGCAATAATATAAAGTTCGCTGCGTCTGCTTTTTAAGGCTTCAATCTTTTTGTCGAGAGAAGGACCTGCCGCAACTATNNTAACTATTACAGCTGTTTTATCTGTTTCCGGATTTATTTTATTTATCCGGTTTTCTGCGTGCTTTAAGTTTGCAAGTATATTGAACTGCCATATTTTACCAAAATGCGACTGAACTGAAAAGTCTGCGGAAATGTCCTGAACCGCAAGTTCAATTTGTTTTTTTATAAAATCCAGAAGCTGAGAATTTACATTACACCAGGCTTTCTGTTCTATTACTCGCAGGTTTCCGTGCAGAGCGGGAATATAATTATTTATAATTGTTGTATGAAGGTTTTCTATTGTGCTAAAAATTATTCTTTCGCTTTTTTCAAGCTCCTTAATTGCTGGAATGCTTTTTATAAGCTGTAAATCTTCTGCCGTTGCTTCAAGTGCAATAATTTTAGCGTTTGTATATTTATCTGCAAGCTTTTGAATAAAAATGCCGCTTCCGGTTCCCAAAACAACAAAAAATGCCTCGTCAGAAAAATCTTTATTTTCGTCTTCGTCAGTCTTTATAGTCAGGGCAAGAAGATTTTCTGCGTCGCGTTCCGGGTTATATTTTGATTCAATCGAGGAACCGTTTTTTAAAAGAGGAATTAAACTTCCGTTTTTTGCTTCTGAAATTTCTTTGTATATTGCTTCAATTTTCATCTGCCAGTTTCCTGATTTTTTTTGAAAGTTCTTCAATTTTCTTTGTAAGTCTTACCCTGTTTTCTTCTGACTTTCCGCTGTTTATATAAGAAACATATTCAAGCGGAAAAATGTGTCTGTAAAATTCTTCGTCATTAAGCTTTTGTAAAATATCTTCAAAGATTTTTTGTGCAGGAAGCTTAAATTCATTTTCCTTATCTGCAAATCTTTCTTTTAAAAAAACTGATTTTTGTGCTTCGTTATTTTTAGGTAAATCATTTTTTATGAGCTTTTCAAATTCGGCCGGTAATATGTCTTTTATGTTTCCAAGAGTGTTTTTTGCATCGCAAATTACTCTGTATGTTGTGTTTTTGCAATTGTGATTTATAAACCATTCGCGGTAAATTGCAAGACTTTCCTCGTTAATGCTCGATTTTACCAGAAGCGTTTCGTTGTTTTTGAGTCTGTTCAATGTTACAAGCGTAAGAATTTCGTTCATATTCGGTTTACAGTGCGACTTACCTTTGTAATTTGCCATATCAAGTCCACAGAAAAAAACTGGAAAATCTGAATAAGTTTCTGCAAAACTTAGGGCTGTTCCACTTACTGTACCGTTACGTTCAGAGTTTATAAAAACAAAAGGTACGTTGCTGCTTATAAGGTTTGAGGCTCCGTCTGAATATGTTAAAGGAATAATTTTTTGGTTCTTTAAAATTGATTTTTTGCAGAAAGCTTCCGGTGGCAGTGCAAGGGGAATTTCTGGATTATTTATAAGCGGTTTAAGGTGATTTCCTGCCCACCAGCCGCCGTCTGTAGAAATGCACATGTCAGGAATAATTTTATTATACAAAAGAACAGAAAGGGCAGACGAAAGACAAATTATAAAAAATCTTT
>DEEV01000113.1:17321-26717 GCA_002350445.1 Treponema sp. UBA2869 | reverse complement strand
TGGTATCTTTAATGATTTTTAGTGAATCTTTTAAGCTTGGACCAGAAGCGCATATAAGTACCGGCTTTTTAATTTTTGAATTAAAGCTTACAAAGTTTTTGCCTGATGCATATTTTGCAAAATTGCAGGAATTAATCAGCCATTTTTTTTCAAAGAATTCGCGGGTAACTAAAAGTGTTTTTGCCTTTTGCATTGCAAGTTTTATGCTTTTCCAAACCGCAGTATTAATTTTTTCAAAAACTTTTTCAGATGCTTTCCAGCTTGCAAAAAAAGTACAAAATAATTCTTCTTCGCCAAAGTAGTTAAAAAGCTCTGTGTCAAAGTTATTTTCGTGTTCAAAATAATTAATTACAAAATCAGCTTTGCAGTTATAATCACAAAACTGAGGAACATATCTTATTATTCCAATTTTTTTTTCGGAAAATCTTTCTTTAAGATATTCCGTACAATAGGAAAGGGCTGGTTCTGTTATTACTATTGTTTTTGCATCAAAAGGAATTTCCAGAGTCTGGGCAAAACGTTTTGCTTCGTTTACCGGTGAATAAGACGAATGTAGAAAAATCCCGTCGCAAGATGCTGTTTCTTCTCCGTTTTTTGCACAGAAAATTTTAATTTCCAAATTAAAAATCTCCGGATATTTCTATATCAATTATTTCGGCAGAATTTCCGATTAATTCCTTAAAATTCATAACAAGGTGATAAACCAAAAGGTTTTCTGAAACGTCAGTTCCTTTAAAAAGAACGCTTAGTGATTTGTCCTGCACTGAATAATTGTATTTATCACAGTCGCAAAGTTTACAGAGTTTTGAAAGAAGGGCAAAAAACAGCGCTTTTTCTGCACAAGCGGCAAGTTCAGAATCTTTGCAGTTCATTTCTAAATATGATGAAATTGCTTCGCTGAAATTTATATTAATTTTTCTGCCTTTATCATTGCTTGTAAGCAGTTCTTCTTTGTCTTTATTGCAAAGNNAGTAATTTTAAGTCCTGCTTTAGTTCCTGAGTAATCTGAGAATTTACGCTTATAAAGATATTGCTTCCGCTTCGGAAAATTTCTGCAAACTTTATTTTTTCATTCATTTTTGAAGATAAAAACTGAAGAAGAGTGTTTATACTTCCATCTTGTTTTGAAAATTTATAAAGTTTTTCTTCGTCAAGAATGGTTCCTTCCCAAAACGACTGCGTAGAATATGATTTTAAAAGAGATTCCCCGTCAAAGCCTATGCTTTGGTTAATAAAATAATTTGAACAGTTTTTTGTAAGAATTGCAAACATATTCAAATTGTATTTTTTAGTTAAAGCACAAAAAGCTAATCCTTTTGTCTGCTTAAAAAGATTAGCTTCTGCGGATGCAAGTAATCCCATATTAAGATAATCCTAATTCGTTGAAAAGCTTTTTGTATGTTGTAAATTCTTCTGATTTTGCAAATTCAACTATTTTTTCTTCAGGAAGATTTTCAAGCAGCTGATCCATATAAAGAAGAACAGATTTAATGTCCTGCTTTAAGTCTGAATTAAGACCGCCGTTATCTGCGCTTTCGATGATTGAATCTGACATATCTGAACTTTCTTTTTCTTCTGTTGTAAGATAGTTCAAATTACCAGAAGAAAGGTCATTGTTCAGATTGTCAATTTCATCAAATGATTCATTTTCTGAAGTTTCATCGTCCGAAATAGATGCTTCTGCTTCTTCTGTAACCGGTTCATCAATTACATCTGGATTTTCAAGTTCGTCATCATTAATAAGCTTGTCTACAGTAGGAATGTCATCGTCTGCTGCAGCAGGTTCATTGTCTAAAACAGGTTCAGATGCTTCTGTTGTTTCTGAAGCAAAGTCGTCTGTAGTAGGGAAGCTTGTTTCGTCAGCAGCACTTTCTGTAGCTGTATCTTCGATGACTGGCTCTTCAGAAAAATCATCAGTGCTTGTAAAGCTGAGTTCTTCTTCTGAAACAGGTTCGTTTATCTGGTAATCTTCAGAAGAATCTTCTGTTGTAAATGATTCAGATTCTTCAATAACTTCTTCTGTTGTATCAAATTCTGTTTCTTCTTCTATAGATTCAATTTCTGTCTCTGTGTTGTCTTTTACAGTGTCCATAAAATCAGAGTCGTTTGATTCAACCAGAATGTCGTCTGATTTTGGAATTGAAATTTCGTCAGGAAGGTCATCTGTTTCTTCATCAATTGAAATATTGTCAATTACAGGCTCTTCAAGATTTTCGTTTTCATAGTCAAAACTAAAATCTTCGTTCATATCATCAGAAATATCTTCCTGAATTGTGTCCTGAATAGATTCCTGAATTAATGTATCATCATCCGAAAGGCCTATCTGAGCAGAAAAATCGTCTGTTTCTTTTTCTGAAAGCTGTTCTACAGCGTCAGTTACAGGCATGTCGTTTGTTTCTTCAATTACAGGCTCTTCTGCAGCTACAGATTCTTCAATAACCGGTTCTTCTGTGGCTGATTCTTCTGCAATTTCAGATTCATCTATTGCTGTTTCTTCAATTTCAGGTTCACTTTCTTCTACAACATCCGGTTCTACATCACCTTCTGCAGTAGAAAAATCTGCTGAATTCATAATGTTAGAAAGTTCATCGCCGGAAAGCGCTATAGTGTCATCCGAGCCATCGTCACTAAAGAATCCACCTTCGTCTGCAGGCTCTGTATCAACGATTCCTGCAAGATTATCAGAGGGGGTAGCTTCTGTCTGACCTCTTTCTGCAGCTTTAATTTCTGCAAGGTTAGATTTAAGCTGATTGATTTCGTCTTTTAAGCCGGAAAGATCTGCTACAATCTGCTGTAAAAGTGATGTTTCGACAGGTGTTTTTGCAGGATCTGCTTCTTCTGTCTTTTCTTCTTTTACTTCGTTTACTACAGGTGCTGATGAAGTGTCTTCGTTGCCTACTGAAAGGTCAAAGTCTACAACTTCGTCATCTTTTTTAGATTCTTCTACATCCTGTACAATAGGTGTTTCTTCTGCCGATGAATCAATTCCAAAGTCAGAAAGATCTACATCTTCTGTATTCAAGTTTTCTGATGAAGCTGAAGAAACTTCTTCTGAAGCGGCAGGTTCTTCTGCGCTAAAGCCTGTATCAAAATCATCAATAGAAACTTCTTCTGTCTCATTTGTATCAACAGTTTCTGTATTTTCTTCTGCATCATCCTCGTCGGATATTGCTTCTGTTATATCAAAATTTTCGACTGTTTCTATAGCATCTGCTGAATCATCAAATGTTAAATCCATATCCAGAGGCTGAACATCTTCATCAATTTCTTCTGTTTTTGCTTCTTCCGGAGCAGATTCAAAGTCTCCGTCTATAAAATCATCAAGAGAGAGTTCTTCGGTTTCTGTGCTTACTGGAACTTCGTTTTTAGGTTCTTTTCCTGGTTCGTAGCCGTTGTTGCCGCTTGCTACAGAATCATCAGAGAAACCGCCGTCCATAAAATCATCAAGAGAAACTTCTTCGTCAGAACCAAAACTGTCTGTAACATCTTCTGCAGGTGTTTCAGAAACTTCTTCTGCCGGTTCGTCGAATGTAACTTCCTGGGTATTATCAGAAATTGTTTCGTCCGCATTTAACGGTTCAAATGTAATGTCTTCTGTTGCAGTGTTTGCTGCCGTATCTGGCATTGCAAAATCTGATGCGTCATCTGATGTATCAGGTGCATCAACCTGTTCTATAGAAACATCTGCTGTTCCTGTTATATTTGCAAGTTCATCAGTAGAAAGGGTTGTGTCGTCATCATTGCCGAAGTCATCTTTGAACATATCAGAAAAATCTGAGTTTTCAAAACCTTCTGCTGGTTCTCCAACATCCGGAAGATCAAAAGAGTTTTCTTCTGCAGGGCTTTGTGTTTCAGAGTCAGATGGCTGTTTTACCCAGACTCCATAGCTTTCAAGTTCATTTGTGATATCATCAGATTTGCCCATATGTGTTCCTCTCTATGTTAAATATATCTATACTTTAATTATCGGCTGAAATTCCCTAAAAAAATACAAATATTTTTAAGTCTGTTTTTATTATTATAACATACTTTTTCAATTCAGAAAACAGAAATGTTTGTCGATAATCTAGTAATTATGAAACGTGCAAAGTATTTGTTTTCTATATTGATTGGAACTGTAGTTTATGTGCTTATTTCTTTAACTGTAGGGCAGAATAGTCTGCGCTGTTATTCTCAGCTTGAAGAACAGAAAAGAATTATAAGTCTTAGAACAACTGAAATTCAAAATATTAACAGCGAGCTCCAGCTTGAGCTTACAGCCTTGCAGAACGATAAGGCTGTAATTGCCGCTTATGCACGTAAACTTGATTATGTAAGTGACGGAGAAAAACTTGTAAAAATTACAGGTCTAAAACCGGCACAGACAACACTTTATGATACCGGTACAATTCTTTACCACGAACAGTGTGTTTTTCTTGGCGAAAAATATTGCAAGATGATTGCGGCATTTTTTATGATTATGAGCGCTGTAATTATGTTTATGAGTGATATTAATAATGGAAATATCAGCTTTGAACGCGACCACGCAGAAGTAATCGCGGGAATCCCTGTTTACGATTTACCACAGATTTAATTAATTTTATTCCATTCTACCTGAACTGTTCCAATTTTATAAGAATCCTCGGAAGGAAGCAGTGTCTTTTTATAGCCTGTAAGCCTGTTGTTTTCTGAAAGTACAAGTGTCCACTGAATAGGATCTGCCGTAACTGCTGCGCTAAGTGCAATTGTTCTTGGAAGGTCAGGGTAGTAAGAAGCGTTTGAACGCCCGCTTTGAGTTACAAGAATCTGCTGAGAATCCTGATTGTCTGAAAGCGAGATTGTAATGTTCATTGATGCGCCGTTATTAAAAATTACAAAGCCGCGGCCACCGCGTAAAATAACTATTTTGTCTATGTTTTCTTCGCCTTTCCAGGTTCCCGAAAGTGATTCTGTTGAAACCTTGTTTGCCTTAGGAGCGCTTTCTTCTTGTTTTATTGGAGCTTCTGTAATGCCCTGACCGGAAGCGTTATTTTCTATAAGTTTACGGATTGAATCCTGAAGGGCAGATTTTGGTTCCATAAGGATTTTATAAAATGAATCATATTGGCGTGTAAGCGTGTGTTCTTCGTTTTTGCTTTTATCAACAACGTGCAGTGTTGTTTTCCAGCTTGCACCGTCGCTGTCTTTTGCAATTTCTGCGTAAAACGAAAGCGCCAGAGCAGAATACGAATCTACAGATGGAGATTGAGTCATGCTTGCCGCTGTGCGTTTATCTGTAATCGAAAAATTATTGATTTCTGAAAGTTGAGTATAATAGAGGTCACTGGTCATTTTTGCCATGTTCGGTTCAATGTCCGAAGATACAATTCCGTAGTAATCAATATTGTAGGACTGCGCCGCCACAAAAAGGCTTATTAAAGAGAAAAGAAATGTAAAAGCAAAAACTTTTTTTATTAAACTTTTCCTCAAATTATCCTCTCAGATTTTTCGAGAATTCCCTCTGTATATCACGCTGAACATCGCGCTCTTTTATGGAAGCACGTTTGTCGAACTGCTTTTTACCTTTGCAGACTCCCAGCGAAATTTTTACCCTGCCGTTTTTAAGGTACACGCTTAATGGCACCAGAGTGTAACCTTTTTCTTCAACTTTCCGCGTAAGTCTTTTTATTTCCTCGGAATGAAGAAGCAGTTTTTTTGGTCTGTCAGGATTGTGATTAAATATAGAAGAAAACGAATATTCTGAAATATGAAAATTTTTAATCCATACTTCACCGGAAATAATTTCTGCAAATGCGTCCGGAAAAGAAATGTTTCCGTTTTTTACAGATTTTACTTCTGTTCCTTCAAGTACAACACCACATTCGTATGTATCTTCTACAAAGTAATCAAAGCGAGCCTTTCTATTTTCTGCAATCAACTTTCCTGCTTCAGCCATAATGTTATATTATAAGGTATACGGCACTTGCTTTCAAGTTACAAACAACCCTTGTTATTGTAAGTTACTTTAGTTTGTGGTATTTTAAAAGGCGGGTTCGTGTTTTTGTTTTTAGTTCGAACCTTATCAGTTGAATTTTGTGGCGTTCAGAATGTTTGAGCTGCCGCCGGAGTTAAAATGAACAGAGAAATTTTAAAGTATTCTTATCAGTTAAAGAAAGAAAAGCAGCGTAAGGCCGGACATACAATTTTTTTTGTATTAATTCTGTTTGTTTTAGTAACGCTTATAATATCTTTTTTGATTTTTCCGGTACGCCAGGTTTCAGATTCAATGCTTCCTGATATTCCTAAAAACGGTTTTGTAATGTGTTCTCCGATTGTTACAAAATGTGAACGTGGAGATGTTGTCCTTATTAATTCCAGATATCACAAAAAACTTTCTGCACCTAAACATATTTTTAATCTTGCATTCAGATTTTTTACTGCTCAGCAGTTTTCTTTAACCGAAAATGACCGCTTTCCGGGAACAAAGTCTCAGTTGCGCCGTATTGTTGCTGTTCCGGGAGATACTTTTTACATGCGCGATTATGTTGTTTATGTAAAACCAACTAATGGCGAAAAACATTTTCTTACAGAATTTGAAGTTTCCCAAAAGCCTTACAATGTAACTTTTTATGCACCTCCTGCATCTTGGGATGGTTCAATTGGCGTAAAAGGTTCGTTCGATGAAATTACTCTTGGCGAAGACGAATATTTTGTTCTTAGCGATTATCGTAAAGATGCAGATGATTCAAGACTTTGGGGTGTTGTGAAACGCTCTCAGATTAACGCAAAAGCCCTTGTGTGTTATTTTCCATTTAATAAATTCAGATTTTTTTAATCTTTGAATTCTGTATAAATAAATGGAAAAAACTTATTCAGTTTACATTCACATTCCTTTTTGTATTTCAAAATGCCGCTATTGTGATTTTTTTAGTGTAAAGTGCAGTAGTTTTTGTAATAACTTCAACTCAGTTCAGCCTTTTGTTCCCGATTCTTATGTAAAAGCTCTTTGTAATGAAATTTCTANNCACGCTTTCCGGCGTTTGTGTAAATACTGTTTATGTAGGCGGTGGAACGCCAAGCCTTTTAACACCGCGTCAAATTACTAAAATTTTTGAAGCAATAAACAAAGCCTGTGTACTTACAGAAAATGCAGAAATTTCCTTTGAAGTGAATTCTGATGATGTTACGGAAGAACTGCTGTCGGCGCTGGATTTGGCCGGTGTAAATCGTATTTCGTGCGGAATTCAAAGCATGAATGATGAGGTTTTAAAACGGGCAGGGCGGCGTGCAGATTCAGCTGCAAATTTGCGCGCTCTTGAACTTTTTAAACGCTTCTGGTGTTCTAAAGGAAAAAAACTTTCACTTGATTTTATAAGTGCGCTTCCCCTCGAGACCGAAAACACTTTTTTAGGCGCGTTACAAACAGGCGTTAATTCCGGCGCCTCTCATATTTCCATGTATTCCCTTACAATCGAAGAAAAAACTCCTTTTGGTCAGGAGCTTGAAAACGGCGTTCTTGATTATGACTATGATAGTGCAGATAAAATGTGGCTTTCGGCGCGAAGTTTTCTTGAAAAAAACGGATTTTATCAGTACGAAGTTTCTAATTTTGCAAAAAAAGGCGAAGAATGTCTTCATAATCTTTCTTACTGGAATCATAAGGATTATTATGGCTTTGGAAGCGGAGCAACCGGTACAATTTATAATGAAAATGCAAGCGGCGTGCGCTATACAATCACAAATGATATAAAAAAATATATTGAATTCTGGCTGAATTATAACCCTTCTGCTAAAAACAATCTTTTTCCCCGCAGTGTAGAAAAAATTTCAAAAGAAACCTCACGTTTTGAATTTTTTATGATGGGTTTAAGAAAACTTTCCGGTGTAAGTGAAGAAGATTATAAAGTAATTTTTGCAGAAGATTTTCCGCCGGCGGCTGAAAGACTTTTTGTACAATGGAAGCAGAAAAATCTTGCAGAAATTACCAGCCGCGACGGAACTAAAACTTATTCTCTGAATAAAGACGGCATTCTTTTTCTTAACAGGTTTCTTGAGCAGCTGGAATTGTAATTGTAAAAGTGGTTCCTTCATTTTTCTTAGAAGTAACGCTTATTTTCCAGTTGTGGCTGTCAATTATACTCTTTACAACAGAAAGTCCTATTCCTATTCCTTCTTCCCGCCTTGAATTTGTTCCGCGGTAAAAAAGGTCAAAAATGTGGCTAAGATCTTTTTGTTCTATTCCAATTCCTGTATCCGAAACTTCAATTATAATTTTTTCGTCGTTGTAGTGTGCATTTATAGAAATTTCATCATTTTCTTCGGAGTAGCGTATAGCATTTGAAACAAGGTTTTCCAGTGCGCGTGTTACAAGCTGTTTGTCCAGCGGAACCATTATATTTTCCGGTATGTCTATGCTGGAAGAAAATTTTCGCTTAAAAACAGCGGACGTTAATTCAGAATCTTTTGCAAATTCTTTTACAAGCTTTCCAATTGATTCTTTCTGGAAATCTTTGCGCANNAGTTCATTATCATTCAGCTTTACAAAGTTTATGAGCGAATTAATCATATTTTCCAGCTGAGCGGCTTTAGTATTAATAAGCTCCATTGTGTTTTTTATTTCTTTTTTTTCTGAGATTACATCATCAATTATAGCTTCTGTGTAGCCTTTAATAATTGCAACCGGAGTTCTTAAGTCGTGGCTTATTCCCATAATAAAGCGGTTTCTCCGATTCTGACTGTCTGCAAGTTCCAGACGCATTTTTTCAAGACTTTCTGCAAGCGATGTAATTTCATTTTTTTTAATTTTATTCTTGGGAGTAGTAAGTTCTACGTTCAGGTTTCCGTTTGCAATCTGGTGCGTACAGTTTTCCAGGTGAATGATTGAATCAAATACGTTTTTTGCGATTTTCGAAGTAAGAAGCGCACATAAAATTACAAAAGAAATCAAAATAATTATGAGCGTTCTTATTGTATTTTCTGGTCTCCTTTGCGGAACTGCCCGTCGTGCTATTCTTGTTATGAGTACAACTTTTTGTTCGCCTATAGGCGGCGATGTAAACTGATAAAAATATGTCTTGCTTGTTCTATACAAAAGCGAGCATAATTCATCGTACATAAGAATATTTTCCTTTTTAATTTCCGAAATTGAAGAAAAAAGAACGGTGTTGTCATCAGCAAGCAGTGCGCATTCTACGTCTGGCGGAAGGTTCTCGCAGATTCTGTAAATGTTGTCCCATTCGTTTTTTGAAAACCTGCTGGCTTCCATCTTGCGAAGTTCTTTGTAACCTTTTATAAGAATGCGGTCAGATTTTCTTATGTAATGCATTGTTGCCATATACAGCATGCATATAACAGGAATTGCAATTATAACTATTATAAGCGATGTAAACTGTTTTTTAATGGTCATTCGAAGTTCTCCTTATGCAATCTTCCGAAAAT
>DEEV01000113.1:16689-17304 GCA_002350445.1 Treponema sp. UBA2869 | reverse complement strand
AATACATAGCCTTCGCCAAAAACGGTTTTTATATATTCATTTTTTCCGTTGTTTCTGTCCAGCTTTTTGCGCAGCCTTTGTACGTAAACAGCTACGGCTGTAATGTCGCCAAACTGCATTTTCCATACATCATCATAAATCTGTTCCGGAGAAAGTGTCTGGCCGGCGTGTTTTACAAGATATTCAAGCACTTCGTATTCTTTTGTAGAAAGCGGAATTTTTTCTGTTCCGTATTTTAATACACAGCTGTTTAAAAGAAGGGTAAAGTCATCAAACTGAATTGAAGCTTCTGCCTTTGCATTTGCAGAAATCTGACGGCGTAAATTTGCATTTACTCTGGCGGCAAGAACACCCGGAGAAAACGGTTTTGTAACAAATTCATCTGCTCCAAGTCCCAGTCCTTTTATTATGTCTTCGTCTGCATCCCGTGCAGAAAGTATAATTACATTCGGTGCGTTTGTATCAAGTTTTTCTTTTAGAACTTTTAAAAAATCAAAGCCACTCATTCCGGGTAAATTCAAGTCAAGAATAATCAGGTCCGGCTTTCGTAATGCAGAATCATTAAGCCTTGTTACAGCATCTTCTGCATTAAAAAACGCTTCTGTTTCCATTTCA
>DEEV01000113.1:16066-16648 GCA_002350445.1 Treponema sp. UBA2869 | reverse complement strand
TCAATAATAAAAATAAGAGGTTTTGTTTCGTTCATACGCTTATATTAAACCATGCATTAAAAAAATGATATTAACAAATTGTTCTATAACGAAAAATTATAAAATTCGTTATTTTTATTTAAAAAAAATACTTTTTTAATTGAAATATGGAAAAAAAAGAATATAATGTTAAATGACATTTTAAAAACTCCGTTAATCTAAATGGATAAAATCATATGATTGATGTATTGCGGTTAGATGGGAAAAAATATTGGGTGAATCCGCACATGATTGAAAGTATGGAATCTGTTCCAGATTTGACTTTGACTATGTTGTCTGGTCGTAAAATCATTGTCAAAAATTCCCCCGAAGAACTTATAGAAAAAATTATCGAATACCGTAGAAATATCGGTGTCGAAAGACAAGAGGTCTTATAATGGATATAGCAAGTATTATTGGTATCGTTGGTGGTGCTGCCATGATCGTCATGTCAGTAGTTACGTCTGGTGGTACATTAGGTGGAATTATCGATGTTCCTTCTGCAGCCATGACAATCGGTGGTTCATACTTTGCAATGTTCATTGCTGCTCCTTTAAAACAGGC
>DEEV01000113.1:12876-15776 GCA_002350445.1 Treponema sp. UBA2869 | reverse complement strand
GGTCTTATTGGTATGTTGAACAACCTCGAAGATAAGTCTTCTCTTGGTCCTAACATGGCCGTTGCTTTGATTACAACATTGTACGGATCTATGATGGCCAACTGGTTGATTACTCCTTTTGCTACAAAGCTCCTTGCTCATAACGCACAGGAAATGCGTTCAAAAGAAATGATTATTGAAGGTGTACTTGCAATTCAGGCAGGTGAAAACCCTCGTATTATGGCACAGAAACTTCTTACTTATCTTGATCCAGTTTCAAGAAAGGCTATTGAAGCTGATGTTCTTAAGGATTAATAGATAAGGTCGGTAGGTAAAAATGGGAAAGAAAGCTAAAGAGCCTGAAAAACCATCGAGCGCCTGGCAAGGTACTTATGGTGACATGATTACGCTTATGCTCTGCTTCTTCGTAATGTTGTACGATCCTTCGGAAGTTGATGTTACGACTATGGCTACTATTACCCAGAGTCTTCAGATGCAGGAAACAGAAACCACAAACGGTGGTTTTTCATTGTCTTCCGGACAGCTTTCAGATTTAGGAAATCAGATTAACTCGCTTCCTTCCCTTGAAAAAGGAAAATCTCTTGGTATGGCAAAAAAGAAGGCTGTAAGTCTTTTTGCTCCGGAGAAAAAAACAAATAAAATTACAATCACAAGTGATGAGCGCGGTCTTATTATTACACTTCTTACAGATAATTTTTTTGAAGAGGGCAGTGCCGAATTAAATATAGAAGAATCACGGGAAACGCTTTTACGTCTTGTAGAATTTTTTAAGATGCCTGAACTTAAGGACAGACGTTTTAGAATAGAAGGTCATACAGATAACGTTCCTGTTCCTGTTGTATTAGACAAGGACGGAAAAAATACAGGTTTTCCTAGTAATTGGGAACTTTCTGCTGCACGTGCTATTAATGTTTTGCATTATTTAGCCGATTATGGAGTAACGGAAAATAGTTTTTCCGTTGCCGGTTATGCCGATACTCGTCCGAAGTTCACAAATGATACGCCGGAGGGTCGGGCTTATAACAGGCGGGTAGATATTATTATCCTAGACGAAGGGCATTTTTAATGTTATTCTGATTTATATGTGGGAGGATTAGGGAAAATGGCAGACGAAGAAGAATTGAACCTTGATGACGGTGACAGCGGTTCTGCACCAGCTAAAAAAGGTGGCGGCGGCGGTTTGCTGTCGGGTTTACTAAAGTGGATTATTATTGGTCTTGCCGCAATTATTGTAATTGTTGTAGTAGTTGTTGTAACTGTTAAGATTACAAGTAACAATAAAACTACAGCTCAGGCAATCCCAGCCTCTGAAGAATATGTTTCCGGTCAGCGAGAAATTTATGACTGGTATACTTCTCTTGGTCTTATTCAGACAACAACATGCGACGAGCCTCCTGCTACAGTTCGAATAGACGTTGCTCTTGCTTATAAAAAAGATGATAAGCTTACGTCTACAGAAATTACACAGCGACAGGTTGAGTTAAAGTCTTTCCTCCGTCGTTTTTTCAATAGCAAAACTTCATCAGAAATCCGCAATGCGAATAATGAAGACGCTTTGGAAAACGAAATAAAAAATGGAATTAATGATAAGATTTTAAGCAGTTCAAGAATTCGTGACGTTGTTTTCTTGCAGAAAGACGTCATTGAGCAGAATTAATAAAGGTGGAGTTGGATGAACGAAGTTCTTTCACAGGACGAGATTGACCAGTTGCTTACAGCCATCAGTTCAGGCGATTCTGATGCTGATGATTTTAAGCCGGTTAATAGTGCCCGCAAAATAAAGATTTACGACTTCAAGCGTCCCGATAAGTTCTCTAAAGAGCAGTTGCGTACGGTCTCTAACATGCACGAGACCTTTGCGCGTTTAACAACAACTTCTCTTTCTGCACAGCTGCGTTCTCTGGTTCATGTACACGTAGCTTCGGTAGATCAGCTTACTTACGAGGAATTTATCCGTTCTATTCCAACGCCAACAACCCTTGCGGTAATCAATATGGACCCTCTTAAAGGAAATGCCGTATTGGAAATTGACCCTGCAATCACTTTCTGTATGATTGACCGTCTTTTTGGTGGACGCGGTGCTACAACAGGAAATAAAAACCGCGATCTTACAGATATTGAACAGGAAGTAATGGAAGGCGTTATTGTCCGCATTCTTGCAAATATCCGCGAAGCATGGACTCAGGTAATTGACTTGCGCCCTCGCTTTGCCCAGATTGAAACAAATCCTCAGTTTGCACAGATTGTTCCACCTACAGAAATGGTTGTGCTTGTAACTCTGGAAACTAAGGTAGGTGATGAGGAAGGAATGATGAACTTCTGTATTCCTTACCTCGTTCTTGAACCGATTATCTCAAAACTTTCATCTCAGTTCTGGTTCTCTTCTGTACGTAAGAGTTCTACTACTCAGTATCTGGGAACAATTAAGCAGCAGCTTACTTCTGTTGATATGGATACTGTTGCAGAAATTGGAACTATTAATTTGCCGATAAGAGATGTTCTTTCGCTGCGTGTCGGTGATGTTGTACGTCTTTCTAATATAAAAGTCAGTGATCCTCTGACTCTAAGCATAGGAAATAAGAAAAAGTTTTACTGCCAGCCTGGTGTTGTCGGTAAAAAAATGGCAGTTCAAATTACAGGAAAAATTGAAAGCGTTGAGTCAGACGAGTTTGAAGAGCTTTCTGTAGAAGGAGACGAAACATATGAGTGATGGTGCAATCTCACAGGATGAAATTGATGCTTTGCTTTCTGGTGTGTCAATTGACGGTTTAAATTCATCTGGGCATGTAAGCAATGGACCGGCATACAAGTTTGACGTTCCAACTCTTCAGAATTTATCTAACAGTTTGCAGCCTAAACTTGAAGAAAATATCAATAAATATACAAGTTCTTCTTTTTCG
>DEEV01000113.1:11997-12716 GCA_002350445.1 Treponema sp. UBA2869 | reverse complement strand
AGTCATCAGTATCTTCTTTCTACTGAACTTGCACTTAAGATTTTCTCTCTTGTAAACGGCGAAGAGGCTACAGAAGTTGACGATATGGTTCTTTCTGTAGTTTCAGAAGTAATTGCAACACATGTAAGTGCACAGATTCTTGAACTTGATTCAAAAATAAAAGGACTTGCTTATGCAACTCCTCAGGCTGCGAGTGAATCTAAGGCAACAATTATGTTCCCTCAGGGTTCCTTTGTGCTTGTAAGCTATCCATTAACTCTTGACGGTACATCTTATACAATTTGGGAATGTCTTGGTGGCGATACTTCCGAGGCAATTTCAAAGGCAATGGGTGCTGTTGATGACGGCGGTCTTAGTCCTGTTGACATTGGCGGCGCTGCTGCAGGTGGTGCTCAGCCTAATATGGGAATGGGTGCTCAGATGGGAATGCCGCAGATGGGTATGCCACAGATGCAGATGGGTGGAATGCCGAATATGGGAATGGGAGGTATGGCTATGGGCGGAATGCCGAATATGGGTATGCCTCAGAATATGGGCGTTAATATGGGTATGAATGTTCCTAATATTCAGCAGCTCCAGTATCCTAATTTGCAGGCTGGGATGACTGCTGGTGAACAGGGAAATATCGGTCTTATCATGGATGTTTTCATGGAAATGACCGTAGAACTTGGACGTACGAAAAAGTCAATTAAAGACATTCTTGGAATGGGTGAAGGTAC
>DEEV01000113.1:8771-11989 GCA_002350445.1 Treponema sp. UBA2869 | reverse complement strand
GAGCTTGATAAGCTTGCCGGTGAACCTGTAGATATTCTTGTAAATCACAAGCCTATTGCCAAGGGAGAAGTTGTAGTCATTGATGAAAACTTTGGTGTGCGCGTTACCGAGATTCTTTCTCCTATGGAGCGTGTTAACGAATTAACCTAAAATAAACCCCTGTGGCTTAAGCCCGGGGAATAAAATAGCTAAAGAAATCTTTATAGCCGATTTTTAAAGGGTGGGACAAAAATTGGTAAATTTAAAAAAGAATCTGGCGGTTGTTTTTTTTGCAGCTGCCTGTTTTTGCATATTTCCTCAGAATAGTGCAGGTTCTTCAAATGAATCTTCTCAAAATACAGAAATCTCTGCGCTTGAACAGAAAATCAATTCATCTTTCAATGCAGAATCTTCATCATCAGCTTCAAATCAGGTAACACTGACAGCAAAACCAGTTTCTTCTGTCGGAATGTTTATCCGCATGATTTTTGTACTTATAATTGTTATTGGTCTTATTTATGGTGTTCTCTGGTTTATAAAAAATAAGACTAATGTTGTAAAGACTGATGATGATTTTTTACGCCGTGTTGCATACATAGATATTGCGCCTGGAAAGAGTGTTGAAGTAATTACGCTTATAGACAGGGCATATTTAATAGGCGTTACAGAAGGCAGCATTAATCTTCTTGGCGAAATTTCTGATAAAGAGCTTATTAACGCTATGAATCTGAATGCTGACAAAAAGCAGAATACAAAACATCCGCTTAATTTTAATGATGTACTTAATCTTTTTATGGCAAAAGGCAAAACTCAGAACGTATTTTCAGAGACAGAACGCAAGATGGATAATATGTTCGAAAACAGGGGCGAAAGACAATAAATGAAGTTAAAGTTTTTAAAAGTATTTTCTGTTGTCCTGTTCCTTTTTGCTTTTTCCTCGGGCTTTGCACAGACAGCAAATAATTTTCCGCGTTCACCTGCACGTGGAAATACAGAAATGAATAACAATGANNGGCTCCTCAGGTTCCAAATGTTGCCATTCAAATTACAGAGCCAAAAAATGGTCAGGAAGTTGCTTTTTCTGTAAGGCTTTTACTGCTTTTAACTGTTTTAACGCTTGCACCAAGCATCCTTATTCTTGTAACATCTTTCCTGCGTTTTTCAATTGTTCTGGACTTTATTAAACGTGCGCTTTCGCTGCAGCAGGTTCCGCCTACCGCGGTTTTAAACGGTATTGCTTTTTTTATGACAATCTTTGTAATGTGGCCTACCTTTTCTAAAATTTACGAAAAATCATACAAACCGCTTTCGGACGGTCAGATAGGTCTTGAACAGGCTTACAAAGAAGCCGAAGCCCCTTTACGTACTTTTATGTATGTTCAGATGCAGGACGACACAAGCTATATCGTAACATTTATGAATATGGCAAACCTTGAAAAGCCGAATACTATGGATGATGTTCCTACCTACGTTTTAATTCCGGCTTACATTCTTCATGAACTTAAAGTTGCTTTTGTAATAGGAATTTTCCTTTACATTCCTTTTATCATTATAGATATGGTTGTTGCTTCAATCTTAATGGCAATGGGTATGATGATGCTTCCGCCTGTACAAATTTCCATGCCATTTAAGCTGATTCTTTTTGTTCTTGTTGACGGCTGGGGACTTTTAACTCAGCAGCTTTTTAATTCAGTTTTAAAGTGACGGATTAGGGGGCGTTTATGACACAGGGACTTATAAACAGTTTAATCAGGGGTGGCATTCAGGAAGTTATAATGCTTATTGCTCCTGTTCTAGGACTTGCACTTATTGTTGGTCTTATAATTGCAATTTTCCAGGCAACAACATCAATTCAGGAACAGACTCTTACATTTCTTCCAAAGCTTCTTGTAATTCTTCTTGTGCTTGCTTTTTTAGGCGGCACAATGTTTTCTCATCTAGGGCAGTATACAATCAACCTGTTTAATCAGATTCCAGATCTTGCAAAGTAGGTGATTTATGGCAATGTTAAACAGCATTCTGTTTCGGGCGCCTCTTTTTTTACTTGTGTATGTACGCTGTTTTGCCCTTATTATGACATTGCCCCTCTTTTCCATGCGAAGTGTTTCTCGTGTGGCTAAAGTTGCCTTTGCAGGTTACATTGCATTTTTCTGTTTTGGTACAATGGATTTTTCTCCGTATGCTCCGTACATTTCAGAAGACGGAGTTTTTTCTCTTTTGTACATTCTGATTTTAATTGGTGAAGCGGCAATAGGCGTAATAACCGGTTTCTTTGTAATAATCATTTTTGCAACCTTTAGTTCTGCCGGTCAGTTTATTGCTTTTCAGATGGGTTTTGGTGCGGCTTCTGCTTATGATGCGCTTTCGCAGGTTGAAAACCCTCTTATGGGACAGTTTTTTAACCTTGTTGCAATGCTTGTGTTTATGCAGAATCACTGGTTCCAGAAGCTTTTTGTAGGTGCTCTTAGAACAAGTTTTTCTTCTCTGAATTCTGTTTCTCTTGCAACAGCCCGCGAAGGAGTTATTCAGTTTCTTCTTTCGGGACTTTCCTCTTTGTTTGCAAACGCCCTTGTAATTGCGCTTCCTGTAATGGGAACTTTGTTTTTAATAACAGTTTGTACAGGCCTTCTTACAAAAGCGGCTCCTCAGATGAACCTGCTTTCCGAAGGTTTTCCGGTTATGATTCTTGTTGCGTTTTATGTTCTTGCAGTAGTTGTTCCGGATTTGTTGAATTTCTTCCTTGCAGTTTTCCGTGATAGTTTTGGAGAACTGCAGCGGTTGTTTACACGTATAAGCGGAGGCATATAGCGTATGGCTGCAGAAGAAGAGGGAAGAACCGAAGAACCGTCGGAATACAAACTTGAAAAAGCCCGTAAAGAAGGGCGTGTCGCAAAAAGTCAGGAAGTAAGCGGAGCGCTTATACTTTTGTTCTGCGTTATAATGCTTATTTTCCTTTCAAAATATCTTTTAAATCAGTTTATAGGAATTCTTACCTTTTATTTTAGTCGCTGTAATACCGTAGACTTAAGAAATCCTGTTTTAATGTCTGCTTTTTTAAACTTTTTTTTAAGATGTGTGCTTCCAATTGCTCTTATTGGACTTATTGCGGCTATTGCAGGTAATATAATTCAGACTAAAGGCTTTATTTTTAGTCTTACTCCCATTCAGCCTAAATTTTCAAAAATTATTCCTAAGGTTGGCGAATACCTTAAAAAAACAGTTTTTTCTGCAAAAGGACT
>DEEV01000113.1:4060-8724 GCA_002350445.1 Treponema sp. UBA2869 | reverse complement strand
AGGCAGAATATTCCGGTAATCATTCAGATTGTTTCAAACAGAAATATAAGCGGTGCGCTTGAACGCATAGCCGGTATGGCGGCAGTGCTTCTTATAATTGTTTCCGTTCTTTTTCTTGTTATTGCAATTCCAGATTATTTTGTGCAGAAGCATGACTTTATGGAAGAAATGAAAATGACAAAGCAGGAACAGAAAGAAGAGTATAAGGAAATGGAAGGTGACCCGGAAGTTAAGAGTAAGCTTCAGCAGATGCAGAGGCAGCTTTTGTCGCAGAATATTCCAAAAGCGGTTGCAGAGTCGGATGTTGTTATTACAAACCCGACGCACTTTGCAGTTGCCTTAAAATACGATCAGGCTGTTTCAGATTCTCCCGAANNAGATGAAATAGCGCAGACAATAAAGCGTATAGCGCGGGAAAACGACGTTCCGATTGTAGAGAACAAGCCGGTGGCCCGCGGACTATATACAGAAGTAGAAGTTGGTGCTATAATACCAGAGACGTATTATAAGGCAATAGCTCTTATTTACTCTCAAATTCTAAACTCTGATAAAAATTAGTAGATTGCTTGGGTGGGGACTTAATGGCAAACGAACGTAGGGGAAGTATTCTAAATTATCTTCAGCAGAATGCAGTAGGAGTTGCTGCCGTTCTCGTTGTATTCCTTCTCTTTATCCCGATGTCAAAGGTTATTATAGACTTGTGCATGATTTTAAATCTTGCATTTTCAATAATAATCCTGCTTGTTGTTGTCTATACACCACGTGCTTCTGACTTTCAGACGTTCCCCCGCGTGGCACTTTTCCAGGCACTTTTTGGCTTTGCCATAAATATTTCTTCTACAAGGCTTATTCTTGCGTCTCCGGCAAGGGCGGCAGGCTATTCGCCGGAACAGAGCGCAATGGTGCAGGCCTTTGCTAACATTGTTGCCGGTAAAAATATCGTAATTGGATTTGTAATCTTTATAATCCTTATTGTTTTCCAGGTGCTTGTTGTAACAAAAGGTGCAAGCCGTGTTTCCGAAGTAGCTGCACGATTCAGTTTGGATTCGATGAACCAGAAGCTTTTTGATGTTGATAACCGCCTTAATGCCGGTGTAATTGACGAAACTGAAGCAGAAAGACTTAAAACTGCAATCAGACGTGAAATAGACTTTTATTCTGCAATGGATGGTTCTTCGAAATTTGTTTCAGGTTCAGTAAAGGCTGGAATCTTTATTACCGTTGTAAACCTTTTGGGTGGCTTTATTATTGGAATGGCTATGAATCATATGAATTTTGATTCAGCACTTTCTACATATTCTACACTCACAATTGGTGATGGTCTTACTTCTCAGCTTCCAACCCTTATTATTTCAGTTGCAACGGGTATTCTTGTAACCGGTACTAAATCTGATGAACGTCTTGAAGATTTGCTCAAAAAGGAATTTACATCTTACGGGCAGATTTATCAGATTGTCGGTATTGTTCTTATTGTTGCATCTCTTGCACTGCGTAATGGAACTCAGTTTCTACTCATTCCTATTGGAGCACTTTTTGTTTATCTTGGCGTTTCATTTACAAAGAAAAAACAGAAAGAAATTATTACCGCAAAGCAGCAGGAAGAAAAAAACAAGGCTACACAAACTCAGAATGCTGTAGATTCCGGCAATATTGTTATGCTGGATCCTCTTTCTCTTGAACTTGGCTATGCACTTATTCCTCTTGTTGATAAGGAAAAGGGTGCAGAACTTCTTGAACGCATTACAAGAATCAGAACGGAAGCACGCCTTGATATGGGCTTTGATATTCCAAAAATCCGAATTCAGGATAATATGACCCTGGATCCAAATACCTATTCCTTTAAGATTGAAGGAATAGAAGCTGGACACGCAAGTATCCGTCTTGGCTATTTAATGTGTATGGATACCGGTGCTGTTACAGAGCCGTTAAAAGGCGAGCAGACAAAAGATCCTGCTTTTGGAATGGATGCAATCTGGCTTCCGGAAGACAGACGAAGCGAAGCAGAAAGTGCAGGTTATGTAGTTGTTGACCCGCCTACAATTATTTCTACACATATTACCGAAATCATACGTTCTCATGCCGCACAGATGCTTGACCGCCAGTCAGTTTCTGTAATTATGGATAAAGTGCGTGAGAAAAATCCTGTTCTTGTTGACGAAGTGCTTAATACTGCAAAGCTTACATACGGTACAATCGAAAAGGTTATGCAGAATCTTCTTGAAGAAAAGGTTTCTATACGTAACTACATAAAGATTTTAGAGACAATGGCAAATTATGCATCGGTTTCACATAATCCATGGGATTTAACTGCAAAAGTCCGCGAAGCATTAGGACTTCAGATTTGTATGCAGTATGCTGACCCGAACGACAAGAAAATCAGGGTAATGCGGCTTTCTCAGGAACTTTCAGAGCTTATTGCAGACAAGGCATATTATCCTCAGGACGGTTCAAAGCCGTATGTAGCATTTGACCCTGTTGATCACCGTAAATGGATTACTGCGGTAAGCAATTCACTTGCAAAATTCAATAACCTTGGCTATATGCCTGTAATTCTTTGTGTAAGCGCAGTTCGTCAGCTTGTAAGGGCTTCTATTGAACGCGAACAGCCGGGTGTTGTTGTAATTTCCGATATGGAAATGTATGCAGCGGGAACTAATGTTTCTGTTGAAATTATAGATGAAATAAGTGCTGAAAGTTAAAAAGGTAGAGATATGGGGTACGAAGATATTAATCGTCTGACAATTACAGGCAATTCTCTGGAAGACTGCAGAGATAAGCTTTACAAGCTGTATGGTAATGATTACCGCATTGTAGACAAGGCAACCGACTGGGTAGCCTGCGGACTTTTTAAATTGCGTCAGAAACCTGTTACAAAGCTTACTTATGTTGTAAATCATCAGAATTCTTATAATCCGGACAATTATTTTGCTGACCGTAAAAGAGAAGAAGAACAGATGGAAAAAAATCGTGAAGCTTTTCTTGAAAAGCAAAGTTCTACACTTGTAACTGCAACAATAAAACAGCTTAATAAAACTATAGAAGATCTTAAAACCGAAATTGACGATAAATTTTCAAAAATGCCGGTTGGTACAGCCGAAAAACCGGAAAGCATCTTAAAAATTGAACAGATGCTCAGCGATAACGATTTTACGCTTTCTTATATAAATATGATAAGCGATAAAATCCGCAATGAATTTTCTCTTGAACAGCTGGAAGATTTTGAACTTGTTGAACGCCGTGTCGTAGACTGGATTGGAGAAAGCATTTCTATTCATCAGGAAAAGCCTCATCGTCCGCCGCATGTTGTTATTATTGTTGGACCAACCGGGGTAGGTAAAACAACAACTCTTGTTAAGCTTGCTGCTCAGTTTATAATTCAGTTTAAGAATCAAAATAAAAAGGCAGAAATATGCTTTATTACAACCGATTCCATGAGGGTTGGTGCCATGGAGCAGCTTTCGCGCTGGGGCGAACTTATGAACTATAATGTTCTTAAGGCAGAAAAACCGGAAGACCTTCAGACACTTTATGAGCAGAACCGCGAAAATATGGATGCCATTTTTATAGATACCTCAGGATTCAGCCCAAACGATGCAACTCACATAGCAAAAATGAAAATGCTTCTTGATGTTCCCGGAATGAATCCGGATATTTCGCTTGCTGTAACTGCATCTACAAAAGCACGCGATTTGCAGAATATAATGCAAAATTATGAGCCGTTTGGCTACAGTTCGGTTATAATTACAAAATGCGATGAATCTTCGCAGTTTGGAAATATAATAAGCGTTGTAAGCGAAAGACATAAAGAACTTTCTTATCTTACAACAGGTCAGCAGATTTCTCAGTGCATTGTAAATGCAGACCCAGTCTGGTTTTTGATGCGCCTTGAGAATTTTAAAATAGACAGAGTTCATATTGAAGATAAATTTGCAAGATAAGCCGTAAGAGGTCATATTCAGGAGTAAAATAATATGGAAGAACAGGCAGAAGGATTAAAGGAATTGTTGAATAATGATGATGCTCCAAAATCATCTACATCAAAAAAAGAACATTCAACCAGAATTATTGCAATTACAAGCGGTAAAGGTGGTGTTGGAAAAACAAATTTTGCCGTAAATATGGCAATTGCCTATGCCCAGCTTGGCAAAAAAGTTATTCTGATTGACGGCGATCTTGGTATGGCAAACGTAAACGTTCTGCTTAATATTGTGCCTCAATATAACCTGATGCATGTAATAAATAAAAAGAAGACCATGAAAGAAATTATCATGGATACAGAATTCGGCATAAAATTTATTGCAGGTGCAAACGGCTTTTCAAAAATTGCAAACCTCAGTGTAGAAGAGCTTGATTATTTTGCAAAGCAGTTCAGTTCACTTGGAAATGCAGACATAATCATAATTGATACTGGAGCCGGAATTGCCAACAACGTACTTCAATTTGTTGCTGCCGCAGACGAAGTTTTTGTCGTTACAACTCCTGAGCCAACTGCCATTACAGATGCATACGGAATCATTAAAATAATTACTACAGAAATTGTTGACCGCACTGTAAACATTAAGCTTGTTGTAAACCGTGTTCATTCACCGGACGAAGGAAAACGAATTTCTGAGCGAATTATTACGATTGTAGGCCAGTTCCTTGGATATAAAGTTGAATACCTT
>DEEV01000113.1:0-4026 GCA_002350445.1 Treponema sp. UBA2869 | reverse complement strand
TTGTAAATCCAACTTCTAAACCTGCAGTTTATCTTAAACATATTGTAGGAAGAATTGAAAAAACTGAGCCGGTTTTGAATGAAGGCGTTGCAAGTTTCCTTAAAAAGTTCTTGAGCAAGAAAAAAAACTGATTTTTTGAGGTCTGATGTAAAAAATAAAAGATTTTCTGTTTTTTTTTTACATTATGGTATATAATATTAACGGGTATATATTGGGAGGAGAAAAGTGCGAAATGTAAAATTTGTAGCTGCTTTTGCGGTGTGCGGATTTTTATTGTCATTCGTATTTGGTCTTTTTTCTCATTCTTCAATTTTATCCATATTATTTAAAGCGTTTGTTTTTTCACTTTGTTTTGCTCTGCTTGGTTTTGGAATTGATTTTGTATTCAGTCATTTTCTGGATGATCAGGGAAGCACAAGTGAATTTGGCGGCGATACGGTTTCTGTATCGGCTCCGGCTTCTTCAAATGGCCGGATGGTTGATATCACAATTCAGGATGAAGAACTTCCTCCGGGAGAAAGTCAGAACCGTTTTATCGTAGGCGAAAATCATCAGATGCTTAATGATTCTGATTTAAAAAGATCGGGATCAGCTGCTGTTCATTCAACTCGGGAACATGAACCTGAAAAGAATGACAGTGAAATGCCAAAATCGGAAAATGCCGTTCAGAGCGAAAATGCAAATGCCTCTGATAATGGTTTTGTTCCTATTAAACCAAAAGAAACATTTCAGAATGTTTCTGGAAAAGAGGCTGTTGCTTCTGCGGAAGTTCAGTCTGTTTCAACAGGTGCTTCATCATCAGGTTCAAAAGATGATGAACTTGATATTCTGCCGGATATGAGCAATTTTGCTTTAGACAGTCCAAGTCATTCCGGCAGTAATGATGATGTTGGAACCGAAGAAGAATTTGTTTCATCTTCTCGTACCGGAAAGGGTGATGGAGAAGGTGCGGAAATAAAAGATGCCGCGCTTATGGCAAAGGCAATCAGTTCTGTTTTGTCAGACGATAATTCTTGATAAAGAGGGTAAGTTATGCCAATAAATGACGAACAAGAAGAAGATGATCTTTGGGATGAATTTAAAAAGACTAGATCTCCCGCTTTACGAGATAAATTTATACGGCAGTATATGCCTCTTGTAAAATACGTTGCAGGAAAAGTGGCCGTAGGTCTTCCTGCCAGCGTCGAATTTGATGATTTAGTTGGTTACGGACAGTTTGGTCTGCTTGATGCTATTAATAAATACGATACTGCAAAGAACGTAAAGTTTAAGACTTATGCAGTAACACGTATCCGCGGTGCCATTTTTGATGAACTTCGTCAGATAGACTGGGTTCCTCGTTCTGTACGTCAGAAATCACGTGAAATTGAAGACGCAATTGTAACGCTTGAATCAAAACTTGGACGAACAGCAACCGATACAGAAATTGCCGGCTCAATGAATATGAGCGAAGATGAATATCATCGAACGGTAATGAAGGTTTCGGGAACAAGTGTGCTTTCTCTTAATGACGTGTGGTATTCCGGTGATGATAACGACAATATGTCAATCGGAAATAATATCGAAGCACCAGCAAGCCTTAATCCTGATGTAATTGCAGAGCGCGAAGAGATTCGAAAGGTAATTGCACAGGCAATAAGTGAGCTTCCGGAAAAAGAAAAAATGGTAATTGTTCTTTACTATCACGAAGACCTTACATTTAAAGAAATTGGAGAAGTTCTGGACGTAAGTGAATCTCGTATTTCTCAGCTTCATACAAAAGCAAACCTTCGTTTAAGGGCTAAGTTGACTAATCTTCGCAAAGGAATTATCTAAGGTTAAATGGTAACTCTTGATCAGATTCGTGAAGAAATGATTTCTCGTCTTGCGGTTGACAAGGAACTGAATCATGTTGATGTTCATGCGGACACAATTGATGAAGCTCTTGCAGATGCGGCCGTTCAGCTTGATGTTAAGGCATCGAGCCTTCAATACGAAATTCTTGAAAGAGGCAGCGACGGTTTTTTAGGACTTGGAAAAAAGCCATGGAAGCTTAAAATTTATCAGGATCCGACAACTATTGTTATAAAGGTTAAGCATGCCGCTGGTGGTGCTGCCGTTGACGGTGAAGATTCAGAAGCAGAACAGATTCAGAGCAAAGACGGACTTTACTATGTACGCCATTTTGGTACCGATATTATGCTTAAGATTGTTTTGCCGGTTGGAGAAGGAACACCTGTAGAACTTAAAGAAGTTCTGGAAGATGTAAAACGTCAGGATACTCTTGATTTTGATGAAGATTTAATTAAAAAGCTTGTTAAGCAGGGTACAAATAACGAATATGAACGAATCGGTATGTACAAGCATGTTGCAGCCGGTGACGTTGTAATTGGAATTGAAGTTTCTAAAGACGAAATGTCCGGTTCGGTTGTTGTTTCGCCTCCTTCTATGAGTGGTTCAGAAGCATCTGTAGATATGATTAAGCGTGCGCTTTCGCAGCAGGGCGTTATTGAACCATGCTTTAACATGGAAAAAATCATTGAATTTGTTGATAATCCTGTTTATAACGTTCCGTTTGAAGTTGCCAACGCTGTACTTCCAAAAGACGGTAACGATGCATATATTTCATATAATTTTGAAACTGACCCTAAAAAGCTTAAGGCCGAAGTTTCTGAATCTGGTAACGTAAACTATAAAAAACTTAATAATATTCAGAACGTTATTGCAGGTCAGCCTCTTGCTGTAAAAATTCCTCCGGAGCGTGGAACAGGTGGAAAGACTTTGTTTGGCCGCTATCTGGAAGCAAAAAACGGAAAAGACATTCAGGTTCAGTTTGGTGCAAATGTAGAGCTTGACCGAGATGGAGTTACACTTAAGGCTACTGTAGACGGCGAAGTAATGCTTGTAAACGGCAAGGTTACTGTTGAACCAGTTAAATATCTTGATGCGGTTAATGTTAAAACCGGTGATATTAAATTTGTCGGAACTGTTATTGTTAAAGGTAACGTCGAAGAAGGCTATAAAATTGAAGCTACAAATATTGAAATTGGCGGAATTGTCGATAAGTCACGGCTTGAAGCTACCGGAAACATTATTGTACGCAACGGTATATTTGGAAAAGGCGAAGGTTTTGTAAAGGCTGGAAAGTCTCTTTGGGCTAAGTTTATTAACGATACAACAGTAGAAGTTGAAGAAAATATCATTGTTAATGATTCGATTGTAAATTCGAACGTTACTGCAATGAAAAATATTATTTTGCGCGGTAAAAAAGCACAGATTATTGGTGGTCATTTAATGGCAACTGAGGAAATTTGTGCAAGAAAAGTTGGTTCTCCGGGAGGAGGTACCGAAACAATTCTTGAAGTTGGTGTTGACCCGCGCGCAAAAAAACGTCTGGAAGAACTTCAGGCAAAGCAGGCAAAATCTACAAAAGAATTCGAAAACTGCGACCTCGACATACAGACTCTGGAGCAGCAGAAAAAGCTTCGTAAAAAGCTTCCTCAGGAAAAAGAGGATAAACTTAAAGAGCTTCGTGAACGTACACAGCAGATTACAATGGAACTTGAAGCTATGACAGATGAAATCAACAGTATTCAGGCACGTTTAAGAGAGCTTAAGGCTGTTGGTAAGGTTAAGGTTGAAGGTGATGTTTATGCCGGAGTAAAAGTTTATGTTCGCGATGCTCTTGATGAAGTTAAGATTGATACCAAGGGTGNNGACGAGATGTTCTTGATGAAGTAAAGATGGATACAAAAGGCGTTACATTCTATTATGATAATGCATTCAGTAAGCGCGGTGCTTATGAACCGCCTGCTGCTCAAATAGAGGAACCAGATGGGTATACAGCCGATTGACCTTCAGACAATGTATAGCCAGCTGTCTAATGTTTCAAAAGTTATGTCCGGCAGTCAGCAGGCTCAGCTTACGGAAGCAATGCAGCAGCAGTCAAACATTCAAAAAAATATAGAAGCCTCGGAACGCGTACAGCAGACATCAAATGAAAATGCAAAGTCTACTCTAGTAAATCAGGATGGTTCAAATTCTTCG
>DEEV01000072.1:28073-28231 GCA_002350445.1 Treponema sp. UBA2869 | reverse complement strand
CTACCTACTGAGCTAGTAGCCCAACACATCATTGACGATGCTTGATTAATATATACTTTATGATAAAATGTGTCAATACACAAAGGAGAAAAAATGTTAAAATTATTAATAAAAATTCTAAAATCTTTGAATGGAAATTCGCATCCGGGAGAAATTGC
>DEEV01000072.1:27536-28044 GCA_002350445.1 Treponema sp. UBA2869 | reverse complement strand
TATTTGATCACTGTTTTTTGTCTATTTATCCGAATTAATAAAGCGGCTTTTATTCTGCTTACACTGCTGTTTTCTATGCTCACTTCTGTTGCAGATCCAATTCTTGATTCTGTTGGCTGGTGGGTTTTAAATCTTGAATGTCTTAAGTCGGTTTTTGCAGCGTTGCTGGAAATTCCTTTTGTTGGCTTTACAATGTTCAATTACACTATTGTAATGGGTGCACTTGTCTGCGGTATTCTGCTTTATATTCCTGCCTACGGATTAGGAAGACTCTTTGTCTGGCTGTTCAGGGCAAAAATCATTCCTGTAGTACGAAAGGCTAAAATCATTATGATTTTGTCTAAAATTCCGCTGATTCAGAAAATTGCAAATTATCAGGATTAAAAGGATAGCTTTATGAATAAAAACACAGATAATATCAATTCAACAGAAAATAATAAAAAGCAGAAAAACCAAAAAACTGTAAAACTTGTAAAAAAAGCACCTTCGCTTTATAGAAAAAAATACA
>DEEV01000072.1:0-27383 GCA_002350445.1 Treponema sp. UBA2869 | reverse complement strand
GTTCTTGCAAAACAGATTAAAAAACAGAAGGGGCGCATTAAGGCTGTTCCGTTCATTGCCGTTGCAGGATTTATTGCGTCGGTCGCAGTTCTTTTTACCCTTACAAAAAATATTATTATTAAAAAGGGAATACAAAATGTCTGCGAAAACTTTTTTGAAGCCCGTTGCGACATTGCAAAAGTAAATTTTAAATTCTTTGATGCATCGCTCAAGATAAACGGTCTCGAAATTGCAGATAAAAACGATACAATGAAAGATATTATCTATATTGATTCTATCGCACTTGATTTTGACCTTACTCAGGCTTTACGTGCCCGCTTTGTTGCAGATGAACTTTCCGTGCTTGGTGTAGAAACCGGAAAAGAACGTTCTTTCGACGGAAAACTTTCTGCAAAAAAAGCAAAGAAAATCGCTAAGAAAAAGGCAAAAAGCGAAAAGGCAGCCGCAAAAGATTCTGCACTTAGTCTTGCAATTTCTGACAAACTTGATGCTGCTAAATCTGCATCGCAAAATTCTGTAACAGAATTGTTCAGCCAGTATAATCCGGAAACAATCATAAATAACTGTTACGCTTCGCTACAGACTCCAGCCGCCGCAGAAAAGATAAGTTCTCAGATGCCTGCTTTAATTTCCAAATGGGAAAGCAAGCCCGACGAAATGAAGCAGAAGGTTGAAAAGGTTCAGTCATCTGTTCAGAATCTTATTGACTACGACTTTGGTTCTATTGCCAGTGACCCGGCAAAAATTGCCCAGATGGTTTCGACAATAGAATCTGCAATTTCTTCTGTTGATTCCCTTAAAAACGAAACCTCGTCTGTAGTAAACGGAATTGCAGGAGACACAAAAACAGTTTCAAATCTTTCTGCTGAAATTAATAGCGCAATTAAACACGACAAAGATTTTGCCGCTCAGGAAATTAATAAAATAAAAAACTTCAGCATAAAAGGCGAAAGTCAGAACGCAATTACCGGCATTTTGAACAATGTAATGTATTCTGTTCTTGGAAAATATTATCCTTACTACGAAACTGCAATGCAAAAGCTTTCTGAATCAAAATCAAATTCTTCTGACAAAGCCGAAGCAAAAAAAGCTAAGTCAAAGAAAAAAGGCATTGCACGTTCAAACGGAAGATGCGTTACCTATAAAAAAGATACAGTTCCAAGCCTCTGGATTAAAAAAGCAGCCGGTTCAGGTCCTAACTTTAGCGCTTTTTTTGAAAACATTTCAAACGACATGAACAAGCTTGGTCTTCCGGCAACAGGAAAAGCTGATGCAATAATTTCTTCCATAACTCACCATGCAGATTTTATTGTAGACACAAGAGACGCTGATAATTTTGTAAAAGATAATCCACTCGTTACTGTAAAATATAGCGGCAAAAATTATCCGTTCAATCTGGACTCTTCAGCATTTGGCGGTGGACAGGGAACACCTTCTTTTAATGCTACAACTCAGATTAATGCGGATGTACTTTTTGACGAAAACAATACTTTTGCTCTCTTTGGAAGCGGAATTTTTACAGATTTGAAAATTACAACCGAACCATTTGAACCTGAATTTGCATCGCAGATTTATTCCAGCGTTATGTCAAAAATTACAAAAATGACGGTAAATGTAAAAGCTGTATATGATGATTCAGACGGTTTAAGAATGGAAATTTATTCTGATGCAGACCGCCAGTTTGCTTCTGCACTTTCAAAAGAAATGAATGCCCGTATTGATTCTGTAAAAAAACAGGCAGTTTCTGAACTTTCGAAAAAACTTGAAGACATTTCAAAAGATGCACTTGGCGAAATAGGAAGTTTTTCTTCAATAATGTATAAACTTGATAACTGTAATTTGCAGGCTGACTCTCTTAAAAAACAGCTGGAAAATAAAAAGAAAGAAGGTCAGAATTACGCAAAGAAGCAGGCAGAAAATGCAGCAAAAGAAGCGGCAAAAGAAGGTGCAAAAGAGCTTGAAAATCAAGGCAAAAAATTATTAAAAGGATTCGGATTCTAATTTTATGTGATGCCTTAAAATTGGTTTTGTGCTAAAATAAGGCATCTTTTACTTTCTGATACTGTTTCAACAGTTTTTCAGATAACAAATCCGTTGTAATCAGGCACGTGCTTGACTCGTAAACGAGCGTTCACTATAATCGGTTGTGTAAACGGTCGTTTACACGGAGTTTTTTATTGGAGTTTTTATGCAAATCAGAGAATCAGCAGAAATGTATCTTGAAACAATTCTTGTGCTTTCAAAAAAAGGACAGGTTCGCGCCATAGATATTGCCCGCGCAATGAATTTTTCAAGACCATCTGTAAGCGTCACAATTCATAATCTTGAAAAAGAAAAATACCTTACAATTGCAGAAGACCAGACAATCACCCTTAATAAAACAGGTCTGGAAATTGCAGAACGCATCTACGAACGTCACACAGTTCTTTCTGAACTTTTGGAAAAAATTGGTGTTCCTCAGGATATTGCAACCGAAGATGCCTGTAAAATTGAACACGACATTAATCCTGTTACTTTTGACTGCATAAAAAAACTTCTTAATAAACTAGACTAATAAATTTCGGAGTAAAAATAATTGAACGCCTCAAAAAAAATTGTACTTAGCATAATTCTTTGTTTCAGCATTTTTTCTATATTTGCACAGAATGCAGAAACAGAAAATAATCAAAAATTTAATATCTGGGGAAGCGGAACAACTTTTAAACTTGATCCGCTTACGGACGGAATTCTTCTTGGAACAACAGGCACACTTGCCGCAACAATGTTTATAACAAGCAATCTTGTAAAGGTTGGACGCACAAGTTACGACGGAACTTCGTTTGATAAGTCTGATGTTCCGGGCTTAGATCGTCTTTTTATGAACAGCTACAGCAAAGGCCTTGATATAACCGCCACAATCCTTGAAGTTACCGCGCTTGCATCGCCAATTGTTTTTTTAAGCGTTTCAAATGAAGAATGGCTTACAATTGGTGTGATGTACGCAGAAACTATTTTTATGGCATACGGCCTTAAAGAACTTGGTAAAATGCTTGTACACAGAACTCGCCCTTACATGTATTACAGCGACTACCCTTCTAAAGAAGCCGACAACGGCGACTGGCAATGCTCATTCCCAAGCGGCCATACAACTATGACTTTTGCAAGCGCCGCTTTTACAAGCTACGTTTTCTTTAAATATTTCCCGGATTCACCGTGGAGATGGGCAGTTTTGGGCGGTTCATACACAATCGCCGTTACGACTGCATGCCTTAGAATGGCAAGCGGAAATCACTTCTTTACAGATGTGCTTACCGGAATGGTAATTGGAACTGCATCAGGACTTCTTGTTCCGTGGCTTCACACAAGAAGACTGAATTCTTCGGATTCAAACCAAAAAGGATTTTCTGCAGATATTTCACCGCTCGGTTTTAACTTGAAGGTTTCTTTCTAAATCAATATACTCTGTTTCATGGCTTACAAAGTATTTATTGACGGTAAAGAAGGCACAACTGGCCTTAAAATTTTTGAGCGTTTTGAAAAGCGCAGTGATATTGAAATCATTACTATTGATGATGATAAACGAAAGGATCCGGCTGAAAAGGCAAAGATGATTAATGCATCTGATTTTACATTTTTATGTCTGCCGGACGCTGCCGCTATTGAATCTGCACAGCTTTGCACAAATCCAAAAACACGGATTATTGATGCTTCTACAGCTCACCGTACAAATCCAGACTGGGCTTACGGTTTTCCTGAGCTTGGTGCTGATTTTAGAAAAAAAATTGAAACTTCTAACCGCGTTGCCGTTCCGGGCTGTTATGCTTCGGGCTCAATTGCAATCTGCTACCCTCTTTTAAAATCTGGAATTATGCCAAAAGACTATCCGGTTGTGATTCACGCCGTAAGTGGCTATTCCGGAGCCGGAAAGAAAGCCATTGCTCAGTATGAAGATCCAAACCGCAATCCTGAACTTGATTCTCCTCGTCTTTATGCATTGACTCAGCAGCACAAGCATTTGCCTGAAATTAAAAAGATATCAGGACTCGACTTTGAACCTGTTTTTAATCCTTACGTTTGTGATTATTTTCAGGGAATGACTGTTACAGTTGGACTTCACAGCAGGCTTTTGTCGCGAAAAGTTACGGCTCACGACGTTTGGGAAATGTTTAACACTCACTACGAAGGCTGCCGCTTTGTAAAGGTTGCAGGCTTTATGGGCGAAGGCATTCTTACAGAACAGTTTATTCCTGCAAACACTTTGGCAGGCACAAACAACATGCAGATTTTTGTTTACGGAAACGATGAACGCATAATGATTACAACACGCTTTGATAATCTTGGAAAAGGTGCAAGCGGCGCCGCTGTTCAGTGCATGAATATTATGATGGGAATTGACGAGGGCGAAGGTCTTTAAGCACACGCCCAGAATCTCTTGAATTATTTTCACAAAACATGGTATAAATATACAAAAGGAATGAATATTTATGCAGAATGATATTAAATTTATAGATGGCGGTGTTTGTGCTCCTCAGGGGTTCACCGCAAATGGTATACTTTGCCACATTAAGGCAAGCAGAACTAAAAACGACACTGCCCTTGTTTTTTCTGACGTACCGTGTAACGCTGCCGGCGTTTTTACACAGAACCGCGTAAAGGCAGAAAGCGTAAAGCTTACTCAAAAGCACCTTGCAGACGGGCACGCTCAGGCTCTCATCGCAATTTCGGGAAATGCTAACTGCTGTACAGGCGCTCAGGGTGCAGAAAATGCACTGCGCATGGCAAAAGCAGCAGCCAGCCAGCTTAATATTAAACCGGAAGACGTAATAGTTTATTCAACCGGTGTAATTGGCGCTCAGCTGGACGTAACAAAAATAGAAAACAACGCCGAAACCCTCGCAAAGGGACTTTCACGCGACGGAAACAAAGAAGCCCGCATCGCAATCATGACAACAGACACACAGTTCAAAGAATGCGCCGTAGAGTTTACTGTTGGCGGAAAGCTCTGCCGCATGGGAACAATGTGCAAAGGTTCCGGCATGATTCACATCAACATGGGAACAATGCTTTCTATGATTACAACAGACTGTGCAATCAGCTCAAAAATGCTCGACAAAGCACTGCACGAATCAATTCTTGGAACTTACAACTGCGTATCAGTAGACGGAGACACTTCTACAAACGATTCTTTGACAATTCTTGCAAACGGCAAAGCCGGCAATGCAGAAATTACAGCTGCCGGTGCAGACTACGACACTTTCCTTGCCGCGCTCAACAAAATGAACACTGTAATGGCAAAGAAGATTGCTGCCGACGGTGAAGGTGCAACCCGCCTTGTTGAATGCAACGTAAATGGTGCCCGCTCAGTAGAAGCAGCTCGTGGACTCGCAAAGGAAATCATCTGCTCAAGCCTCGTAAAAGCGGCAATGTTCGGAAGTGACGCAAACTTCGGCCGCTTCCTCTGTGCAATGGGCTACAGCGGAATTGAATTTGACCCGGACAAAACAAGCATCTGGTTTACAAGCAGACCGGACGCTAAACGCTATTTTGAAAATTATGATGATTTTGAAGTTCACGGTAATGAATCGGTTCAGGTTTATAAAGACGGAGTTCCAACAGACTTCGACGAAGACCTTGCTAAGAAAATAATGAGCCGCGAAGCCGTAGAAATTCTGGTTCAGTGCCACGATGGAAATGCAAGCGGAACTGCATGGGGCTGCGACCTTACTTACGATTACGTAAAAATTAATGGAGATTACAGGACTTAGCAACAATCGAAAATCCGTTAAAAAAAATTGTGCATCGGTACAATTTTTTAGGATTATCGAAAAAATGCTTCGCGAGATTTATCGAGCGCTTTTTCAGGAGACATAAAAATGAATGAAATAAACGATCTTACTACAGATCAATGGTCTGAAGTACTTGTTCAGGCTTTGCCTTATTTTAAAAACTGGTGTGGCAAAGTTGTTGTTGTAAAATACGGCGGAAATGCCATGCTCAACGAAGAACTTAAAGAAGCTGTAATGGACGATATCGTTCTTCTTAGCACAATCGGAATTAAAGTTGTGCTTGTGCACGGCGGCGGACCAGAAATTAACCACATGCTCGAGCGCGTTGGGAAAGAAAGCAAATTTATTGACGGTTTGCGCTACACCGATGCCGAAACTATGGAAATTGTTCAGATGGTTCTTACAGGAAAACTGAACAAAGACATTGTAGGAATCCTTTTGCAAAAAGGCGGAAACGCAATTGGTCTTTCAGGCGTAGATTCAGGGCTCCTTCGTGCCGTAAAAACTGAAAAAGACCTTGGCTTTGTTGGTGACGTTACAGAAGTAAATCCTCAGATATTAAATTCGCTTTTGAACGGAGGCTTTATTCCGGTTGTTTCAACAGTTGCTCTTGGCGAAGACGGTGATAATGCACGTTACAACATTAACGCAGATACTGCAGCCGCAAAAATTGCTGTTGCACTTCATGCAGAAAAGTTTGTGCAGCTTACGAATGTTCCTGGAGTTTTACGAGACGTAAACGACCCTTCTACTCTGATTAAAAGAATTGAAAAAACTGCCATAGGTTCATTAAAGGCAACCGGCATTATTAGTTCTGGAATGATTCCTAAAATTGACTGCTGTCTTACAGCTCTGGAAGGCGGAGTTCCTCGCACCCACATTATCGACGGCCGCGTTCCACATTCATTATTAATAGAAATGTTCAGTGACCGCGGTATAGGTACCATGATATATTAACTGCGAGTTTTCGAAGAAAACTCGATAGTAAAATTGCGACAGCAATTTTACGCAAGGTATTGGAACGATGATATACTAACCGCGAGTTTTCGAAGAAAACTCGATAGTAAAATTGCAATAGCAATTTTACGAAAGGTATTGGAACGATGATATACTAACCGCAAGTTTGTAAGCAGCTTGCTGAAAAAAAAAGTGCGTATTAATTATACGCACTTTTTATATTTTAAAGCTCAATCTCTATTTTTCTTCCGCTTGGTTTATAAGCAACATACTCAACGCCGGCGGAATCAAATAGTTTTTTTGCGGCAATATTTCCAGGTGTTCCGTTGTATTTATCGCAGGAATAAATCACTTTTTTTATTCCCGCCTGAATTATTGCTTTTGCACATTCATTACACGGAAAAAGATTTACGTAGATTTTCGTATTCTCAAGGGAACCGCCGCGGTAATTCAAAATTGCATTCAATTCGCTGTGAGCAACAAAGGCGTATTTTGTATCAAGAAAATCGCCTTCCCTTGCCCACGGGAACTTATCATCAGAACATCCGCAAGGAAAACCGTTATAACCCATAGAAAGAATCTTGTTGTCTTCGCTTACAATACAGGCGCCAACCTGAGAGTTAGGATCTTTTGAACGCAAAGCAGAAAGATTTGCAACGCCCATAAAATATTCATCCCACGAAATATAATCAGTTCTTTTTGTAACGATGTTCTTCATAACTAAATTCCTACGCAAAAGGTTTAATTCAAAACAACTTTCTTAATTGCATCAAGCAGCTGTGAATATTCTGTAAAAGCAGGGTACTGCGGATATTCCTTTATGATTTTTTCTGTTGAGCGGAAAAGGAAGCCAGCCTTAGAAGCCTGAATCATTCCAAGATCATTAAAACTGTCACCTGAAGCAATAGTTTCAAAACCAATTGACTGCAAAGCTTTTACAGTTGTAAGCTTGCTTTTTTCGCAGCGCATTTTATAACCGGTAATTTCTCCAGAAGCAGAAACTTCGAGTGAATTACAGAAAATAGTTGGCTGACCAAGTTTTTCCATCAAAGGTGCAGCAAACTGACTGAATGTATCGCTTAAAATGATTGTCTGACAGAACGAACGAAGTTCATCAAGAAACTTTTTTGCACCAGGAAGCGGATCAATTTTTTTGATTGTATCCTGAATTTCTTTAAGTCCAAGTCCGTGTTCCTTAAGAATCTTAATTCTAAAGTTCATAAGTTTGTCGTAATCGGGCTCATCACGGGTTGTACGGCGCAATTCAGGAATTCCAACAGCATCAGCAAACGCAATCCATATTTCAGGAACCAAAACACCTTCAAGGTCAAGACAAGTAATATACATATTTTATCCTATAAAGTTTAAATTATAAAAATACAATAGTGCATTTGCTGAAATATATCAAGAAAACAGAAAAAGTTCCGTCCGCAGTCCAGAAAAATCATTTAATGTCTGATAATTATTCCACCGAAATAAACCGGGGCTCCGTCGCCGTCACATAAAATAAATCCGCGGGTGGTAAGAGAAACATAAGTTCCATCAGTTTTTTTTGCACGGTAATGTATATGTTTTACTTCTGAATTTCCATTAAAGACTGCATCAACGGCATCCCTGTAAATTTTTATATCTTCCGGATGAATGCATTTTTCCCAAACCTCTGCCGCATTATACATATATTCAGAGGTAAGACCAAAATCATCAATAAGCGGCAAAGACCATCTTGAATAATCATATCTCATATCATTCAGATAGACATATCCACCGCCCGAAACTGTATAAAGTGCATCAAAAAGGGAATCAAGTTTTCGCTTGCGTTCATCAGAAATAGTTATATCAAGTCGTTCAGTTTCGCTTGAAATTCCGGATATTTTCTTTGATTTAAGACTCTTTTTATTTTCATACATTTCCTTGTCTGCACGCTTAAATACAGAAGAAAATGAATCATCTTTTTTATGATTAAATAAAGCCATTCCGCAGGCAACTACCGGTCCAGAACGAAATTTTGCATTTGTATTCGATTCGGTTCTAAGAATTGTAAGAAGCTGATCGCTCTGCTTAAAATCTTCGCCTGTAAGAATAACGGCAAATTCATCTCCACCAATACGAAATACAGGGCTGTGCTTAAAAATATTGCAAATCATGCGGCTTGTTTTCTGAATTATTTCATCTCCAAGACTATGACCGCGGGTGTCATTTGTAAGCTTTAAATCATTTACATCGCACATAACAACACCAAAATCAAAGCCGCCATTTTCTGCGTCTATCTTATTGTTTAGGGAATCAACATATTCTGAAAATGCATTTTTATTTTTGATTCCTGTAAGCTCATCGCGTCTTGCCTTTAATTCAGCATTTTCCAGAATTCTGCTTCTTTCTTCTCTTTCAGCAAATTCCTTTTCTATATTTTCCATGCCGCACAGAATGTGTTTTTTATCATCACATAAAATAAAGACATGACGTATATGAAAAACAATTCCTTCTATAAGAAGGCTGCAGGTTGTTGAAAAAACATTATTTTCGGAAAGTTTACGAATGACATATTCTTTTGTATGAATATTCAGAATGTGTTCCAGATCATCCGGGTGAACATATTTTTCAGCATTACTTCTTGAAAGCGCAAAAAAATCACTTCCCTGTTTTGGGATTTTTTGCTTATGCAATAACTCCGAAGAAATAAATTCCTTATAGGCGCTGGTTTCGATATCAACATAATAAAGGGAATCAAAATGCTTTGCTAAGGCAGTTGCAATACTTTTACAGACTTTATGGTCAAATCTCATTCTCTCTCCTGATGGGAAGAAATTTTTAATTTTATTTAAATTATAAACGCACTAACATCCAAAATCAAACAAAAAAGACACAGGGGAAACTCTTTATAATCATTTGTCTGTGACAAAATTCATTCAAAGTGGTAATATTTGCTTATGCCTCAGAAAAAAAATGCACGAAAAACATCCGGTAGGACGTCTGGAAAAAGCAGTTCACGACGAAATATACGACGCAGTCCGAAAAAACCGAAGAAATATATTCCTGCATACAAACTGATTATCTTTTGCGGAACAATAATTGCAATATGCATGTTTCTGCTTTTAATTTCAACAGTATTGCAGCCGGCTCCTTACGAAAAAAATGATAAGCCGGTTTTTAATCTTACAGAAACAACCGAACAGGCAGAAAATTCTCAAAAACCTAAAGAATCTGATTCAAAAATGAAATCAGAAAAAACACAGGATAAGTCAAAAAAAGATTCAACATCTAAAAAGAAAAACTCTGCAACAACAGTTTATTCAACACCTGCGCAAGAGAAAAAAGAAGCCACACCTGTTTCAAAAACTCCTGCAACGACAAAAACTGAACAGCCTGTAAAACAGGAAGAGTCTGCAAAATCAGAGCAGCAAAAACAGCCCGAAAAAAACACAACAGTGCAGCCGTCTCCCGTTGCAAGACAAAAATATAATTTTGCCGCAGCTAAAAACGGTGCCCAGCTTGTATTTGTTTTTGACGATGGCGGACAGAATCTTGCACATTTAAAGTCATTTTTACAGCTGCCATTTCCTATAACTGTGGCAGTTCTTCCGAGAATTGCGCATTCAAAAGAATCAGCTTCACAAATTCGCGCAAGCGGAAACGAAGTAATTTTACATCAGCCGATGCAATCAATTAATCCGTCTGTAAATCCCGGACCTGGAGCAATCAAACCCGGAATGACAGAAGATGAAATTACAAGCACACTGTTTCAAAACATTACAGAAATTGCTCCAATTGCAGGAATGAACAATCACGAAGGTTCAGCAATCACCGCCGATGCAGAAAAAATGGCTGTTATTATGAGAACTGCATCTCAGGAAGGCATTTACTTTTTAGACAGCCGCACTAATGTAGAAACAAAAGTTCCGTATGTAGGACGCGAACTTGGCTATTCATGGTACGAACGGAATATTTTCCTGGACAATGAAAAAACTAAAGAAAACGCTCTTAAGGAACTAAAAAAAGGCCTTGACCTTGCAAATAAAAATGGCAGCGTTATAATGATAGGTCATATCTGGAGTGCTGATTTTCTGCCGGCATTTTTACAGGAAGTATACCCGGAACTTAAAGAAGCGGGCTACACATTCAGCACGGTAAGCAAAAGCCGCGCAAAGAGGAACTAAATGAAAGTTTTAGGAATAGAAAGCAGCTGCGACGAAACAGCCTGCGCAATTGTAGAAGACGGAAAAACAATTTTAAGCAATGTTGTTGCAACGCAGATTCCTTTTCACAAAATATATAAAGGCGTTGTACCTGAAATTGCAAGTCGTAAACACGCCGAATGGATTTTGCCTGTTGTGCGACAGGCTCTAAAAGAAGCAAATATGACGCTTGACGAAGTTGACGCCATTGCCGCAACAAACCGTCCGGGACTTATGGGCTCGCTTCTTGTTGGTTTTACTTTTGGAAAAACTCTTGCATGGGCAACAAACAAGCCTTTTATAGCAATTAATCACATGCTGGGGCACTTGTACGCAGCTCAACTGCAAACTGAAGTTTCGTACCCGTTTCTGGGGCTGCTCGTTAGCGGCGGACATTCAATTATTTGTAAGGTAAACGGTTTTGATGATTTAGAGATTTTAGGAACCACTGTGGATGATTCGGTAGGAGAAGCCTTTGATAAGGTAGCAAAGTTCTATGGACTTGGTTACCCTGGAGGAGTTATCATCGATAACCTTGCAAAAAACGGCGATCCAAAATCAGCAAAATTTCCGGTTCCAAAACTCGATGAAACAGAACACCGCTACGACGTTTCTTTCAGCGGCTTAAAAACTGCGGTAATTCACCAATGTGATTTATTCTGGCAGCCAGGCTATGAACACAGTAAAGAAAATATGTGCGCAGCCTTTCAGGAAACTGCAATTAAAACCTTAGTTGGAAAACTGCTTCGAGCCGTTGACGACACAGGCCTTAAAACTGTAGTTTGCGGTGGCGGCGTAGCTGCAAATTCACGGCTCCGTGCAATGCTCGCAGAACGCACCGACATAAACTGCATATTTCCGCCATTAAAACTTTGTGGCGACAACGGTGCCATGATTGCCGGCGTTGCCTACCACTTTTTACAGCGCGGCGACCGCAGCGACATGAACACTGTAACCTGCGCACGTATTCCGCAGTTCAAACGCGGGCTTGAACAGGTTCGTCATAACAAACAGGAATCAAAATAATGAACTACATTTTTTCAAACAGTGAATGGGAAAAAAAGCTTTTAGACCGTTTTGTAAAATATGTCAAAATCTGGTCCGAAAGCTGTGGCGAAGAAGCAGACAAAGGCACTTTTCCGTCTACAAGCCGCCAATGGGATTTTGCAAAAACGCTTGCAGATGAAATGCAGGCTATAGGAATGCAGAATGTACAGGTTACCGACAAATGTTATGTTTACGGCTGCCTGGATGCCACAAAAGGATGCGAAAACGTTGAACCAATTCTACTTCTCTCGCACATGGACACAGTTGACGAAGTAAGCGGAAAAAACGTTAATCCTGTAATCACAAAAAATCAGGACGACACAATCATTTCTTCAGATAAAACAACTTTGCTTGGCGCTGACGACAAGGCGGGCATTACAGCTATTATGACAAGCATAGAATTCCTTTTACAGAATAATGGCAAGCCGGAATTTTCACATGGACTTATAGAAGTAATTTTTAGTCCAGATGAAGAAACTGGACATGGTATGGATTTTGTTCCGCTCAACCTTATAAAATCAAAAAAAGCATATACAGTAGACGGCGGCGAAGAAGGCGAAATGGAAACTGAATGCTTTAATGCATGGAGCGGTTCGGTAGAATTTACAGGAAAAGCCTGCCACACCGGAGATGCAAAGAAAAATCACATGGTAAACGCAAATCTTATGGCAGCAAATTTCATATGCAGACTGCCAAAAAATATGCGCCCCGAAACAACAGAAAATCATCAGGGATTTATTGCCGTAATGGAAACTTCTTCAAGCATCGAAAAAAGTGCTATACAACTTTTACTGCGAGCTTTCAATTTAAAGGAAATTGAAAATCAGAAAAAAATCATAGAGAAGGCGGCTAAAAAGGCAAGTCAGAAATTTTGCGGAAAAGCAGATATAAAATTCCGCCAGCAGTATCTTAATATGAAAGAAAAAATCTCTAAGTTCCCGGAAGTTGTTGCAAACCTGGAAAAAGCTTACGAACTTAGCGGAGTAAAAATCATTAAAAAGCCGATTCGTGGAGGAACAGACGGTTCACGTCTTACCGAAATGGGAATCCCCTGCCCTAATATATTTACAGGCGGACACGAATTTCATTCCAGAAACGAATGGTGTTCTCTAAACCAAATGTCAAAAAGTGCCGATGTTCTAATTAATCTGGAGATTTTGAAAAATGTATGAATATGTAATTGACGGTGGGTATCCAATAAGGGGAACAGTTACAGCAAGCGGAAATAAAAATGCCGCTTTGCCATGTCTTGCAGCGACACTTCTTACAAAAGAGCCGGTAATTCTTCATAATATTCCCGAAATTCAGGATACAAACGTAATGATTGATATTCTGAAGGCAATTGGTGCAAAAGTTGAAAAACTAAGCAAAAATAACTGGAAAATTCAGTGCGAAAACGTAAAAAATATTGAACTTCCGGGCGAGCTTACAAAGAAAGTTCGTGGTTCTATTGTATTTGCAGGTCCGCTTTTGGGAAGAACCGGAAAATGCGAAATGATGCCTCCTGGAGGCGATGTAATTGGACGCCGACGCGTAGACACTCACTTTCTTGCTCTTGAACAGCTTGGCGCAAATATTCACGTAAACGGTCACTTTTCTTTTACGGCTGCAAAACTTACCGGCGCAGATATTTTTCTTGATGAAGCTTCGGTAACGGCTACAGAAAATGCCGTAATGGCAGCCGCAGTTGCAGACGGAAAAACAATTCTTCAAAACTGTGCAAGTGAACCGCATGTTCAGGATGTCTGCAAAATGCTCAATTCCATGGGTGCAAAAATCAGTGGAATTGGAAGCAATATTCTTACAATCGAAGGCGTACCGGAACTTCATGGCTGCGAATTTACAATTGGTCCTGATTATATTGAAATTGGTTCTTATATAGGAATGGCGGCCGCAACACGCGGACAAATTACAATTAAAGGAATACGCCCGGAAGAAATCAGACCGCTAAAATATTCCTTCGCAAAACTCGGCATCAGCTGGCGGATTGACGGCGACGAATTAACTGTGCCAAATACTCAGGAACTTAAGGTTAATTCTGACCTTGGAAACGCAATTCCAAAAATTGACGATATGCCGTGGCCAGGCTTTCCTGCCGACCTTACATCAATTATGACTGTTGTTGCAACCCAGGTAGAAGGCACCGTTTTAATTTTTGAAAAAATGTTCGAAAGCCGAATGTTCTTTGTTGATAAGCTTATTTCGATGGGTGCAAAAATCACATTGTGCGATCCACACCGCGCCGTTGTAAGCGGGCCAAGCATGCTGCACGGCGACCACCTTGTTTCGCCGGATATCCGAGCCGGAATGGCTATGGTAATTGCCGCAATGTGCGCACACGGAACAAGCCGAATCAGTAATGTTTACCAGATTGAACGCGGTTACGAAGACCTTGTAGGCCGTTTGCAGGCTTTAGGCGCAAAAATTGAGCGTGTAGAAGTTCAGTAAAAGCTTTTTACCAAAGCGAAGCCCCGGTAAATTTCCAAAGGGCGCTGTATTCAGGCTCAGCTCTTACAAAACAACAAGTCCTTTATCAAAGAATCCCCTTAGAATTTTCAAAAGTTCAGGGGATTTTTTTATTTGTTCCAGATTTTCATTATAAGTTTTTTCATCTGAAGACGGCTTTATTGCCTCTAAAATAGACTTAATCTTTGTTGAATTAAAGCCTGCCCCGTATGAATCAAAAGATGAAGTTTTTAACGAATACTCTTCCTGTAAATATGTCCAGAATAGTTTTGAACCACTTTCTACAAGATTTCCGCCAAGCCAGAACAATTCGGATTTTTCTGTAATTTTACGCTGAGCATTTGAATCTTCGTAATTTTGAATGAGCTGTTCTATAAAATCAGATTTAACCTGCGGAGGTGGAGTTTGAAAATTAAACCACTTGTTTACTTTCTTTTCCAAGCCTTTTTGATGCATCCAGGCATTAAGTGCAAGTTCCAGACCGTCCGTAAATTTTGAATATTTTTCTTCACCTTTAAAATGAATGCTGTTTCCTGCAAACACACCCTTCTGTTTGTTTTCTATAGGAATTAAATCTTTAATAATTCCAGATTTCCATTGGCTGTAAGCAGTAGAATTCCTTGTAAGAACAAACTTGTGCCAGAACGCACTGTCTAAAAGTCCTGCCGCAAAAAGCTGTCTTAAGGTTTCCATTGAATTTATAATTGACTGCGCAGTATCGTTCCAGAAGCCGTAAATCATATATGCGTGCACAAGAATGCCTGCTTCCTTAAAAGCAGCCGCAGAACTTACAATTGACTGAATATCTGTTCCCTTGTTGATGTTTTTTAAGCCATCACCTGTTGCAACTTCAATTCCGCCGGAAACACCGCCAAAACCGCAGTAACTTAAAAACGCCGCCGCATCTTTTGTAAATGATTTTTCAAAACGAATATTTCCCCAGTAAAACAGACGGTTGCCGTTACGGGCATTTAAAAGTGCAAACTTTTTAAGAGGTTTTAAAGGTAACGCTTCGTCTACAAAATGAATGCCAAAAGTATTTTTTTCGCAGGCGGTTTTATAAAGCGCATAAAACAAACCTTCTGTATCTACCGGTTTATAGGAACACACATAATCAAGGCTTGTATCGCAGAATGCACATTTGTGCCAGTAACAGCCGTGCGCAAGATAGGCTTTAAGCCAGCAGCCGTCAGTCCAAAGACGGTGCATCGCATTTACATCATCACAAAGACGCGGATAGATAGACAAATCTATATCAGAATAATCGGGAAAAACCTTTGTCGTCATTTCTGCTTCAAACTGACCGGCTTCTTCATCCTGCCAGAGTGGTTCAATTACATTTTTTCCAAATTGACGCAGTTTATAAATTTGCTTTGTTTTAGAAAAATTCTTTAAAAGCCTTAAATACGAACCGTAGCCTCGGTCATAGCAGATTGCATCAGCATAGCTACGGAATTTACTTTCATTAAAATCTCGAAGTTCTGTATTTACAAAACCGCCGCCAACACAAACAAAAACTTTGTCGCCAAATTTCTGCTTTAAATACTTTGCGGTATACAAAGCCGGATAAAAGGTTCCCGCAAACGGAATTGAAATGCAAACCATATCCGGCAAAAAAGCCTTTGAGCTGTCTGAAAAATAGTGCTCTAAAACAGGCTTATAAAAATCATTCAGCAAAGGACTTTCAACGGCCTTTTCAATCTGCGCAAAATCATAATCATTTACGGCAAGCGATTCTGCATACCGGATCAAAGAAAAATTGGGGTCAAACGCAACGTTAATATAATCAGCAATATCGGCAAGTGCATAAGAAGCAAGAAAACGGACATCGTCAACAGAAGGTTCGTGATTAAGCGAAGCAAGAAAATTTTCGCACCGTGAACCGCGTGGCGCCGAAGGAGAAAACAAAAACTGATGTTCCTTTTCGCGCGCAGTTCCGCAAAGAATTTTCACAATATAATCAATCCATTCAATCCAGTTTTGCTTTGTCTGAACGTAACGACGCAAATTGAATGCCGTTCCGTTATCACCGTTTTTCTCTGCCGCATCAGCCTTTTTTAATGCCTTCTTTTCAGAAAGTAAAAAAAGCTTTTCCAGCCCTTCCCTGCTGAAAATGCTGTAAAAAAAGCTTATGTTAAAATCAAGCCATTTTGAATTCAAACCCATCATCTTAAAAAAAGAATTAAGGTATGCTCCCGATGGATAAGGTGAATTCAACTGAACTAAAGGCGGCGTGATTGTAATTACATTCATAAAAAAAACACAAATTTAATAATTGGTGATATAATTATATATCATTTATTTACCGGTCATTGAGCCTGTCGAAAGGACCTTCTGTGGTGGTTTCGAGAGCCTCAATCACCGAAAAAAATGACATTGATGGTATAATTTATACAATGATTGATGTTGCTGTAAAAGTCAAGATTCCTTTTTTGTGGGGAAAATCTGTCTTTAAAAAATCAAACTGGTCTCAAATAAACCTGATTGTAGGTCCGAACGGCTCAGGAAAAACTCTTCTTGCGCAGGCAATTTCGGATCAGTTTAAAGAAAATGGCTTTGCAGTTTCTTTTGTAAAGTCAGACAGACAGTACGACGAAACGCAGATAAAGATTTTACGCGACAACGAAAAGGTTCGGCTAAAAATAGAAAAAGTGCTTTCGAGTATGTTCGGAAAATCAATCAAATTTATAGAAGATATAGATTCAACGCTTATTCCAATTGTAGAAAACAAAGCCTGGAATGTTGAATACATGCTTGCCGACGCGGAATGCCATGGACTGCGCGAAATTATTTCGCTGCTTATAAATCTGTACGCCGCAAACCTTGAAGGTTCTGATTACAGCTGTCTTCTTATAGATGAGCCGGAACTTCACCTGCATCCGCAGTTTCAGACCTTTTTTATGAATGAAATCCGCAAGGAAGCCAGCCATCACAAAAACCGCGTTTTCTTTTTAATAACTCATTCGCCATTTTTTATTGATTTGCGTACACCGGAAGATTTAACGGGCGTTGTTGTTTGCCACATAAATAAAGTTCCTTCTTCTATTGATGATTTAAGCAGCGATGACGACAGCCTTTTCCGCAGATTTTTACCGCGCTTTAATACTTATCACAAGCAGTTTTTCTTTAGCGACAACCAAATATTTGTTGAAGGTTATACCGACCAGCAGATGTTCACTTACCTGCTTTCGTTTATAGCAGATGAATACCATGCGGCGGGAACCGGAATTATTGATGTTGGAGGAAAGGACGAACTTGGCGTATTTTGTAAAGTCTGTTCGCTTTTGGGAACGGACGGTCGCATTATTACAGATTTAGATTCGCTTTTTAGCGGCAAACTGCGCGATGTATTTTGCAAGGATGAACGTAGCATCAACTGGCTTTTAAAACAGGAAGAAAAGCATCGGAACTTTTTCAGTTCAATTTTTACGCAAAAAGAACTTGCTCAGCCCGTCACTTTAGAAAAGCTGATTCAAAGGCTGGAACGTTTTCTGATTGCTATCGGGCAGGAAATTACAGGCTACACGCAGTCCCAGCAGCTAACCGGCGGGCTGAAAGTCCTTTTCGATAAACTTTCCGCCCTAAACGAAAAGCACGAAAATGCAGAAGCAGTAGATACTTACAAAACTGTTATTCTGCAGGGAATTCAAAACGAAGAAAAGGCTCTTGCAAAATTTCTGCCTAAAAAACTTGCAGACACAATTCCAAGCATAAAAAATCTTCAGTCATTTATTCTTGCGGCGGCAGAAGCTTCCAGAGTTTACATTCTTCCGCGCGGCTGCATTGAACACTATTACACCAGAAACAAGATCTTATACATGCCGGTTTCTGCAAAGGACAGGCTCTTTCATAACGAAATTGAATTTATCCAGGAAGCACATGCAAAAGCTATACGCAAAAATTATTCAGATTTAATCTGTATAATAGAAAAAGCATGTTCAAGAATTTTGTAAAACAACGGCCGCCTAAGGCCTTGTTATAAAAAAAAGATGCCCGCAAAAACGGAAAGGCACATCCTGTGCGCCCGCTAACGCGGGAAATTGTAACGCTAACGCGGAGTTTATAAGGAGGTCGTATGACTTTGGAAAAAGCTTTGGAAACGCTTAAACAGGTACGTATTACCTGCAGCGCGTCACAACTGGAAGAAATTGATTTTACAATCAAGATTCTTGAAAAACTATCGGAAGCTGGCATAAAAGAGCCGCTTCATGCTGATTTCAAAAAACTTGCTTAATTTAAGGATTTAATTATGGTCGGAACATTTTGGTCTTTGGTGCCTGCAATCATAGCAATTGCACTGGCGCTTTGCACAAAGGAAGTGTATTCTTCACTTTTTGTTGGAATTATTATGGGAGCCGTTTTTTATGCAGTTGATGCAGGAAGCGGTTTTGCAGGATTTTTTAATCATATCTTTAAAGACGGTATGATTTCTCAACTTTCGGACAGCTGGAACGTTGGCATTCTTGTTTTTCTTGTAGTTCTTGGTTCTATCGTAGCACTTATGAACAAAGCCGGCGGTTCTGCAGCTTTCGGTGAATGGGCAAAAAAACATATTAAAACAAAAGTTGGAGCTCAGGCCGCGACAGTTATGCTTGGAATTCTTCTCTTTATAGATGACTATTTTAACTGCCTTACAGTAGGTTCAGTTATGAAGCCGGTTACAGACAAATTTGGTGTTTCTAAAACAAAGCTTGCATATCTTATTGATGCAACCGCAGCACCGGTTTGTATTATTGCCCCAATTTCTTCCTGGGCAGCAGCGGTTTCTGGTTTTGTAAGCGAAGGTCAAAACGGCATTGCTCTTTTCTGTCAGGCAATTCCATTTAATTTTTACGCAATTTTTACAATTGCAATGATGTTCATTCTTATTTTTAATAATTTTGATTACGGTCTTATGGCAGAAAAAGCCGGAGAAATCTCTACGGGAAAAAATACAGAAAACGAATCTTTCACAAAAAGCACAGGAAACGCTTCTGTAATTGATTTGATTCTTCCAATTGCAACACTTCTTATTTTCTGTATTCTTGGAATGATTTATACCGGTGGCTTCTTTACAAAAATGGTTGAAGAAGAAGGAAATATGGTTGCAAACGCAAATTACCTTAACTTTATAGAATCTTTTGCATCAAGCGACGCTTCTGTAGGCCTTGTTCTTGGTTCATTCGCTGCCCTGCTTATTACAATCATCTGGTACGCCGTAAGAAAAGTACTTTCATTTACAAACTGCATTTCTTGTGTTCCGGACGGATTTAAGGCAATGGTTCCTGCAATTCTTATTCTTACCCTTGCATGGACGCTCAAAGCCATGACAGACAGCCTTGGCGCCGCAACTTATGTTGCAGGTCTTGTAGAAGGTTCTGCTGCCGGATTAAAAATGTTCCTGCCTGCAATCATCTTTATAATTGCCTGCTTCCTTGCATTTGCAACCGGCACTTCATGGGGAACTTTCGGTATTCTTATTCCAATCTGCATTGCAATTTTTGCGCCAAACTCTCCGCTCCGCATCATTTCAATTTCTGCATGTATGGCAGGCGCGGTTTGTGGAGATCACTGTTCTCCAATTTCGGACACAACAATTATGGCAAGTGCAGGAGCCGTATGTAACCACGTAGACCATGTTTCTACTCAGCTTCCATACGCTATAACAGTTGCGGCAGTTTCGTTCCTTACATACATTGTTGCAGGACTCAGCCAGAGCCTTGGACTTTTTGCAAGCTGCCTTATTTCATGGATTTTCGGATTTGCCGCATTAACAGCAGTCCTTATGTTTATGAAACGAGTTTCTAAAAAATAAAGAAAACCTTTTGGCTTCAGATTTAAGAGTCTGGAGCTAAAAGTCCCGCATGAATCATTTAGATTCAGCAAGTTCTTTTTTAAGCTCGGGAAAATCAGATTTCTTGCAATAGCGGATTTTGATTTTCCCGTCTTTTTCATTTACCTCAAAAATAGAGTTATTTTCGTAATTTGCAACAAGCCATTCATCATAGGCTGTCCAGTCCTCAAATTCCAAATCAAAAGTTTCTACCATACTTCAGATTATAACAACATACATCTTCAATTCCAATCAGATTTCTTGTATGATATAAAAAAACATTTGGAGTTCAGAAATGAAAAGATTCATAAAGCTTCTGCCGGTATTATTTATTGCTTTTTTTGCAGTTTCCTGCGCAAACAAAACTGAAAATGCCGTAAAATTGCCGCGAAAAGGAACAATAACAGGCGGCTACAAAGTAATAGAAAACAAAAAATATTCAGACGCCGACATAGTTTTATTTGAACATATAAAAACAGGAGCAAACGTTATTTTTGTTGCAAATGATGACACAAACCGAGCCTTTTCACTAGGCTACAGAACCTACCCTAAAGACAACAAAGGGCTTCCGCACATATTCGAACACGCCACAATCACCGGAAGCCAGAAATATCCGGATCCAAACCTTTTCTTTTCACTAAATGAACAGACTTACACAACCTATGCAAATGCGCTTACATCACAGCTTTACACAAATTACGTAAATTCTTCACTTTCAGAAAAACAGCTTCTCACAAATTTTGAGTACTATTTAAACGGCCTTTACGAGCCGCTTATTATGACCGACAAACGTCTTATGGACCGCGAGGCATATCGCTATGTACTTGAAAACATAAATGATGAACTTAGCGCCACAGGTGCCGTTTACAACGAAATGAAAGGACTTACAGCATCAATTAATCAAAAATCCTGGGAAAATACAATCAGCGCTATGTTTCCGAACAGCGTAATCAGTTTTGAATCGGGTGGAAAACCAGAAGACATTCTTACCGTTACCTGGGAGGAACTTAAAGATTTTCACAACAAATATTACCATCCGTCAAATATGCTCTGCTGTATTTACGGTAAGCTGGATTACGAAAAATTTCTGGAAATGCTGGAAAATGTATATCTTAATCATTTTGAAAAAGAAGAAATAATCTTAGAGGACGACACAATTTTGGACTGGCACGGTTACAAAGAAGAAGAATTTGAATATGCCGACCATGCAGATTCAGAAACGGAAGGCAAATCTGTAGTTTCTTTTTCATTTTCGCTGGAAAAACTGAACCTTTACGAACAGACAACCTTTATTAATCTTGTATGCGAAGAAATTTTTAAAGAATCTTCCTGGATAAAAACAACGCTCCGCGAAGAATTTCCAAACGCTGTTTTACAATACAGCTCAAACATCGCGTTTTTAAATCCAAGCTTTTCATTTTTCTACTCAAATGTAAATCCACAGGACAAGACAAGACTTAAAGAAATTTCATTACAGGCACTTAATCAGATTGCAGAAAACGGAATAGAAGAATCAATTTTGGACTCCTTTACCCTTACTTCAAAAATGGAAGAATATCTTAAAGATGAAGACAGAGACGGAATTGAAAATATAAATTCAATCTGTTCGTACTGGGCAGACAACGGTGATCCTTTAACATTTATGGAAGTTCTTAAAGCAAATGACGAACTTTGCACACATAAAAAAGACAAGTTGATTCAAAAAATTACAAAAAAAGTTCTGGATGCCGACAAACAGGCGCTCATTGTAACAAAACCGGTTCCAGGCCTTGCCGAACAGGAAGCAGAAAAAACTGAACAGTTCTTTAAACAGAAAAAAGCCTCTATGTCACAAAGCGAAAAACAGGCTCTTGTTGACTTTTCAAAAGAATACAACGAATGGGTTGCAAAAAACAACGAATACAATATGATAGACCAGCTTAAAGTTGTTTCAATAAGCGAACTGCCCGAAGAAATTCAGGATGCAGAAGTTACAGAAAGCTGGCTGGATTCAGACAACAAAATTAAAACAATAACATCCGAAATTAAAAACGCAAAATACACCGACGTAAACATTTATTTTGATTCAAAAGTTATTGAACAGGATTTATTAAAATCTTACGTACTTTTTGCAAAACTAATTGGAAATCTTCCTACAAAAAACTGGACTCAGGAAGAACTTGAAACAAAGTTTAACAATACAATCTATTCGAACAGTTCAAATGCATTTTATACAATTAAAAAAGAAGGCGGAGCTGCAACATATTACAAAGTCTCTTTTATGACGCTTCAGGAAAAAACAAAGCCTGCTTTCGAAATTATAAAAGAAATTCTTCTGAATACAGATTTTTCCGACTGCTCAAAAATCAGAAACATTGCACAGCGCATCGCCTTTTCAAAACGAAATTCCTATAAGTCAGACCCTATTTCTGCAGTAAAAATGTGCGCTCTTCCAGCCGTAGACAGCGATTACCTTTACGGCTATTACACTTTCGATTTTGACCTCTGGAACTACCTGGACGAAGTTTCAAAAATGTCTGATGAACAGATTAAGGAACTTACACAGAAATTTGAACTTATCCGTGCAAAACTTTTAAATAACAACAATTCAATCATCACCTGCATTTCAAGCAAAAAAGGCATAAAGAAAACTCTGGACTGCTACAAACAGCTTTCAAAATCTTTTTGCAGCGAAAACCAGGAACAGTTTGAATACAAATTTGAACCGCTTCCAAAATCAATTGCAATTGTTGTAAAAACAGATTCAAATTATAACATGCAGGCAAACTCAATTAAAGCTCTGGGAATGACAAAAGAAGATTTTACCGGCGACCTGCTTTGCATTCCTACAATTATTCAGGACAAATATCTGTTCCCTGTTCTTCGTTTTAAGCTGGGTTCTTACGGAGCATTCTCTACATTCAGTCAGTCTTATGCCGCAAATTACAGCTACCGCGACCCTAACATTCAAAAAACATTTGACGTTTTTAAAGCAATGCCTGTCGAATTAAAAAAGACAGAACTTACTCAAGACGATCTGGACAGCTACATAATTTCTGCTTACCAAAACTTTACATATCCCGTTTCAAAACGCAGCACTATCAATTACAAAATAAACAAGATTCTTAACAATGATCGTGATTTTGCTTCCCGCCTGCGCTATATGAAAGAACTTAAAGCTCTTACTCCAGAAATATTTTTTGATCGTCTTAAACTTTACGAAAAACTGAACAATGATTATTACACCATAACGGCGGGAAATGCAAAGACAATAGAAGCCGTTAAAGATAACTACGATTTAATTATTTACGATTTGGCAAATTAAAGATTTTTAAAGGATTAGGGCGAACGTGTGCACAAGTGCACACGCCGGGCTACTATGGGTTACGCTATCGCTCCAGCCTCCTCGGCGGAACCTGTTCCGCCTGCGGTGGCCAAGCCCTGCGTATCCCTTTCGCGTGCTTACATGTATATACTTTCCTATTCCAGGATTGCGCCGCGGTCAGCAGAACTTACTAATTTAGCGTATCGGGCAAGGTAGCCTGTTTTTACTTTTGGCTCAGGAGCTTTCCATGCGGCACGGCGCTTTGCAAGTTCTTCATCACTTACATCAAGATGAATCTTGTAATTGTTTATATCAAGCGTAATCTTATCGCCTTCCTGAACAAGAGCAATTGGTCCGCCAACAGCCGCTTCCGGAGAACAGTGTCCCAAAGAAGCACCGCGTGTAGCACCACTAAAGCGTCCGTCAGTAATCAAAGCAACCTGTTTATCAAGTCCCTGACCAGCAAGAGCTGCAGTTACGGCAAGCATTTCGCGCATACCAGGGCCGCCCTTTGGACCTTCGTAACGAATTACAACAACATCGCCCGGTTTAATCTTTGCCTTTTGAACAGCATCCATAGCCTCGCTTTCGTCATTGAATACGCGAGCAGGACCAGTATGAAGCATAAGTTCTTTTGCACACGCAGAACGTTTTACAACAGTTCCGTTTGGCGCAAGATTTCCGAACAGAATTGCAATTCCGCCATTGTCACTGAACGGATTTTCAATTGGACGCAGAATTTCCGGGTTTCGGTTTACAACACCCTTTATATTTTCTGCAATTGTTTTTCCAGTAACAGTCATAAGGCTTGTATTGATAAGCTTCTTTTTTGCAAGTTCAGCAAGAACAGCCTGAACTCCACCCGCATCATTAAGTTCACACATAAAAGTATGACCAGCCGGAGCCAGATGGCACAAGTTTGGAGTGCGATTAGAAATTTCATTTACTTCGTGCAAATCAATTTCAATGCCGGCTTCGTGTGCAATTGCAGGCAAATGAAGCATTGTATTAGATGAACAGCCCAATGCCATATCAGCCGCAAGACCGTTTCTAAAGTTTTCTGCAGTCATCATCTGACGAGCAGTAATACCTTTTTTGTACATATTCATAACAGCCATACCGGCATGCTTTGCAAGTGCAATTCGTTCGCCGGTTACAGCAGGAATTGTTCCGTTTCCAGGAAGACCAAGTCCCAAAACCTCTGTAAGACAGTTCATAGAGTTCGCCGTGAACATACCTGAGCACGCACCGCAGCCTGGACAAGCTGAATGTTCCATTTCTTTAAGCTGAGCCTCTGTAATCTTACCAACAGCAAGACCACCAACCGCTTCGAACATATCGGTCAAAGAAAGATTTTTGCCGGAATACGGATTTGAAGGATCATTTCCAGGCAAGTGACCAGGCATCATTGGACCACCAGAAACAAAAACAGTTGGAAGGTCAAGGCGAGCCGCAGCCATAAGCATACCAGGAACAATCTTATCGCAGTTTGGAATCATAACAAGAGCGTCAAACTGGTGAGCTTTTGCAACACATTCAACGCTGTCTGCAATAAGTTCGCGGGTTACAAGGGAATATTTCATTCCTTCATGGCCCATTGCAATACCATCACAAACGCCAATTGCAGGAAATTCAATAGGAGTTCCTCCTGCCATCCTTACACCGGCTTTTACAGCCTCGCTGATTCTGTCCAGTTCAATATGACCCGGGATCAGTTCATTTTTGGCACAAATAATTCCAACCAAAGGTTGATTCAATTCTTCATCAGTATAACCTGAAGCATAAAACAAAGAACGGTGAGGTGCTCTTGCCACACCTTTTTTGGCGTTGTCACTTTTCATTTTAGTAAATGTCCTGAATAATAAGTTTTATAAGATTATCTGTTTTTACAGAAATAAGCTTGCGCTGTTCAAGCAGATCTTTTGTTTCCAGACTGATTCTTGATTCTTCGCAGATTGTCTTACAATAATCAGACAGCTTAGAAGGACAAGAAGCTTCGCAAGCAAGAATAACATTTTTCTTGCTTATAAAGTGGAAATAGAACTGCATAAATTCATCGTTATCTAAAGGAAGCCCTGCAAGAAGAATTACGCGCTTAAAGTCGTGAATTGCAGCAAATTTTTTACAGCACAATTCAAGCTTAGAGCTAAATGCTTTCTGTCCGTCTTCGCCAGTTACAGTCTTTTCGGCAACAACAAACAAGTCTGCATCTTCCGGAGCTTCACCTTTTGGTTCAAATTCAAGAATCTTACTGAATTCAACCGAATCAATAAGAATCTGAGTCTTTTTATCTTTTTCCGATGAGTTAGTATTTACGTCTGCATCAGGGCCGGCAGGCTCGCTTTCTTCGTTCTTTGCGAAAAGCTGTTCAAGCTCATCTGTACTTACAGCTCCTTTTGAAGAATTTGCAGGCGCATCACTCATAATGTCCAGCATATCGGACATTACTTTAGATTCCTGTTCGCTTACAACGGGAGCCGAAGTTGAAGTCCTTTGTTTTTCTTCTCCCATAATATCTGCAAGCATTGAGTCCACATTACTTTCATCTGCCATTTTAATCTCCTGTACAGTTGGTTTTATATTTTCAACCTTATTTGAAAGGCCTACAGAATCAATTTCCATATCCGAAGCGCCAATCTCTACACTAAAGAATGTATCGTCTTCTTCAAAGTCATCATCATCGCTGTTATCATCAGCAGTTTCGTCCAGATTGTTGTCAAAAAACGAAACAGTCTGATTATGATCAGCACAATTTTTTACAATCAGCTGGTCGTCTTCCTTTGCATAAAGACTTCCGTCTGAGCCAATGTAAAACAATTCACTTTCGCCATCTATGCGTATGCTCGAAAGAGCCGTACAACCTTCAAAAGCATCCAAAGCAATCTGCGTAATTCCCGCAGGAAAAACAACAGATTCAAGCGATGTACAGCGCGCCGCAGCCCTTGGACCAATTTCGGTTACATCAAGCGGAAAAACAACAGCCTTTACGCTTTTGCAGCCTTCCATAAAATTTGCAGGAATTTCTTCTATTCCTGCCCTAAACGGAATTTCAAGCAAAGAAGCACAGTCCATAAAAAGCCCTTCAGAATAAGAAGCAAGCTTTTCGGGCATTACAACCTTTGTCAAAGCAGAACATCCCCTGAACAAATAAGAAGGAAGTACCTGCAAAGAAGAAGAAAGCTTTACCTTTTCAAGTGCCGTTGAATTTTCAAAAACTTTATTTCCCAGTTTTTTTACAGAATCAGGAACAGAAATAGATTCATACGGACACTCAGAAAAAACCTCGTCATCAATTGCGTGCGCACCATAAGGAATTCTTCCAGTAAAAGCATCGGAAGAATCATCTACGCCAAGCACTGTATGAAGGTCTTCTGAATAAAGTAAACCATTCTTTTTAACAAAAGCCATATCGTTAATTATACTCTACTTTTTGTGATTTCTCAAACAAAAATACAGATGTTTTCAGGAGTTTTTAAAAATCTCCAGAGCCTTAATAATCCTGTTGTATTCATCACGTACTTCGTTAAATTTTCTAATCATCGCATTGTTGTCGGACACAGAACGCGGACGCAGAATTTCGGTAAGCTCCGAATCAATTTCAGAAAGACGGTCAAAACCAAGGTTCAATGCAACACCTTTTAAAGTATGCGCCGCCTCAAAAGCTTTATTCCAGTCTTCGGCAATAAGCGCCGCTTCCAAATCTGGAAAATCAGGATTATCAATAAATTTTACTGCATAACGGGCAACCCTGTCTTCAGAAAGCAATCTTTCTTTTACAGCATCAAAATCAAGTCCAAGTTCATCATAACAATTCTTAATCGTCATTTTCTGCCTCCTTTAAAAACTCCGCGTTAGCGGTC
>DEEV01000084.1:16133-16294 GCA_002350445.1 Treponema sp. UBA2869 | reverse complement strand
ACTGTAAGGTGGTCGAGCATTGACTTAGCCTTAGACTCATCGTTGTCGTAAGGAACTTTTGCGTCCAAAATAGACCAGTCGCCAGTTTCCTTGATGTAAGCAGAAACAGAGAGAATCATCCAAAGTGGATCATCAGAGAAGTCTCCACCAATGTCTGCATT
>DEEV01000084.1:15524-15944 GCA_002350445.1 Treponema sp. UBA2869 | reverse complement strand
CACTGATACTGGTTCCAGATGTTTACCATGCGGTTTACTTTGTCTTCCGGTGTGTTTACGTTGAGGATGCCCAAAAGCTTATCCCAGTAAGCACGGAGCTCAGCCATTCCAGCTGCAAACTTTTCCGGTGTATTGTATTTTTCAATCATTGCAAGAGCTTTTTCTTTGTTGATTGTCTTGCCGTCTGCTTCGAATTTCTTTTCTACAGGCATTTCTACGTAGCCGAGAACGAATACGAGAGTTTTTGATTCACCTGCTTTAAGAGTGATTTCTTTGTAGTGTGATGCAATTGGAGACCAACCATCAGCAAGAGAGTTTCCGCATTTTCCGTCCAGAACAGCCTGTGGATTGTGGAAACCGTTGTAAAGACCGATGAAAGTGTCGCGGTCTGTATCGTAACCGTCAATCTTGTCGTTTACA
>DEEV01000084.1:4456-15434 GCA_002350445.1 Treponema sp. UBA2869 | reverse complement strand
GAGAAGTTTCTCTGGAAGTTTGTGCAGTCATCCTGAGCATCCCAAAGACACCATTCTGCGAATGACCAGAATTTGAATGTCTTGTCAGATTTTCCTTCGTTTGTAAGAACTACCTGCTGAACTTCGCCGTCATAGTCCTGTGGAACAAAGAAAGTAACCTGTGCTTTCAAATCATTCTTTTTACCAGTAATGATTGTGTAGCCCATACCGTGGCGGCATTCATAAGCATCAAGTTCAGTTTTTACTGGAGACCAGCCCGGATTCCAGATTGTTCCATTGTCATTGATGTAAAAATAGCGTCCGCCCATGTCGATAGGAACATTGTTGTAGCGGTAGCGTGTAATGCGGCGGAGGCGTGCATCTTTATAGAAAGAATATCCTCCGGCTGTATTAGAAATCAAAGAAAAGAATCCCTGTGTTCCAAGGTAGTTAATCCATGGATAAGGGGTGCGGGGTGTCTCAATGACATACTCGCGGTTAGCGTCGTCAAAATGACCGAATTTCATTTGCTTCTCCTGTAATTTGTGCAAAATGTGATTTTCAAATTATACAATATGAACCTGCAAAACGCAATTAAGTTAGGGAAAATATCTTATTGAAATTGCATTAATACGCTTTTTTTCTATAAGTGATTTTTTAATGCTTGTTCAATGACAAGATTCCTTTTATATGTTAGACTGTAAAAACTGATGAAAAAGAAGATTTTCTGGGCATTTATCACTGTTATCCTTGCAATACTTACTCTGAAGATGCTGTTTTCAAAAAGCGGTCTTTCTGTAGACGTAATTTTGCAAACCATAACAAATGCGTCACCTGTATGGCTTGTTGCAGCCCTTGCTTGTATGATTGCCTATATTCTCTTTGAAGGCGAAGCTCTTGTACTTATTCTTCGCACACTTGGATATCCTGTAAAGCACCACAAGGGTTTTTTATATTCTGCGGCAGATTTGTATTTTTCATCAATTACACCTTCTGCTTCGGGCGGTCAGCCGGCCAGTGCCTATTTTATGCATAAAGATGGAATCCCTGGGTTTGCAGTTACGGCTTCCCTTATTATGAACGTAACAATGTATACAGTTGCCATTGTTACTCTGGGTGTTTTTTCTATAGCATTTTTTCCTGGCGTTTTTACAAAATTTAACCTTCCATGCAAACTTATGATTTTATTCGGCATTTTTATGATGAGCCTGCTTACCTTGTTTTTTATAATGCTCCTAAAAAATCAGAAGATTCTGCGCAAAACAGGAAGCCTTATTGTGGCCCTTCTTAAAAAAATCAGATTAAATAAAGCCGCTTCAAAGTTCAACAACAGAATTGATTCTGCAATTGAAAATTACAATGACAGCGTTTCCCGACTTTCCGGTAAAAAACGTTTTCTCTTTAAGTTTTACCTGCTAAATCTTTTTCAGCGTGCTGCACAGATTCTTGTTACGGTTTTTGCGTTCTATGCTTTGGGCGGAAAACTTTCGGACGGGCTTTTTATTTTTGTGGTTCAGACTTATGTTGTACTTGGTTCAAACTTTATTCCAATTCCGGGTGCCATCGGCATTTCGGAGTATATAATGTTTTTTGGCTATATGATGATAATGGATTCTTCTTCGGCTTATCACCTTGAGTTTATAAGTCGTGGAATTTCATTTTATTTATGTAGCATTGTAAGTTTATTTACGGTAATATTAGGTTACATCTTTTTAAAAACAAAAAAGGCTGAGGTTCAAAAATGATTGGATTTTATGATTACACGGTTTTTCTTACTTACCTTTCAATGCTTTCTGCAACTTGCGGCATTATTTTATGCCTTAATGATATAGGACATCCTTTTGTTGGTATGCTTTTTCTTATGTTCTGCGGTCTTTGTGATGCTTTTGATGGAAAAGTTGCACGCACAAAGAAAAATCGTACCGAACAGATGAAAAAATTCGGTATTCAGATTGATTCCCTTTCCGACCTTGTTGCTTTTGGTGTTCTTCCGGCATGTATCGGAATTGCAATGCTTAGAAGCAGTATTGAATTTTTGAACTTTCCTGATTTTAAGCTGTTTCAGATTGCAGAAAAATCTGCTGTAATAAAAGTTGTTCTTACTGTAATTGCTGTTTTTTATGCACTTGCCGCAATGATTCGTCTTGCGTTCTTTAATGTTCTTGAAGATGAAAGACAGCAAAAAGAAGGTGGCTGTAACAAGACTTATCTTGGACTCCCGGTTACAACCTCGGCTCTTATTTTTCCGACTATCCTTTTAATTCACATTTTCTGCAATGCAAATCTTACGCTTTTGTATTTTCTTTTCCTTATAATCGTAGGCGTTCTTTTTATTTCTGATGTTCAGTTTAAGAAGCCATCTACAAAGGGCGTTTTATTAATGATTATAATAGGGCTGGTTGAGGCTGCTGCACTTGCCTTTGTCTTCATTGTAATGAAAAAACAGTAATGGATTCTCTTTCTTTTCTTTACAGAACAGTTCCCGGCAGATTTTTCTTGAAACTTCTTGCGTCTCGAGGAGTTTCAAAAGTTTGCGGCGCATTTTTAGATTCACGGCTTTCTGCTTTTTTAATTAAAGGTTTTGTTAAAAAAAATAACATAAACACTGACGATTACATTCTGGAAGGAGTAAAGACTTTTAATCAGTTTTTTCGTCGCCAGATAAAAGACGGAAAACGACCATTTGACATGAATAAGGAGCATCTTTGCTGCCCTTGCGACGGTCTTTTGTCTGTCTGGAACATAAATAAATATACTGTAATTCCTGTAAAACAGAGTCAGTATACATTGGCTTCGCTATTGCAAAATGATCAGCTTGCTGCTGAATACGAAGACGGACTTTGCCTTGTATTTCGGCTTTGCGTAGATAATTATCACCGTTACAGTTATGCAGATTCCGGTAAAAAAAGCAGCAACGTTTTTATAAAAGGCGTTTTACATACTGTTCGTCCCATTGCCCTTGAAAATCGCCCTGTTTTTGTGGAAAACTGCCGCGAATATACGCAGATTGAATCAGAAGCTTTTGGAAAAATCATTCAGATGGAAGTTGGAGCAATGCTTGTTGGACGCATTGTAAACCTAGAAGGCGAAGGTTTTGCTGAACGCGGTAAAGAAAAAGGCTATTTTGAATATGGCGGTTCTACAATAATTCTTCTGATTAAAAAAGATAAAATTTGCGTAAACCAGAATATTATTGATAATTCAGTTTCTGGCGTAGAAACTCCCGTAAAAATGGGCGAATGTATTGCTACTCTGATGTAATCACTTAACATTTAGGCAGTCGTAGTTTATAATATAAGAATGTATTTCCGTCAATTTAAAGAAGCTCCTGCAAAACTCATAAAAAACGGTAAGGCAGCTTTTGGCTGTTACAACGGAGTTTCTCCAAAAATAGATATACGCGGAATGAGGGCTCCATACGCAGGTGTACCGCTTCCTTCTTTTCTTTCAGACTTAAGAATAAAAAGCCGGCTTTCGTATCTTTTTAACATTAATAAATATATCGGCTATGCAGATTTTTTTGATTTTAAGGTAATTGGTCTTGCTCAGATTATTTTCTGGAATAAAGAAACTTCAAAAAAATGTGTCTATCATGCAATTATGCCGCCTCGCCGACGTTTTGTTCCAACCGAAACGACACGTGGAATTTGTGCCAGTTATAGAAAATCACGCTATATAAAAATTTCCTGGGGACGCAGTCATAAACATCATGCTTTAAGTTTTAAAGTAAAGGGCGATGGGGCGCGTCCAGATGCAGAAGGGTATTTTTATTCTTCCGTAAAGGATGAAATTCATACTGATTCATTTTTTGTAACACCTTCTCCTGCTTCTTCTCGTGCTTCTGCAACCTGGATTTCTACAATGAAGATCTTGGGGCATATTGCACTTAATAACGGTCAGACGGATGATTCGGAAGGTCTTGCATCTATGGTAATGAACCGCACTTATTATAAGATGCATTCTAAAACTGTAAATGTATGTGGTATTGGAAAACTGAATGAACAGAATATTGTTTTTCAGCTTAAGTCTTCTAATATGGATGCTGCCGACAGCGATACCTATAACGAAAATATTCTTGTTGTAAATTCAGAAATAACACCGCTTCCTCCGGTTTATATTACACATCCGTTTGGTATGAACGACCGGTGGATTATTCAGGATACGGAAAGTATGGTAGATCTTACTTTTACACCACAGTCTGTAGATAACAGAATCTTAAATCTTATTGCAATGAGAACGGATTCAACTTCGATTTACGGTACTTTCGAAGGAACACTGCTTACAAAAGACGGCGGAAAAATCCCGCTTAAAGGATTTCCCGGATTACTTTGCAGAAACCAGCTTAGGATAATATAAGATTTTAATAGGAGACAGAAATATGGGCGATGAGATTAATAAAACTGCCGATTGGGCGCCGGGAACATTAGACAAGACCCGTCGCAATATCGGAGACATAAGTACAAAAGAAGCCGCTGCTATGGCAAAAAAGCTTGGCGGTGAAGTTATGTATGAACGTACAGATTCTCATTCGGGTGCTGCTGGTGCTAATAAAAATACCGGTAGAATTGTTCGTGCTCAGCCGTCTGCTTCCAGAAATTCTCAGGGCGTTGTAACTGCCACAACAAAAAAACGTTATACACGCGAAGATATTCTTCAAATTCCTAAAAAAACAGCACTTCTTATAGACAAGCTGATGATGTCGCCTGAATACAAAATTAAGCCGAATTACGGCGTATTTAATTTTATAAGAACGCTGCAAAAAAACGGTACAGAAAAAACTCTTCCTGAATTTTATGAATACAACTTAAAGCAGATGATTGACCATATGGAAGCGTTTATTACGGTTGTAAAAACATTAATTCAGGTGGCTCCTGCAACTTACAAGGCAAAAATTGCAAGTGACACAGAACCTAAGTTTAAGTTTTTACGAATGGTTGCCGGTTGGGCTATGCAGCCAATTAAGACTGAATACTTTAATTTAAAGGAAGCTCCGCAGCCGCTTATTGTTGCAGACTATATTCCTGTTGTTCGTGCTATTTATAAACCGCTCGTAACAATTTACTATTTTGGAAACAACAAAATCCCTAAGCTTATAAAAGAAATTTATACAGACGAGGTTGCATATCCTGATGCTCCTCAGGAAAAACTTTCGGGCTTTGCAAAACAGGCAATTACAGAATGGCTTTACATTGATACAGAAATCATTAAAAAGTTGTATCCTCTTTTACTTAGAATGACTTCTGATACTTTTGAACCTTTTCCAACTTTCTTTAACGTAAAGGTTGGAGAAATCCTTAAGTTTGAAGGTCTTCATAAGTTTGACCTTTTGCTTCCTGAAAAACCGAAAGAACCTGCACCTGAAGAAAAGAAAGAAAAAGCTCCTCCTCCACAGAAGGGCTTAAAAGATTCTACTGTGCTTACAGGTCTTAAGCTTTTGAATCAGTTGTTCCCGCAGGCAGGCTTTGACAAACTTGATGAACATCCGGATTTGTATCCGTACTTTCAGCCTATGTACAACTTTGAAGAAGGCTTTAATATGATTTCGCCTGAAAACCCTGTGCATGTAATTACAGTTCTTTTGAGAATTATTGAAGACTGTTTTCAGGGATGCCGCAATATAGTATTTTCTGAGCCTTTGGAACAGAAAAAGGGCAGCGATTCATTTACTACAATTCTGGACGAATGGTCTGCTTACCGCGAAGATAACGTTGAACGTCTTTATCTTGCGCCGTTAATTGACCTTGTAAATTCAACTTATTCTCAGCCGGATTATCCTGTTTCTCAGATTGGAAAAAGAACTATTACTTCTCTTTTGTGGCAGATTACATATCATTTTATGCCTAACTTTAAGTTTGATCAGCTTATTCTTGAGCATCCTACAGATGAAAGCAAGTATCGTCCTCTTTTCCACCGCACAGATTTTGCCCGCAAATATCTTACTCTTGTTGTAAATGAATGTGATGCTGCGGCAAAAACTCGCGGAAGATGTAATCTTATAGAAAATCCGTGGGAACACTACAAGTTTGATATCCCAAATGAAGTTTCAAAGCGAATTGATGTTCTTCTTGGTGCTCAGAACAGAAATGCAAATACAAATGCAACAAATGCAAACCTGTTAAAGTATACGCTGTGTTTTATTGCGGTTCTTGACTGGTGGGTTAATAATCCGGAAAGCCCTGCTTATGCTACTGATCCTATGCACATTTACCGTGTAAGCGAAAGCGATGGTAAGCCGCTCTTCTCTGTAGAAGAACGCAGCGATCAGAATAAACTTTTCGCAGATGCTGTAAGGGAAAGTTATAAAAAAGCGTCTAAATAATGACTAGGTCAGGTCTGCCATAAGACCTGCAAGCTGGTTAAAAGATTTGAGATACTGCGAAACAGTTTCCAGCAGTTCAGAAATTTTAACCGGCTTTGAAAGGTGTCCGTTAATTCCGCAGTCAAGCTCTTTCTGTTTGTCTTCGTCTGCGGTGTCTACTGTTACAGCAAGAATAGGAACTTTTGCCTTTTCCTTATCTTCAAGCGCACGAATTTTTCTTGCAGTTTCGTAGCCGTCCATTTTTGGCATGTGTATATCCATAAGAATAAAATCAAAATAATTTTCTTCAGCTTTAGAAATCTTCTTTATAGCGTCTTTTCCGTTTTTTGCAGTTTCAACAGTAACGCCTACATCCTGCAGAATTTCTTTTGTAAGGTTGCGGTTTATTTCGTTATCTTCTACAACGAGAAATTTTTTGTCCTTTAAAATATCTGTAGAAATCATTTTTTTCTTCCTATTCTTTAAAATTATACTTTATATACGCTAAATTTTCCATATAAAAAACAATATACTTTCCGCTTTTTTTTTATTATATTAGATGTAATAGAGATATAAAAAGAGGTATATATATGTCAAAAAAGATTCCGATTACTTTGCTCTGTGGTTATCTTGGTGCTGGAAAAACAACTTTGTTAAACCGTGTACTTACAAATCAAAAAGGTTATAAAGTTGCAGTTATCGTAAACGATATTGGCGAAGTAAATGTTGATGAGCGTCTTATTTCAAAGGAAGCACAGATTACAGATTCAAGTTCTCTTGTTCCGCTTACAAACGGCTGTATCTGCTGTACGCTTAAATCTGATATGGTAAATCAGATTGAAAGCTTAATGAAAACCGGAAAATTTGACTATATTATGATTGAAGCCAGTGGTGTTTGTGAGCCAATGCCTATTGCCCAGGCTATTGAACAGATAGAAATTGGTGAACTTGATAATGTTGTAGGCGTTGTTGATGCAAGTCGCCTTGTTGAAGAATTTGATGAAGGAAATGCTCTTCTTAAAAAGAATATTGGAGAAGAGGATATTGAATCACTTTTGATTCAGCAGATTGAATTCTGTTCTACATTGATTATTAATAAGCGCGACCTTGTTACAGACGAACAGATGAATAAAGTTCGTTCTGTAATTAATAAGCTTCAGCCAAGCGTAAAGGTTATTGAAACTACAAAATGCGATGTTCCTGTTGAAGAGATTATGGGAACCAGTCGCTTTGATTTTGAAACTGTTTATGCAAGTGCAGGCTGGGTAAAAGTTCTCGAAGAGCATGATGCAGATGAAGATGATGACGATGATGACCACGACCACGATGGAGAACATCACGATCATGATCACGAAGAACACGAGCATCACGACCATGACCACCATCACCATGAAGAACACGAACATCATGACCATGATGGACACGGTCACCATCATCATGAACACAAACACGAAGGCGAAAGCGAAGATGAATATGGAATAGGTTCTTTTGTTTATTATCGCAGAAAGCCTTTTGATCGTATTAAACTTGATGAATATGCTTCAAAATGGCCGCGTAATATTATTCGTTCAAAAGGTGTTGTCTGGTTTAGTGATGAAGATGATATGGCTTACGTTCTAGAAACTTCTGGCCGTCAGATTCAGGCCGGCTATTCAGGAAACTGGCTTGCATCTTGTCCTCCAGCTGAACAGAAAAGAGTCCTAGCTGAAGAGCCTAAAATGCAGAAAGACTGGGATCCTGAAGTTGGCGACAGAATGATTAAAATGGTAATTATTGGTCAGCATCTGGATCGCGCTCAGATAGAAAAAGAACTTGATGCCTGCCTAGCCGAATAGAACTTTCTTTTAATTTATTTATTTCGTTTCCGGCCGCATTTGTTTTGTGGTCTGGAAGGTTTAAGACTTTGTAAAAACTCTAAAAATTCTAAATGCCGGATTTTTAGAGTTTTTTTATTGATTCCACTTTGTATAGTTATCACATTCAAGAATCTTTTTTGCGTTTGCGACCCTTTCGACTGTAGGGCTTTCTGTATCTTTAAGAGCATAGTCTATGCCAAGGTCTTTGTATTTTATTGCTCCAAGTCCATGGTAAGGTAAAACTTCAACACGTTCTACATTGCTAAGAGTTCTTATAAAATCTCTTGTGCGTGTAAGGTATTCATCGTTGTCGGTAATGCCGGGTACAAGAACGTGCCTGATCCAGATAGGTTTTTTGATTTTGTCCAGATATACGAACATTTCCCGTATATTTTTGCTGCTTTTTCCTGTAAGTTTTAAATGTTCTTCTTCATCAATATGCTTTATATCCATAAGAAGAATGTCAGTTACTTCCATAAGTTTCTGGAATTTTGAAAACCAGATTTTATCTTCTTCTGTGGCATCTGCAGCTTCGCCGTTTCTAAAAGGCGCGCCGGAAGTGTCGATACAGGTGTTTATACCAAGTTCCTTAAACTTTGTAAAAAGTTCCGTCAAAAAGTCAATTTGAAAGAGAGGTTCTCCGCCGCTTACTGTAACACCGCCTTTAGTCCCCCAGTAAGCCTTGCAGCTAAGGGCTTCTTTTACAAGCTCGTCTGTAGTATAAGTTTTTCCATCTGTCATTTTCCAGGTATCAGGATTATGACAATACAGGCAGCGAAGAGGGCAACCGCTAAAAAAAATGATGAATCTTACTCCGGGACCGTCTGCGGCTCCGAAGCTTTCGAGCTGGTGAATATAACCTTCCATAATTATTCCTTATTTATTTTGATTAAAAACTTCGCAGCCGCGCTTTCCTTTTTCTTTTACAAGATACAAGGCTGTGTCTGCATTTTTAAATAATTCTTCTGAATAGCCGTTATCGCTGAATGCAACGCCTGCACTTATAGACAAAGATTTTATTTCTTCAAAAGCTGCAAGTTTATCATTTATTTTAGAAATTTTCTTTTTAATCGTTTCTGCTGCAGGAACAGGGCAGTTAAGCAGAATGGCGGCAAATTCGTCTCCTCCGATTCGGGCTATATAATCTACCGTGCGGAATGTGTCCTTCAGCAGTTTAGCAAGCTGTTTTAGCGCAACGTCTCCACCTGCATGACCGTAAGTATCGTTAATGCTCTTAAAGTTGTCCATATCAATAAGAAGCAGGGCAATTGGATCTCTGTTGCTTTCTGATGCAGCACAAACTTCGTCAAAAGCACGGCGGTTAAGTATTCCTGTAAGTGCATCGTATTCAGACTTCTTAAGTAATGTCTGCTGAGTCTGAGCTTTTCGTTCATAAATTTCATTATAACTTTCTGCAAGTTTCCTGCATTCTTTGGCACCAACAACATCAAGTTTTTCATCTTCCTTAATGGAACGCTGAAATAATTCCAACGGGCGTATAATTAAAAATCCAAATACGGTGAAGATAATAATAGTGATTATTAGGAGTGCAAAATAATGCTGTCTTAAATTCTTAAGTTTTTCTCCAAGTTCGTCGGCATTTATATCAAGTTCATCTTTTATCTGCTGTTCAATAGCTTCAATTGTAAATGTACTGTTTTGATTTATTCTGTTTCTGTAAATCATATAGCCTTCACCAAAAAGGTTATTAATGGCAGTTTCTTTTAATTGTTTTTTTGATAAGGCCATATCGGCAGGACGAATAGCAATTTCCTTTATTTGAGAAGGAATATCTTTGTCATCGAGGTAACGATATCCAAGTCTTATTGCATACATTTCCATTGTCATAAGTCCCTGGACTTGCTCTAAGGCAATCATAAGCTGTTGATATGCAAGATCTGTTTCAACGCATACTTTGCTTATTTTCTCAAATGCTTTGTTAAAACTTTTGTTTTGATAAACTTCTTTTAAGTAGTGTTCTGCATATTCAGGGTTTTGTGTAATAATAAACAGACGCGCGTTTTCAGTAAGTTCATTTGCAACCTGCTTCATAAGTTCTGAATTTTGTTCGCAGACAATAAATTTGTCTATTGCATTTTCAACTGCATGATACTTTGAATTAACACGATTTGAAATTGTTAAAATAAAAACGAAAATCGTAGCAGTAAAGATAATAAAGAATAAATTGAGATGCTGAATGTTTATGCCGTTGTTTTGTTTAGAATTCATAATCAGTTTGCCAGAGAAAGGATTTCTTTATATAATTCAGAATCTACAGCCGATGCAGATTTAATTGTAGCTGAACAGGCTGCCTGCCATGGAGTAATGTTGTTAACTTCTGTTATTGTAGCACCTTCTGCTTCCAGTTGCTGTCTTACTTTTGCTTCTTCCTGATTTGTCAGATTTCGGCAGAATTCCTGCGCATATTTCCCAGCCTCAATCAAAATATTCTGCTGATTTTCAGAAAGCGAATTCCAGGCTTCAAGAGTAATAACAGGTTCCATAATACCAAGTGTATGTCCGTCAAGAATCATGTATGGTGCAACTTCTGGAAAATGATTTGCCAGATAATTTGCTATAGGCTGTTCTGCAACATCTACTGTACCAGTCTGGAATGCCGAATAAAGATCTACAAAGTTTACTGGAACGCTGTTTGCTTTTACTCCAGAAATAAGCCCCTGCATTGCGGCATCGTTTGTTCCCCGAACATTTAATTCCGCAAAATCTTCAATTTTTGTAATCTTTGTTGTAGAAAAGAAATGTCTGAATCCTTCTTCTGCAAAATACAAACCTCTGACACCTAAGTTTGCGGCAATAGGTTCGTTTAAAAGTTTTTTAGCCGTAT
>DEEV01000084.1:2287-4450 GCA_002350445.1 Treponema sp. UBA2869 | reverse complement strand
GTTTGAAAAGGTAAATGGTATTGAAAGCAGTGATGTTTTTACGCATCCAAAAGAAGCCATATTCTGAACAGACATTCTTAAAATATGAATTGTACTTCCGCTTTTCTGCATCATTGTCATGATGGTATCAACATCACCAAGAACACCAGAACAGTAAAGGTCTATTTTAATTTTACCGTCTGAAAGTTCTTCTACCTTCTGTTTAAACGCCTGATCAACCTGTCCTGCAATTGTTTCTGCTGGATTAACTTCTGCCATAACAAGCGTAACAGGTTTATCTTCAACATTTTTTTTTGAACAGCCGATAAATGAAAGTGTAAAAAGAGAAATAGTAAGCAATACTATAATACGTCTAATCATNNCTATATTATAATGTATATTTTGAGGTGTCAAATATTAATTTTTCCAGATTTTTCTGAGTTATCTGGAACTAGATTTTTCCACGTTCTTTGAGGATATTTTCTACATATTCAACCATTTCGTAAACAAGTCCATCGCAATGAGGTTTTCGCTGCCCTCCAGCGGCGGTGCATGCACGAAGAAGGTCTGAGCAGTCAATCATTTGCGAATGTCGGGATTTAAAATCACTTACAAGTTTTTGTGTTGTCTGCTGATCATCTACACCAAAAAGTCCCAGAACCATAAGAGCTCCGGTTACTACACCGCAGACAAGTCCGCTTTTCATTCCGCCGCCAAATGCAACGGCAAGTTTGTATGCAGTTTCGTCATCAAGATTAAGAGACTGTGTAAAAGACATTAAAACCGACTGCGTACAGTTATGATGTGGTGTCTCAATTGCCCTGATTTCCTTTGCACGTTCAAGATATTTACTCATTTATTACCCCTTTAAAATAATTATAACTTAGAAAGACTATTTTTTGAAATATTTACCAGTTTTAATGAAATCCATATGAGCTTTATCTTTTCTTGAAAGACGGCGTTCTCCAAGATTTTCATAATCTGATGTATTTTTATGTGTTTTATGATTTTGCTTTGAGTCAAATGATTTATCCCATACAGGCTTTTTTGGATGTTCATCTCCTTTTTCTACATACGAGTTCCATTCGGCTGGCTCCGGTACTTCAAATTTCAGGTGTTCTCCTGTAAAAGGATGATCAAATTCAAGCGTTCTTGCATGAAGGCAAAGACGATGAAACGGATCCGTGTGAGCACGGTGTTCTTCGTCTCCTGCAAGCGGGTAGCCGTGTGCAGCCAGGTGTGCGCGAATCTGATTTTTCTTTCCTGTATCAAGCGAAAGTTCAAAAAGAATATGAGTTGGTCCCTGAAGAATCATCTTATAATGAGTGCGGGCTGCAACAGTTTTAAAGTCATGACCGGAGTGGTCTTTATCGCCTTTTTTTGGAACAAAGCCTACATTATGAGCATTCTGAGCGAGCGGATCATCAATAAGTCCGGATTCTGGAAGCGGCTCGGCTCCGCGGCTGATTTCTGCAACTGCGTGGTAAAGACGTTCTGTAACCATCTGATGCCAGGAATTCATAATTTTTTCCTGCGCCTGTTCTGTAAGTGCAAACATCATTACGCCGCTTGTGTCGCGGTCAAGCCTGTGAACAACATAGGGCTTGTGTTTTGAATTTGCAATGCCCTGTTTACGCAAAAGTTCTTCAAGAACAGACTGTGCTGTACGCACTTTGCTTCCCGGGTAAGGAACAGAAAGAAGTCCGGAAGGTTTGTTTATTACAGCAATCCACTGGTCGTGATACAAAAGTTCAATTTTTTCTCGACCGTAATCTGGTTTGTGTTTTCGTTTATATTCAGTTGACGCTTTTACGTATGCCATTTTGATATAATATACTTTTTTGTAAAAAAAAACACCACACTTCAAAAAAGAAGTGCGGTGTTCATAAATAAATCTGTTGTTTTAGATTTTATTTAGTTGCTTTTCTTGCACTGTTTTGAAAAAGTCTGAATGCCTTCAATAACAAGAATTACAGCAAGTACAGTCATTGCAAGAGCAAAAATCAGCTGGAACCAGTTGCCCCAGAAGAATGCTTTGTCTGCATGTGCAAGCATTGGTTTAACTTTTCCAATGATTGTAAGAACAAGTGAAGTTAATGTAGCAGCAAGCATGAAAATCATAGGAATAAAGAACATTTTGTTGTTCTTTCCTGCATTTCCAAGCCATGCAGCAACTGCCATCAA
>DEEV01000084.1:1805-2218 GCA_002350445.1 Treponema sp. UBA2869 | reverse complement strand
AGACCACCAAGAATACAACCAATGATTACCATAAGACTTGTACCGAACAATGGGTGAGCAAGAACCTTGCGAACGCCATTTGCATCTTTCCATGTAGATTCCCCGTCTTTAAGGAAAAGTTCAGAGAACATAAAGCGGCTCAAGCGAGTACCTGTATCAAGAGAAGTTAAAGCAAATACTGAAACTGCAAGAGTAAGCAATGCGTAAATTGTGTTGTAAGCACCAGAACCTGCTTTACCAAACAATGTTGCAAGACCTGCACCGAATGCTGCAGAAGGAGAACCAAATGCGCCATTCTTATATTTTTCGAATACCATACCAACTGCAACCAAAGAAATAATTCCAAGTGCAGATTCGATAAGCATAGAACCGTAACCGATTGCCTTAGCATTCTTTTCGTTGTCGAGCTGTTT
>DEEV01000084.1:0-1693 GCA_002350445.1 Treponema sp. UBA2869 | reverse complement strand
TTTGTTGTCCAGCTAGTGAAAGCAGGAATTGTGAATGTAGCGTTTCCTGTAATTGGAGAAGCTGCAATTCCTACAATTGCAAGTGCAATCATTGCGTAAAGAAGGAATGAAGAAAGGTAGTCACGAGGCTGAAGTAAAATCCAAACAGGAACAAGCGATGCTACTGCAATATAAACACCAATGAATACAATCCATGCTGTGCGTGTCATTGCAAAACCAACATTCAATCCGATAACTGTAATAAGAATAATTCCTACAATACCGATAATTGTTGCTGGAAGAGTTTTAAGACCGCATCTGTTTGTAAGAAAACCGTAAACAACTGCAAGTACAATGAAAAGAAGAGAAATCATTGCTGTTGTCTGGTTTCCGTCAGGATTTGTTACAAAACCAAATGATTTTGGAATTGGAGCTCCAAGTTTAGTCATATATTCAAGTGCTTCTCCAATTGGAACTTGAGTAAAGAATGTTCCTGCAACAACGTTTACGAAAGATGCAATTACAAGAATCAGAACGAGAAGGGCAAAAATAATAAAAAGCTTCTTAGCCTTAGAGCCCATAGAAGACTTAATAATTTCGCCAACTGATTTTCCATCATTTCGCAAAGATGCAAAAAGTGAACCAAAGTCCTGAAGTCCTCCAAAGAAGATTCCTCCAATTACACACCACAAAAATACTGGAACCCATCCAAATACAGCGGCCTGAATTGGACCGTTAATAGGACCAGCACCAGCAATTGAAGAAAAGTGGTGTCCCATAAGAACTGCAGGTTTTGCAGATACATAGTCTACGCCGTCTGCTTTTTCCTGTGCAGGCGTCTTTTTTGTAGGGTCAATGCCCCACTGTTTTGCAAGCCATGAACCATAGAATATATATCCTATGAAAAGCAATGCAATTGCGGCAATAATAATAAGTAATGCCATTATTTTCCTCCTACGGAATTTATATTAATTAATTTTTGTTTGCTGCATATATTGTTCATTATTTTTAGCAGTGAAGCACCCAGTCTGTTGTGAATAAGTTTTCCGCTGGTAAGTTCCACGCCGGCCAGTCTGAAAGAGCTCCAGCCCCACAAACTGAATCTGTATGATTTTGACATTTTAATTTTACGTGCAGTTTTAAGAACTTCCGGATTAAATGTTTTTGCAATTACAATAAGTGTTACGTCGGAATTTCTGTGGCCGCTGGAAGGTTTTATTTTAGCAAGGGCATTGTTCCATGCGGTTTGTGCACATTCACATAAATAGTCTGTTGTAAGATTTTGAGTACATAAAAAATATACGTATTCGCTTGATGTACTTTGTGATATCTGTGCAGATTTTACAAGAAAATACTGTGTATTGTTTGAAGAAAAAAATGCTGTTGCAGAAAAAGGTTTTAAAGGATTTGTATCTATTGAGTAATATGATTCGTATGATGGAAGAAGATTTTTTAATGCTTCTTCTGGTTCTAAACATGAAATTATGTCTTTATCTTTTACGAATTTCATACAGCACCTTTGCCAGCCTTTTTTCGTATTATACCGATATGCTGTTTTATAATCAATAAAAAACTTTAATATTATTAAATATAGGGAAAATCCCCTGTTAAAAAAAAATACCGCTTCCAGCTAAGCCAGAAGCGGTATTCATTTCAGGTGGTTTCGACAAGCTCAACCACCGGCTCTTACGCTACCCACCCTGCGGGGGACACC
>DEEV01000086.1 GCA_002350445.1 Treponema sp. UBA2869 | reverse complement strand
TTTCAGTCAGCCGGTAAACAATATAAGTGACCAAAATAAAAACAAGAAGTAAAAGTAATGGAAAAATAAATCTATTCATTTTTGTTTTCCTTATAAATTTTTTTTATACAAAGTAATCAAATTCACTTGTTTCAACACCATCGCAGCCGGCATTTTCCGAATGAAAATCTATGCCCGGATTTTTTTCTTTTACAAAGCTAAAGAATTCCTTCATTTCGCCATTATGAGTATAATACTTTATTATAGCCCTCTGAACTTCTTCTTCATAACCAAATTCAGACATTCCCATATAGCTTATTATGAATTCATCAATGCTATGCCTGTATCCTCGAGCTTTATAATGAACTATGCTTACAATTTTTTTGTATTCAAGATTTTGAACACCTTCGTTTTTTACAGAAAAGCTTGCGTCGTCATATTCAAGCTTCCAAAAAACAGCTCTGAAAAAAGTGACAATAGTAAAAATAAGAATGAACAAGTAAAAAATTACGATGCGGGGTTCAAGTTCCTGTACTTTCTTAAATTTAATTTCCCCTTTTAATATGTCAAAATCAGTATGTTCAACAAAAAAGATTTCCTTTCCGAATATTGCAAATACAATCAATGCCAGTATTACAATTCCCAATAAAACAGGCGTGACTTTTCTTCTAATAACTTTTGTCATTTTGATTCAGCCTTAGAATTTTCTGTATTGATAACCATTTTAAATATTTTATTTATATCTCCAGAGATGCACTTATATCTTTCTTTAGCGCGAAAATTACACCTAAAGACATTGTTTTTTACGTTTACACATTTTACTTCCAACGTATTTATGTTCAATTCAAACGTATGATTCCTTTCATTTATGATTGTGATTGTATTTTCATCCCTGAATTCCATGCTTTTGATAAATTTCCACTGAACATCTTTTTCAAGATATTTATCCATTTCTATGGCATAAATGGGAACAGAGCGAGAATTTTTTGGCTCCTCAGCTGATTCAATTACAACAATGCCAAAAAACCATTTACCATTATCAGATACATTTACGGCGCTTCGGTAAACAAGATTTCCTTTTGTTAGCGTTGCAACTTCCGGCGGAGGCAACCTCTTTGCAAAAGAAGATGCGGCAAACATTATCAATACTGACAATAGGGTAAAAACTTTTTTCATACTTTCTCCTTTTATTTAGTCACCTTAGTCACCGTTTGGTTTGAAAATTTCTTCCCGGTGTATATGGCCAAGTGATTCCAATGCTTTGGGTAAATCTGTACCCATGTTTTCTTGCTGATAGGTTTTTAAGTCAACCAAAAAGCGGTTCATCGAAAAATGCTGGTAGACAAAGACCTTGTCCCAAGCAGTATCTTCTTTTCCGTCTGGTAAAGTGTAGGCTTGTTTTAATTCTTCGCGGTAGGAGGCAAAGATTCCGTTTTTTTTGAGTTCAGCATAGCCAACAAGCCATAATTGGGGTACAGTTTGACCCATACAGTTTTTTAGCAAAGCCTGATGCAGCTGGGCGGCTTTTTTTGCCATAAGAATCTGGCTTTCCTGAATAAGATTTTTTATTTGCTCAGACCCGTTCTTTTTTAGGTACTTTAAGTGGCTTGTCTTTGCCGTATGAACCGGTGTTTTGTTCATTATGATGACGTTTTTCCTAAAATCCGTATGGAATTCAGGGTGGCGGCGGAAAAATCCTTCTGCTATGCGTCCGCTTTGGCCAACAAGATACTTGCGGTTTTTGGAAAGCTGTTCTTCTTTGCCGGGATTGTCACCTATGACAAGCAGGGTAATTTCATCGTCTTTTGTAAAAGAGTCATAGGCTGTGTTGTAAACGACCGGTGTTTCTATGGGGTATTCTGGGGTATCCTTTACGGAAGCAGACTTTTGCAAAGGCTTTAATTCCTCTGCAAAAGCCGTATTCCATTGGTCGCATAATTCTTTGTATGAATTGCGGAAGGCTTGGAATGCCTCCCACTGTGCTTCATTCACTAGTATTCCTCTGAACCGTCATTATAGAGAACTGCGTCTGTAATGCGGTAAGAAACCACGACTGGAACAGCCGGCATGTTTTCCTGCTCTTCCTGGCCTACACTAAAGAAGCCCATTACACCATGAGTTCCGTTCTTAAGGTAAGGAATATTGTCTTTTATCAGTTCACCGTTAAGGTATACGCTCCAAGTCTGAGTTTCATCGTCTGCAACGAGCTTTAGCTTGTTCTGGGTGTTGTAACCAGACTTGATTGCCGGGTGGGAATAGAAATAGGCCGTACCCTTGTTGTTTGGCTGAACCAAATCTTTGTAGTTCTTTCCGTCCCATGTGTAAAGGGCATATTCACCGTCGGTATTGATTTCAAAGCGGATGTAATCCTTAAGGTAGCCGTTTGCCAAATCTGAATAACCAAAGACAAAACCGTAAGCAGACTTTGCGTAACCAGACTTCTTGGTAAACTCGCCTTCAATCATGTTGAACTGACCATATTCTGGTGACGTATAGAAATAGCCGTACTTGCTGCCTTCGTAATCAGATGTCCATTCCTCTGAATACTTTTCAAGGTTGTCAAGAACAGTTGCTTTCTTTTGTGCATCAGACTGGGCCTGTTTGCCACTTGTTGAGCCTGTATTCGTCTTAGAAGTAGTAGTTGTTGTAGTGGTCGTTGTTGTCTTTGTAGAAGGTGCAGCGTTATTCTTATTTGTGTTTGCGGCAATCTTCTGGTCGCTGGCCTTTTGTTCAGCCTGTTTCTTGGCGGCTTCCTGTGCAGCTTTTTGCTGAGCGGCTTTTTCTTCTGCGGCTTTCTTGGCAGCGGCCTGCTGTTCTGCACGTTTCTTAGCAGCTTCTTCCTGGGCAGCCTTCTGTTTTGCGGCTCTTTCTTCGGCAGCTTTTTTAGCAGCAGCTTGCTGTTCTGCACGCTTCTTGGCGGCTTCTTCCTGGGCAGCTTTTTGCTTTGCGGCTCTTTCTTCGGCAGCTTTTTTAGCAGCAGCTTGCTGTTCTGCACGCTTCTTGGCGGCTTCTTCCTGGGCAGCTTT
>DEEV01000010.1:15545-15879 GCA_002350445.1 Treponema sp. UBA2869 | reverse complement strand
GTCAAAGCCAATTGCAGGATTAATCTGCATGGCGCCAACCTTTCTTATATCCTTTGCCGCATTTCTTGGCAGGCACAAAACGCGGTCTATATAATCTTCATAACGGATTTCAGCTTCCTGGCACAAATCAAANNGCGCGGGCAAGTTTCTTTCCAAATTCCTGCATCAGCTCGCCATTTTTTGCAAGGAAGTTTGTCTTAATGTCTTCGGTAAGAGCCTTAAGCTCTGCGTTGCTTTCCCAGCCAATTGAATAAAAACCCTTTTGTTCCGCAACTGCAAGCAAAGCTCCAAATTTTGCCCAGAATTCCTGAGTATGAACCTTGCAGGCTTTTCC
>DEEV01000010.1:15165-15516 GCA_002350445.1 Treponema sp. UBA2869 | reverse complement strand
TCCTGTTTTTCTATAGTAAGAAGATGATGTGTATATTCATGAACTGCTGTATAAACCAGCGCATTTTCAGTTTTAAAATTCAAATTATGAAGAAAAATTTCGTGCGTATCAGGCTTGTAAAAACCGTTTACGCGGTGGCTTTCCTTTCCAGTCTGAGTAACCGAAAAATCAATTTCGCAAGGCTGTATTTCTAAAAGCAGTTCTTTAATTTTATCGTTAGTCATATTTCTATTTTACTCCATAAATCCCATTTTATTAAGAATAATCGAACCGGCTACAGTTGCGGCAGTTTCCGTTCGCATAATGCGGTTTCCCATGCCGCAGCGCACATAGCCCGTCTTTTCCAGAAGC
>DEEV01000010.1:7751-15159 GCA_002350445.1 Treponema sp. UBA2869 | reverse complement strand
CCAGCCGCGCTCGCTTCCAATTGCCGCAATAACGGCTGTATTTTCCATGCACTTATTTCCGCCGGCAACGCAGGAAAACTCTTCCAGTGCAGTATTCAAAGAACACTTAGGATTTATATTATCCAGGCAAAGCCGCAAACTGTGACTTATTTTTTCATTATCTAAAGAAGCTTCCAGCGCATTCAGACATTCGTTAAGATTTTTGTGCAGAAAAAGTTCCGGAACGTGAGTACTCCCCGCCTGCACGGTTCCATCTAAAAGCATTTTATAGGCATTTCCCTTTTCTACAAGCGTGCTCTGCATATAAGATTTTTCGCCAAGTTCGGTTCCCGTAAGATGAACTTCGCAAACGCCCAGAGCCGCAATATCGCGCAAAAGTCTTTTTAACTGAATTGGTCGCGGAAAACCGATTATCATTTTAAGCGGAAAAAGTTTTTTACCTTCGGCAAGTTTTTTTGCTTGTTCAGAAGCATTTCCGGAATCAAACGGTGTAAATTCAAAACTTAAAGCATGCTCTGAAATTTCTGTGATTTTTGCATTTCCCGCTTTTCCGCCAGTTATTCCTGCCAGAAAAGAATCATCCTTTTTTTTATGAAGAACTTTTAAAAGATGCTGAACTCGTTCGTCCTTTATAGAAAGAGGCTTTCCAATTTCATCTTCCGAAAAGAGACAGATATTCACTTTTACCGCCTAGCCCAGCATATTTATTTTCTTAAGAATTTTAGAAAGCTGATCTTTTTCGATTAAGTCGATTGGGCGACCGTCTGTAAATTTGTGCGCACTTTCCGAAAAAGAACCGAGCGTTACACAAATTCCCTGGTCACATTTTACATCGCGAAGTTTTCCATGGAATTCGCGGATATAAACATCACCAATAACAGTCTGAGTGCGGTAAAAACGGAAAAGCTGACGTGCTTCCCATTTTGGATTTTCTATAGAACAGATAATTTCTATACTTTCTGAAGCAACCGAAACATCTTCGACTTTTACAAACGAATTCTTATAATATGTAGAAATAAACTTACGGCAAAGAGCAACAAAGTCACTTGTACCAGCCATAATGTAAGTCTGAAGGTTTTTGTTCTGATTCAATTCTGAATAGCGCACTACGAGAGCATCAACATCTTTATAACCTGTTTTTACTTCCTGAATCTGACGCAGATAAACCAGCGCTTTTGAAATATCGTTCATTGCAATAAGAGCATTTGAAAGTCTGTATTTTATCTGAAGCGAAATCTGTTCAGGAACATTTTCAAGTTTAAGCGCAATTTCGTAATCTTTTACGGCGTTTACAAAATCCTTTGTTTTTTCGTGAGTTTTTCCGGCTTCAAGACAAGACTGAGCACCAAACTGAGGGTCCGGGCGAAGGTGCATAAAAACCTTAAGAGCCTTTTCGCCCATTCCAACTTCTGTCATTGCAACAGCCATATTAAAAAGAATTTCTTTGTTGTCAGGATGTTCTTCCAGCACGCGTTTTAAGAATGGAAGACATTCGCGGTATTTCTGAAGCTTAAAAAAGCACAAGCCCATAAACTGATTGATTTCGGTATTTTCCGGCATCAAAGACTTTGCCTTTTTAAAACAAATAATTGCCTTGTCGTAAATCTCTTTTATATAAAAGGCTCGTCCAAGATAATAATTTCCTTCAAATGAATCAGGATCTTTTTTTACAGAAACCATAAGACCGTTTAAGGCTTCGTCATACTGTTCAAGATTAAACGCAGCTATACCCATTCGCCTTGCCGCTTGTGCAACATTAACTTCCACGTGGGCAGCGGAAATATCAAAAAGGGTTTTATATGTCTTAAAGCAGTTATCCCAAAGCTTATCAGAAAAATAAATTTCTCCTACGTTCTGAAGTGCCGTAACATTATGAGGGTCGTGCGCCAGCTTGCGCTCTGCGTCGCGTAAAACAGAAGTCTTCGCTTTTTTAGTATCTTTTTTCTTTCCGCCAGACGCTTTTGAACCTGTTTTGAGCATCATCAGAATAATAATGAGAACAGCAGCTGTGATAATTGCTAATAATATTGACATCGCCTATTTTCCTGTTTTTTCCTTTACCAAACTGGCAATACGCTCCATAGCCGTTTTTATCTTATTAATATCCGTAGCATAGCAGCAGCGGATAAAGCCTTCGCCACCAGCACCAAAACAGGTACCCGGAACTACCGCAACATTGTGCTTTTGAATAAGTTCTGTCGCAAAATCTTCGCTGGTCATACCTGTAGGGCGAATATCTGCGAACATATAAAATGCACCTTCCGGTTCTGTACACGGAAGTCCCATATCACAAAAAGCCTTATACATTAAATTACGTCTCTGCTGATATGAAATGCGCATTTTTTCAACTTCATCCCACGCATTACGCAAACCTTCTGCGGCCGCATACTGACTGAAAATTGGAGGACAAATTGAACTGTAAGCATGAAGTTTGCAGCACTGAACAAGCAGATCATGAGGAGCCGCAATATAACCAATACGCCAGCCTGTCATTGCAAAAGATTTTGAAAAACCATTAAAAATAATTGCATAGTCTTTCATTCCATCGTACTGACCAATTGAAACGTGCTTTTTACCGTCGTACATAAGCTCGCAGTAAATTTCATCGCTCAAACACCATATCTGATGCTTTTTTACAACTTCGGCAATTTTTTTAAGTTCACTTTCCGGAATTACGCGTCCCGTAGGATTACTTGGCGAACAGAACATTACAGCCTTTGTTTTTGGCGAACATACAGCTTCAATAGATTCTGCAGTTGGATAAAGTCCTGTTTTACTTGTATCAAGGTGAATTACCTTTGCATCACACAAAGTAGCCAGCGGATGATATGATACATAACAAGGTTCGCAAACAATAATTTCATCACCAGGATTCAAAATTGAACGCAAAACCAGATCCAGACCTTCGCTGGCTCCAATTGTCGGCAAAATTTCAGTTTTTGGATCGTAATGAAGATTGTAACGTTCAAGATACTTGCAAATCTCTTCGCGAAGTTCTATTAAACCCCAGTTTGAAGTGTATGAAGTATGACCTTTTTCAAGGTGATAGAAAGCTTCTTCGCGAACAACCCATGGAGTCGGAAAATCAGGTTCTCCAACACCAAGCGAAATAATATCATCATGTCCTATACAAAGTTCAAAAAATTTTCGGATTCCAGAAGGAGGAATTTCCAGCATTTTTGAACAAAATCTGTCTTCTCTTGTATTCATTTATGCCTGTACTCCTTCACGTCTATCACATTCATCTTCTACATAAACAATGTCGTTTTCTTTGTAAGTTTTAAGAACAAAGTTTGTTTTTGTAGAACGAACACCTTCCAGAGTAGAAAGCTTTTCTGAAACAAAAAGCGCAACGTCTTTAAGTGATTTTCCTTCGATAATGATTTTAAAATCATAACCACCACTCATCAGATAAAGTGATTTTACCTGTGGAAAACGATAAATGCGGTCTGCAATGGCATCAAAACCATGTTCGCGCTGCGGCTGAACCTGAATCTGAATTTCAGCCATTACATTTTCCTGCGCTTCCTTGTCTTTCTCCGGGTTTACAATGGCCGCGTACTTTAAAATTACTCCGTCGTCTTCCAACTTTTTAATAATCGACTGAACTTCCGCCGCGGATCTCTTTGTCATTGCAGCAATATCTTCTACAGTCAATCTGGCATTCTGACGTAATAAATTAAGAACTTCTTCCATTTTAAACCTCGCATTGTTGTAATAATAGAATAAATCATTTTACTATCAAATACAGTTATTTTCAATTAGATGTTTTTGTGCATTACGGAAGGCTTTTTTTTTCAGGGTAAGCGTATTATAATCAAAATATGCAGGAACTAGCCGGTGAGACAATTCAGGAATGTTTAAAAAGTAATATCACAAATCCTGACGCATATTTTATTTTTCTTTCAGATGTTGTAGCAAAAACCTGGGCGGAATGGTGCATCACAGAAAATCACACACAGGTAAAGGCGGTTGCACTTGAACGCTTTACCGCCTGGGATAAATTTAAAGCACAGTTTATAAGTGCAAAATTAAAAGACAAAAACGCAATTCCTTCGCTGCTAAGAAAGTTTTTTATACAGGATTTTATTCAAAAAAATGCAGAAAAAGACGCAGGCGATAATACAAAATTAAAGAAAATCATCCCGCCGGAAATGAACGGAAATTCGGACGCTTTTACCGACTGGCTTTCAAAAATTCTTCCATCACTGAATCTCTGGAAGGCAAAGCTTGAGCAAAACAAAGAGACTTACGGAGCACTCGACGAAGAAGATTCTGACTATCTGAACATTTACAATTCATACAGAAATTTCCTGGAAAAAAATTTACTGTTCGAGCCGTCATGGACAGGCGCACTTGATATTCAGGACTCGCAAAAAAAGTTTTTTATTTTTTACCCGGAACAGTTCGAAGACTACGCTGATTTTGAAGAAATTCTTGCGGACGCCCCGAACGTTTCGCTTGTAACTCTTGGACAAAATCTCCCATCGCCAAAAGCATATTTTTACCCTGATTCACGAAAAGAACTAAGGCAAACAATACTTCAGATAATTGAACTTATAAAAAATAAAAGCGCACGCTGGGAAGAAATTGCCCTTACCGTTCCAAATCTTGCAATTTACCGCCCGTATCTTGAACGCGAACTGGAACTTTACAAAGTTCCGTTTGTAATAAGAGCCGGAATTCCTTTTACAAAAAACTGCGCCGGCAAAATTTTCAGCGAAATTAATGAATGTTACAAAAACGATTTTTCTTTTGACTCGCTTCGTTCACTTTTGCTTGATGAAACGCTGCCCTGGAAAAAACAAGTCACTTTATCACTAAAACACGAAGACAAAACCGAAGAAAAGCTTACTTTTGAACTTCAGCCGGTAAAAGAAGCCTTAATCCGTGATGGAAATAAAATGCGCTGCATCACAAGTTTTCAGGACGGAGTTGATATCTGGGAACGCTCACTCAACAAGCTTTATTACAAAACTGCAAATGACAGCTCAGAAAAAAATCAGAAAAAATCTCTGCTTTTAAAACAGGAAATTGCCTTGTACCGCGGAATAAAATCGTGCGTAAGAGATTTTTTTGAAAACAAAAAAGAAGAAAAAGATTTGCCGGTTACGTTCAAAAAAGTAAAAAAAGCCTGGGGCGATTTTCGCCGCCTTTTTATGAACAATGCAGATTTTTCACTGCAGGCAGACGCAATATTAGGCCGCTGTATAAGCGAACTTGATGACATTATTCAGATAGAAACAGATTTTATTCAGGCAAATGACATTAAAATAAAAAATCCGTTCGCTTTTTTCTTAAACGAACTGGAACAAAAAACTTATACGCCGCAGCAAAGTCAAACAGGAATTTCAATATTTCCTTACACGCTTTCGGCTTCAGCATATTTTAAATATCAGTTTGTAATTGATGCAAGTCAGAAAAATCTTGAAGTTCCAGGAAAACGCCTTGCCTTTTTGAACTCGGAGAAACGCCGTAAACTTGGTCTTGAAAAAGAAGATGTCTTTATAAACCGCACAAACGTTTTTATTCAGCTTTATGCAAGAAAAAATGATGAGGCTGCAGGCGAAAATTCTCAGACTGACTACGTTCATTTTTCGTGCGCAGAAGACACCTTTGCAGGCTTTGCAATTCCACATTGCGCGCTGGACGCTGCAAACGATGTTCCAAATTTGGACACAGAAGATTTTATTCTTCAGGAAAAAAACTGGCTAAAAAAAGCTGCAGAAAATAATTCTGATTTGCAGCCGGAAATTCCCCTTACAAAAGAACAAAAGCAGAGCCTTGAACACTGGCAAAAAACCGCACACACAACCGAAGCTCTTGTATTTTATAACAATCAGGAAATTAACCAGAAAATTGATTATATTTTACGAAAAGCCCGCAACGAAAGAATTTCGGCAATAAAATACCGTGAATGTGAAAATTCTGAAGTAAACGCATATAACAAAATTAAAGCTGAATTAAACCAGGCGGCAATAAGCGGCGAAAATGCAGCAAAATATAAAATAAGCGCCCGCGGCGATCTGGAAAAGTTTTTCCCGTGTCAGCGCAAATGGCTTTATTCGAGCATATTAAAACTGCGCGACGACAGTCTTGACGTAGAACTTATGACTCCAAGCGAAATTGGAAGCATGTATCACAAAATTCTTGAACTCTTTATGAATCAATATCTTGGAAAAACGCTCCCGGTTTATGACAAAGAAAAAGATTCATTTTTTTCGCCGGAAGCCCAGAACTTCTCTGACGGCGTTCCCGAAGAACAGGAGCTTTCCTTCCAGATAAAAAATCAACTTGAAGAACTTACAGGAACAGCAATCAAGCATTCTTCTATGAATTTCTGCAACAGTCCGCTTGTTATTCAAACTCTTCTTGTACAAAAACAGACAATTGCAGAAAATGTTTATAACTTTTTTAAAACTCTGTTTATTCCGTTTGCTTCAAATACAAAGGCAGACGGCTCAATCACAGAAATGAGCGGAATTGGAAACTGCACTGTTTTTGGCGTGGAAGGAACTTACGCCGCACCTTCAAACGAATATTTATATTTCGGAACAGTTGACTGCCTTTTAAAGGCGCCTTTACCCTACAATTCATGGATTGTAATTGACTACAAACAGACAAAATCTGCTTTTCCAAAAGAAGTCTACACAGACGTTGACGACAAAATCAGTGATTTTCAGATGCCGCTTTATTTTAAAATCATCAGCGAAGGCAGCAAAAAAGAAATTTGCGCGGGCTATTTTTACGCTGTAAAAGACGGAGAGAAAAAGGCCGTTGTAGATGAATTTAAAACGCCAAGAGGATTTTCAGATGTAATTTCCTTTGAAAACTATAAGCCGACAATGCAGACTTTTGAAGAATACTGCCGGCAGTTCTGTGCAAATGTTCAGACTGAAAACTTCATTCCAAAAAGCTCGAACGACGAAAAAGACAAACAAAATGTAATGCTTTCCGAAAATTGTGCAGGCTGCAATTTTAAAGGAATCTGCCGCACAACATATTCTGTTGCACAAAACCTGCTGGAGAAAAGAGAATCAATTTTCCCTGCTATCGGAAATTTTCTGGGAGAAGAATAAATGACTAACGAAAACGGACAATATAAATATCTTGGCATTTTGGATAAACTCCTGGACGATGCACAGCAAAATGTTTGCTTTGAAACAAAAAACTCGGTAGTTGCGGCAGGCGCAGGTTCTGGAAAAACTCAGGTTCTGGCAACCCGCTTTGCATGGCTTGTTATTTCTAAAAAGGTGCGTGCGTCAGAAATTTTGACGCTTACGTTTACAAATAAAGCCGCAGCAGAAATGTATCAGCGAATTTACAGAACACTTTGGGAATTTGCGAATCATAAAGAGCTTACTCAAAATGATTTTGCAAAAAAAGGCTGGTCAGAAGAACGCATTCA
>DEEV01000010.1:5934-7690 GCA_002350445.1 Treponema sp. UBA2869 | reverse complement strand
CGCTGGACTCTTACTGCGCAGGAATTTTGCGCCAGTGTGCAAACCGCTACGGAATTCGCCCCGATTTTACGAACGGTTCTTCCGACGGTGAACGCCAGGTAAAAGACAGTGCATTTTCGTTTGTTGTAAAAAATATGGAAAATCGGGCTCTGAATTCGTTTTACGAGCCGGGGAAAATTCAGGATTTTGCGGAAAACACTTTTGCGGCAATTATAAATAATTACACAAGCCTTGCAACGCCCAAAAACTTTTTTAAACAGAATTTTGAAAAGCAGACTGCGCTTATTGAACGCGAATGGAAGCAGCTGTTATCTGAGCTAAAAAATCGTCTGGACGAAATTAACAGTGTTCTGGAATTAAGCAAATTCCGAGATGCGCCGGAAAAGGCGGCATTTGTAAAGGAAGTGCGCAAACTTGTAAGTTATAAATATCAGCTTGATGAAATTTCCAGTCTTTCACAAAATGACATAATCAGCCAGAACGAAAACTGCAAAAAATGCCTGCAGAAAATAAAAGAATTTTTTGAACAATTAAAAATAACAGGCAAAACAAAACCTGCAATTAAAGACGTCAAAATTCCAACAGAAAAAGATGATTTAATTATAAATGCAAAATCAATCTGCGCCTTTATTTCCAATGCAGAAAACACAAAGGAATTAAACCGGCTTTTAGATATTTTCCTTGAACAGACAAACAATGCCAAAAGAATTTCCGGTCAGCTTTCCTTTTCGGACATAAACACGCTTGCCCTCAAAATTCTTCTGGAAAATCCGGACATCAGAAATCAGGAACGAAAGAATTTTTCAAAAATAATGATTGATGAATTTCAGGACAACAATCAGAAAAACCGCGACCTTTTGTATCTGCTTTCTCTTAAAGACGGATTCTACGAAAATGAGCCTATAAATCTTTTGGACGGTCAAAATCTTCACGATTTGATAATTGAACGCGGACCGGATGGAAAAATAATCAACGACAACCGCGAAAACGAAAAACTGTTTTTTGTTGGAGATGAAAAACAGTCTATTTACAAATTCCGAGGCGCAGAAGTAAGCGTATTTAACGAACTTTCTAAAGAAAATCTGAACCTTGAAATGTCTTACAATTACCGTTCAACACCGGAACTAATTCAGTCATTTAATATTTTGTTTAACGACCAGAACGGAATTTTTAACAAAGGCCTTTCAGACAAAGAATTCGAAGCGCAATACAAAAATCCTGCGCTTAAAAACGGCATGCCTGAGCTTCCTGAACTTACCGCAGAAAATGTTCCTGCAAAATTTGTAATGCTCAACAAAGAAACTTTTGATAAAAACGACGTAAAACTGCTTCCTGCAAAAGAGCAGCTTGCTTATTACATTGCAAAAGAAATCAGAACAAAAATTGATAATCAGAATGCAAACGGCGGAGAAAAGCTGCACCTAAGTGATTTTGCCATTCTGGATAAAAGCCGCACCGATCGTAAGCTTATTACAAAATATCTTAGTCTTTTTAACCTTACTTATCAGGTTGATTCCATTAAGGATATTTTTGAAGACGGAATTGTTTCTGACTTTTATAACTTTTTTAGAATCTGCGTTTACCCTTCAGACCTGAATGCCTTTACGGCTTACCTTACAGGGCCGTTTGCAGGACTGGCTGAGAACAGTGCAGAAAACGTAATTGCCGTTCTAAACGACATCACTTACCGCACAGACTCGGAAGAAGAATTTACGTTTAATCCTTTAGACAAAAATCATGATTCAAAACTTAAAGA
>DEEV01000010.1:446-5918 GCA_002350445.1 Treponema sp. UBA2869 | reverse complement strand
GAATTTGAAAAATTTTTGAATGCGCGCGATTTTTACGAAACAAACAAAAAAGAAATTTTGCAGAATCAGATTACAAAAAGCATTTCTATGCTGTGGCACAAAACCGGCTATAAATATGAAACGCTTTTAAACAAACGCGCCGAACTTTGCAGCGAGCAGTTTGATATGATTTACGAGCTTGCAAGACAAGCCGACAGTAACGGAAAAAGCATTGCGTGGTTTATAGACCAGCTGGACAATCTTAAAAAATCACTTCGCAATGATGATTCTGATATTGATATGTCCACAATAAATTATCCGCTGGAACGTGAACCGGCTGTGCAGATAATGACAATTCACAAAAGTAAGGGACTTCAGTTTAAGCACGTATTTATATACGGCTGCACAGACAACCGTTCAAAAACTGAAAACAGTACAGCATTCTTTGATGAAGAATACGGAGTAAGCATAAAACCGGAAAAAGGAAGCACAAACTATTTCTGTCTTAAACAAAAGGAAATTGCAAAAGAAAAAGAAATTGCAGAATTCAGACGGCTTTTATACGTTGCAATTACCCGCGCCATCAATTCTTATTACATTGTCGGCGCCTGGACGCCCGCGCACTCCGATGCTGCTTTACACCTTGTAGAAAACGTAATTTACAAAAACTACCCGGACTGCGAAACTGCCGAACCTGGAAAAACATATTTTACAGACGGGAAGGCTTTTTCGTACACAGAACTTGAACCCGTAAGTTACAACGATGTTCCAAAAGCCGTAAAAACTGAACTTGCAGAACTTAGAACAAACATTTTTGAAAAGATTGAATCTGTATTAAAAGATTCCAAAAATGAAATTGAATTTTACAGCGAGCCGGTCAAGCGCCTGCAGCCAAGCAAAATTGAACTTGCACACGCAGGACAGACGCAGCCTCAGGAATTTTCGCACGAAGCAGCGGCAAATCTTGATGCAGAAGATTCATTTACGGAACTTACACAGATAATTAAAAAATACGCACCGGAATCAACTCTGGATGAAACCGAAATTTCGAGCACAGCTCTTTCGGATGAAGAAAAACAGATTGAACTTGGTCATTCTGAATTTACGGCAGCGGCGTTTGGTACTTTAGTTCATGAATATCTATGTAAAATGGCAGAAGGAATTTCACCTGAAAATTTTGAACCTGCGGCAAACCGTTTTAAAAACGTAGAAGCAGAAAAAGACATTCAGAAAATAAAAGAGTTTTGCATAAAAATGTGCAGAAATTTTGCGCAGACTGACTTTTTTGCGGATTTTTGCGATGCTAAAAATTCAGGACGTTTTGCCCGTTCGGAATGTGCGTTTAAATTTTATGAAGACGAAACAATTTTCACCGGCTCTATAGACTTACTTTACGTAAAAGCCGATGGAAAACTTGTAATAATTGATTACAAAACCGACCAGCATATTGAACCTGAAATTCATTTTGCGCAGCAAAGCTGTTACAAAAAAGCCGCTCAAATTATTACCGGCGCAGAAACGGCAGAATGCTGGCTGTACTACCTGCGCTTTAACAAACCTGCAAAGCTTCCGTTGTAAGAGTTTTTCAGGCAAACACATTTTACAGTTTGCAGTTTTATGTTATAATTTGTGTATATGAAAAAGGTTATAATTATAGACACTCACACGCTTTTTCGTGAATTTCTGAAACAAAAGCTTTCGGATGACCAGATTGAAGTAATTATTTCGCAGGAAAACCGAGATCCGTTCACAAAGGTTATTTCACTACAACCGGACCTTATTATTCTGGACACAGACGAAGACGATGAATACGAAATGGAATTTCTTCAGAAAAAGGCTGAAAACACAAACACAGCCCCAATTCCTGTAATTATAACCGGCAACAAACGCGGACGCACAGAAATTGCCTCGCTCGCAAAATACGGCGTTGTAAAATATTTTGAAAAACCAATTCAGTTTGACCTGTTTTTTGAATCAATTGGAAACGTACTGCACACGCCGGTTTCTATGGACACAACGCCATGTGTTCTGGACCTTCACAGAAACGGACACATTGTTTTTATTGAACTTGCGCTTGGTTTAAACCGCGAAAAAATAGCACTGCTTCAGTTTAAGCTTTCCGAAATGATTGAAAAGGAAAAAATCGAAGTTCCAAAAGTCATCATTATGCTTACAAACCTTGAGCTTAGCTTTGTTGACGGCTACAACCTTGAATTCCTTATAGACAACGTGCTTGCGTGCCCTAAGGTAAGGGCCAAAGACGTAAAAATTCTTTCTTTAAGCCCGTTTGTAAAAGAACTGCTCGAAGGTCATCATAATTATTCAGAAATAGAAATGGCTTCGAATCTTCCAAAACTTTTGAATACTCTCGTAGACACTTCTTCTTCAAATGATGTTTCAGATTTAATTACAGACAAGATTCTTGTTTCTTCCGACGCAAATTCTGATTCCGGTTCTGTAGACACAAGATTTTCTTCTGACCTTAAGGTTAAAATTAAAGACAGAGATGGAAGCGTATTTAAAATTGCCATTATTGACAGCAACATGGCTGCTGTTGAACAGACAAAGCAGATTTTTGTTCAAAGTGGCGCCGATTGCTTTACCTTCTCGACCGGACAGTCGTTCCTTTCGAGCTATGAAGACAACAAATTTGACCTTATAGTTCTGGATGTTCTTTTGAGCGACAAAACAGGACTTTCTTTATTGGCCGCGTTGCAGCAAAAACCGCGTTGTCCGCCTGTTATAGTTTATTCTCCAAGCTTGCAGAAAGATGTTATTGTTAAGATTTTAAGTTTGGGAGCAAAGTCTTTTATCTTAAAACCACAGAAACCGGAAGTATTGCTGCAAAAATGCCTTTCGCTTTTGAAAGAAACTAAATAAACGGCGTATTCTATGAGCTTAAATTCACCTGCAAAAGCAAACTTTCATACTCATTCAACATTTTGCGACGGAAACAACTCTCCCGAAGAAATGATTCTTTCGGCAATTGAAAAAGGTTTTGATGTCCTTGGATTTTCAGGACATTCAATGTACCCTTTTGCAAGCACCTGGCACATTGCGCCAAACAGACATAATGATTATGTAAAAGAAATCCGTTCTCTTGCAGAAAAATATAAAGAACAGATTAAGATTTTTTCTGGCTTTGAAGTTGATTTTCTTCCGCCGCTGTGCACATCATTTAAAAATCAGTTTGCAGAATTTAAGCCTGATTATCTGATTGGTTCGGTTCATTATATTATGAACGAAAAAGGCTGGTTTACCGTAGACAACACGCCGGAAGAACTTTCTAACGGAATAAAAAACTGCTTTAACGGCAATGTAAAGGCTGCTGTCTGCACTTATTTTGAACTTCAGCGGGCAATGCTTAAGGCCGGCGGTTTTGAAATTTGGGGGCATCCCGATTTAATCCGCAAACGTAATGGAATTTTAAGGCTCTTTGACGAAAACGAAAGCTGGTACAAAGAAGAATTGCAGCTTACCGCCAAAGCGGCCGCAAAGGCTGGCGTAATTGCCGAAATAAACACGGGTGCAATAGCGCGCGGTGCAATGGACGACACTTACCCTTCTGAATATTTTTTAACACTGATTTACGAAGCCGGCGTTCCAGTCTGCATAAATTCGGATGCACACGACACAAAAAATCTTGACTGTGCGTTTGACCGTGCTATAGAGAAAGCTAAAAATGCCGGGTATAAAGAATTGAACTATCCTGGTGGGATTGTAATTAAGTTTTAGTTTCCAGGTTCTAGGTTTCAGGTTTTAGAAATAAGGGAAAAAACTTAATCAAAAAAGTAATCTACAATTTTTAAAGAATCCGTTTTCCAGTTTTTTTCTAAGTTTGTATCTGAAATTCTTGTACTTGTTGTTGTGGTTGCTGTTGAAGAGGTCGAAGTTCCAGAAGACGAACCACTTGTAGAACCATTTGTTGTCGTAGTATTTGTTATTTCTATTTGTCTTATCAGACTCCATTCGATTGTAACATATATGCTCTGTGATGGAGGAATTGTAACATCATAGCTTAGTGAAACATAATGCTCGATATCAGCATCGGATTTTGCAACTGCTGTAATAGTACAAGTGCATATTGTTTTGTCTCCCGTGTTTGTTATTTTTACATTAGCACAGCAATAAACTACTTCCTCTTTTTCACCCTGTAACTCTGTTCTTGTATGTATTGAATTTTCAGACAATTCTACAAAACCTTCAGGCGAATCAAACAATGTACAACTAGAAAGCAGGATTGCAAAAATAAGAATTTTAATAATTTTCATTGTCATATCTCCATAAATTCCTGTACAAACGCCATCCATTTTGATGATAGTCTTAGCATATTTAGTTTATTTTGTATTAAATTCCACAAACTGTTAAAATAATTTAATTGCATTTCATAATAATTTACTTCTGCTTCTAAATATTGTATTTCTGTTATAATATTTCTATTCAACAAAGCATGCTTTTCTGCTAAAAATTCGTTTTCTTTTTCCAATGCAAGTTTTGTATCAGTACAGTAAGAAGAAAAGAAATCTATCCATTGATTATATGAATCCTTGATTTTATTTTGTTCATTGCGTAAGGTCTCCAGTTGCGAAGTTAAATTTAAAATTTTTTTATCAGCAATTTCCNNGTGTTTTTTCTGAAAAGAATAATCTAAGCCAATGCTTAACCCGACAGTTGTGTTGATTGTCCAAATATAAGGAGTGTTTTTAAGGGTTCTAAAAGAGGCATAAAAATCACTGTATTCAATATTTTTATTCTGATTTGGACTGATTAATGTTTGAATATAAAGCAAAGGCGCCATTTTTATTTTATTTTCTTTTAGGTTTAGTTTTTCATTACTTATTTCATTAACAAGTTCCTGCTCTTGGAAGGTCAGCAACTGTTCTTCTATGTATTCTTTTTCAAGCAATTCAAGAAGCTCGTCCCGAAATTTATTACTTTGTTCCTTTATTTCTTCAATTTGATATTCAGAAAGAATTGTTTCTGTTTGGATTACATTTTGCGTCGCCTGCTTGAAGTTATTAACTGCTTGAGTTAATTTTGTGTGCGTTCTAAGTAATTCAATATCATTTTTTTGTCCAATTTCGTGTCTTAGCTCTTGTTCTTTATACTCTGCCAGTGCTTTCTTTTGAACTGCTTCGTAGTATTTCTTGTTTAATAATGCGAGATCATAGCTTTGAACAGTAGAAATAAAGTCTATAACAAGCTCAAATGCATTTTTCTTATTTTGTATAGATGAGAATTGTTCATTTGTTTTCAGTTTCATAAAAGAAGGGTCTTTTGAAAGAAAAAAAGCTCCATAACTAAGTCTTTGGGATAAACCTATTTGCAAGTACGGATTTTGTATGTATGCATTTTGTTCTGTAAGTAAAGAAAATCCATAACCTGCATCAATTGAAAACTGTCCATTACCAGGAAGTGCTTGATTTAAACCAATATTTGTTGAGGGTGTAATAACTGTCTGGAGTAAAGATAAAGTTCCTTTATTTTTTAAGA
>DEEV01000010.1:0-433 GCA_002350445.1 Treponema sp. UBA2869 | reverse complement strand
CGCCCTGAACCTGATTAGTATCTGCCTGTAAATCGAACTGTATGGATGGAAGCCATTGTTTTTTTTGCAGTTTAAATGTTGTATTAGTAACATCTGCATTATTGCTTAGAATTAATGCTTGGGGGGATTCTTTAAGAGCCTTGGATATTACGGAAACTGCATAATTCAGATTTCCTGTGTTTTGAGCGTAATTGGTGTATTCATTTAATGAAAATACATAATTTGTAAATAAAAATATAAGAAAATTTACATAAAACCGTTTTTTCATTTTTTTTCGATTTATGAAAGAATCAAGTTTTGGGCAGTCACTGATATAATTCCAACTAAATTACATACAAATAATATTGTCCTATAGTCAGAAATCGAATTTTTATTATAGTAAATTATAAAAAGCGCCATTAAAACTAAGAAGCATTTAAATATTATTGAAAAC
>DEEV01000002.1:9933-10155 GCA_002350445.1 Treponema sp. UBA2869 | reverse complement strand
TCAGGATTAACTTCCACAGGCTTACTTTCTGAATCATCTTTTTCAAGATTTTTGAGCGCATCGGGATTGTTTTTAACAATCATTCCGACTGTCGGGCAATTTTTGAGTTGAGCGCAAGAACCGCATGTTTCCAGCCGCTTTGTTTGAGCGCATTTTTTAATCTGGCACAGGCTGTCACAAAATGGCGTTTTTCGTCCGACCATGCGGCAGCCGTCGCAGTTT
>DEEV01000002.1:8133-9682 GCA_002350445.1 Treponema sp. UBA2869 | reverse complement strand
ACCTTCTTCCTTGAAAAATACACCGTAATTCCCAGCGTCAAAAGTTCCGTTACTGGTGCGGTCAGCCAGATTCCATCCAAACCCCAAAGCGCAGAGAATACAAAGATTGAAATCAGAAGGATTACAAGACCACGCGCGCTTGAAATTAAAGCCGATTCTTTTGCCATGCCGCAGGAAGTAAAGTACATTGACGCAGTCAAGTTAAAGCCCTGAAGCAAAAAGACCGGTGCAAAGAGCTTAAAGCCGTGAACGACCATGCCGATGATTTCGCTTTCCTTTACAAAGACGTGCGCATATATTTCCGCTCCGAAAAACAAAGTGACGGCAAAAACTACGCCAAAGCCAAATACAAAGCAGTTTGTGATTTTCCTAAGCTGCACGCAAAGCTTGAATTCCTTTGCACCAAAACAGAAGCTGACAAGAGGACACATTCCCTCTCCAAATCCGATTGCAAGCATGCTGAAAATGAAAAGCGAATAGCCCAGGATTGTAAAGGCCGCAACACCAGATTCGCCCGAATACTTGAGGAGAACAAAATTGTAGCAGTACATGCTGATGCAGCCGGAAAGCTCACCGATGAACTCAGAGCTTCCGTTCAGGAAAGTGCGTGCGATTTCATCTTTCTGCCAGCTGAATTTTCCGATTTTAAGTCCTGACTTTTCCTTTCCCGTCTTCAAAAAATAAAGGGAGCAAAGCACAATCGAAAGCGCGAGGGTTCCGAGAGAAGCAAAAGCGATTCCGCGAATTCCAAGCCCAAGACGTGCTGCAAAAAGATAATCAAGCAGAGCGTTCAGAATTACAGTCAGAATGTTGATTCCCATGTAAACCTCAGGCTTTCCGTCAGCGCGCAGAAACATTCCGAAAACTGAATCCATGACCATGAGCGGACAGAAAATCAGGAAGAGCGAATAATAGTCACGGAAAAGCGGAGCAATCTCGTCAGAAACACGAAGCAGCTTCATCATAGGATTAAAGCAAAGCGCGAGGACCACGGAAATTCCCGCCGTTACCAGAAGAGTGAGCACAAGGCTCTGATTGAAAACATCGTTTGCCTTTTTGTGATTTTTTGCGCCGTTTTCAATTCCGCAGATAACGCTGCCACCGACGCCAATCATCAGTCCGATTGCAAGATACAGATAGAGCACCGGAAGTCCCAGATTCACGGCAACAAGTCCCGCTGAGCCGATATAGTTTCCGGTAAAAAATCCGTCGGTCAGAGTAATAAAAGTTGAAAGCACCATTCCGATTGTGCTTGGGATTGAGAACTTCAGCAGGTTCGCGATTTTCTGATTTTTGATAGATTCAATATTCATCATACACCTCTTGTTCGCAGTGTAATGATGGGCAGTGATAAAAACTTCTGAATTTGTGCTGTTTCAAAATAAGTAATCACACAATCGGGATGCAGATGTCCAGTTCCATGTAGAGCGTGTCGGTGTCGATGCGGCGGTAGATGTCGAAGCCCATGCGGCTGTCTACGTGGTTGCCGGTTTCTGCAAGCCAGTTGCAGAAAAAACTCTGGTAGGCGCTGTAAATCTGCTGGGGGTAT
>DEEV01000002.1:5854-8115 GCA_002350445.1 Treponema sp. UBA2869 | reverse complement strand
TTTCCGCCTTCAAGTGTCATGGTGTTTAGCACAGTCGGTATTCCTGCCCGACTTGTGATTCCGGCTGCGGCAGTGTTCTGAACCGCATTTTTTAGCCGCGGGTCTTCCGGGTCTACCGTCATGCAGATGTCATAAATGCAATCGTCCGGATTTGTGATTGAAGGATCATTTTTTGTGCATTCAATAAAAAGGCTTTTTTCGGTGTAAAAACCTTCATAGCGCTTCATAAAATTGCACCAGTCATCTTCCAGCGTTTTGTAGTTTCCCTTGTGGCGTTCGTAAAGCACAAAATAGTCCGGCAGGGTTTCAATGCGTATCTTCTTGTAGCACTCTTCATAAGTTTCAATCTCGTTATCTTTTATATGAAAAAAGGGATGGTAAAAAGAAGTTTCATCGATGTCTTTTCTGAACTGAGCAGGTGTTTTGTTAAAATGATTTCGAAAGAGCACCGCGTAATTTGAAGGCGAATATCCGTAATCACCGCTAATTTCCGTGATGCTCCTGTCTTTTTCCACCTTAAGCCTGAAAGCACTCAGTTCAACCTTGCAGCGTTTTATAAAGCCATAGATGCTTTCTCCAGTCTCCGTCTTAAAAAGCCGCTCCAGGTAAAACTTTGAGTATCCGCAAAAATCCGCAATCATTTCGACGGACAGCTTTTGACCCGCATGAGAGAAAATATAATCGATTGCCTTGTTTATAACCTGATTTTCAAGCATAAGCTGATTTTAAACACATTCTCCACAACTTACGATTTCAAAAAAGAATAATCAATCGGGAATCCCGAGGTTTTTTCTTGCTTCGTCATTGTTTATGGTGACCATTCCGACGGTCTTGCAGTTTTTGACCTGAGGGCAGGAAGCACATGTTTCCATCTTTTTTGACTGGGCGCATTTTTTTATCTGGCACATGCTTTCGCAATATTGCGTTTTACGTCCGTCCATGCGGCAGCCGTCGCAGTTTATCATTTCCGGTGTGATTTCAACGCCGTTCAGTTCGCTCCAGTATTTCGCAGTTTTTTCACGCAAAGCCTGGTCGTTGTTTTTTGTGGCGATGTAAGCGTCGCATTTTTCGCAGTCTAAGCCGCAGTAAGCAATAAGTTTTTTCATAATAGTACCCCTTTCTTTTTGATTCAATTATAGTGCGCGAAGGGGAGAATGGAATTACATTTCTGACAAGATGCAGAATTCGGCCGATGAAATGCAATCAGTTTGAGGACGCCGATTTTCCTTGCAATTTAAGAGAATTCTTTCCAGCAGCCCTTCGAATTGGATTATTTCATCATCAGTAAAGCCCTTGTAGAAAATTCCGTTCATTTTATCCGAAACTTTCTGAATGTATTTTGAAAATTCCGCTTCCTTTCCTGTAAGAGAAATAAGAGTTGACCTTTTGTCCGTTTCGGAGGGCGTTCTTTCGATGTATCCGTCACGCTCAAGCCTGTCGATAATCCCGGTGAGCGTCGATTTATCAAGACTAGTCTTTTCGCAGAGACTTTTGATTGGAACGCCATCCTTTCCCCAAAGGGTAAAAATAATCCGACCGCGGGCTCCTTCCAAATCAGCCATGTTGTTTTCGCGCAGGATTTTGTTCCAGACTCTCGCGCAAACCTGATGCGCCTGAGAAAGGAGGGTTCCGCCTTTTGTTCTTTTTACCATCAGTTCATGTTCCCGAAAAAGTGTTTGTCAAGATCATACCATCCTTCGATTTTTGTTGAAGTGAATTTGAGGACAGTGTAATCTGGATCAGTCTTTCCCTTGTGATAATACAAAAGCCAGCCAGTCTGCCACAAGTCTTCTTTTACGCTCTGGTCTGTCACTTCTTTGATTGTTCCGCTCGCGCAGATTCCACGGAATTTTTTCGGCTCGCAGAAATACAGGGCGGCGTTATGATTGTTCCTGATGCGCTCAACTTTTTTGGAAGATGTGTTTGTCGTGAAGTACATTGTCAAAGTTTCCCCATCCGCAAAGAGGGTTTTGCCTTCAAGCTTCTTGAATTGTTTCGGATTGCAGAGGTTCAGCAAAGCCCTGATTTCAGGCTTTCCTTCCTTATCGACTGTGGCAAGATACGCCGCTTCTGATTCCTTGATGATTGAAATAACGTTTTTCATTTGCTTGGCTCCTATTTAGTTTGTATGCAAACTATATTATTTCCACATCATTTTGTCAAGTTTTTTCCTCCATAAGTCTTAACCGATTACCTCATATCGCAGGCGGATGTATGAATCCTTCAGGACTTTGCATTCAATCAGTTTGAGGACGCCGATT
>DEEV01000002.1:0-5801 GCA_002350445.1 Treponema sp. UBA2869 | reverse complement strand
GAGGTAAGATAACAGATACAACTTCTGCGAAAGAATAAAAGGTAATTTTTGCGCTGATAAATTCTTGAAAGTCCTTTATAATAAAAGAATGTTTTTGCCAATAACCGCAACGCCGTTTTCTCATTCCGGTTACAGCGAACTTTTGCCGTGCAAAAATCTTGCTCCGTTTGTACGCTGCTTCTGGACAACATGGAATGACGGTTCAAATGTAAATGATTTTTCCTCTGTGATTATTCCAGACGCGTGCGCAGATATAATCATTTCCGTAGATGAAAATGAAAGCAATTCAGACGAGCGGGAAATTTCTGGCATGGGATTTTGCGGTACTACAGACAAAATGTTTCGCTCAAAAAACTCTGGCATTGTTCACAGGAGGCTTTTTGGAATCAGATTTTACGCGTGGCAGGCTTTCAATTTTTGCGACGAACCGCTGGCAGAAACTGCAAACAGATTTTTTGATCTGGAAGAACATTTTGCGACAGCAAAAAAAATGCTTTGCAGAAAAATTCATGAGAACATGACTCTTTCAGAATTCAAAAACAGAAGCGAAGAAGTTTTGCTTGATTTACTCAATATGCCTTCAAGAAAAATTACAAAACAGGATTCCCTTGTACTTGATGCCGCAGTTCAGCTGATCCGCACGCGGGGTTCTCTTCCGCTTTCGTCGTTATTAAAAGACATTCATGCAGGCGAGCGGCAGCTGGAAAGGCTTTTTAAAAACACCGTTTCGCTTTCTCCTAAAAAGTTTTCTTCGCTTGTCCGTTATCAAAGCTTGTGGCAGGATGTATGCCGTTCAGAAAATTTTGATATTCAGGATGCAGTTTTTAAATACGGATATTTTGACCAGCCGCACCTTCTTAATGATTTCAAGAAATTTCACGGCATGAGTTTTTCTGATGCAGTAAATGCAGCCCTGTCGGATTTTTACAATACAAAAAAGCAAAGCGGCGTTATGCTTTTCTAAAGCAACATTATTGGAGGTTTAAGATGAAACTTGATGGATTTGGAATTTTTGTAAAAGATATGGCTCAGATGATTCGTTTTTATCGTGATGTACTTGGATTTGAAATAAAAGAAGATGAAAATACATCAAACGTTTTTCTCGAAAAAGACGGAACCCTCTTTCTTTTTTACGGCAGAAACGATTTTGAAAAGATGACGAATTCCCGCTTTAATTATGCTGACAAAATTCACGGACATTTTGAAACGGCACTGAGCGTTGAAAACTATGCCGCCGTAGACAAGACTTTTGCAGAAGTAACTTCCAAAGGAGCCGGTGCCGTAATGCCGCCAACAACAGAACCCTGGGGCCAGCGCACCTGCTACATTGCAGACCCGGAAGGCAATCTTATTGAAATCGGTTCTTTTGTAAAAGAGTAAGTGGATAATGGATTTCGACAGTATTTTCAAAGATTTAGGTAAAAAGTGCTTTGCCTTTAGCATAATAGATTCTGCTTATATTCCGATGATTTTGACGAATTAATAAATGGCACGAATTCAGAAGTCTTTTCTGCCGGCATCTGCCACAATCACGGCATGAATGACAAAATAATTATCAAGGGATTAAGACAGAACAACCTCAAGAACATCAGTCTTGAAATTCCGAAAAACAAGATTGTTGTATTTACAGGAGTTTCAGGCAGCGGAAAATCAAGCATCGTCTTTGACACGATTGCGGCGGAAAGCCAGCGACAGATGAACGAAACTTATCCGGCTTATGTGCGCACGCGGCTTCCAAAGCACGAAAAGTCTCACGCGGATTTTATAGACAATCTTACGGCAAGCGTTGTAATAGATCAGGCTCGGCTTGGCGGAAACATGCGCTCAACAGTCGGAACAATCACCGACATGTATTCTGCCCTCCGCCTGCTTTTCAGCAGAATCGGCCTGCCTAAAGTCGGGGCGGCTTCGTGCTTTTCTTTCAACAATCCCAACGGAATGTGCCCGGCCTGCTCTGGAATCGGAAAAATAATGGAGCTTGATGTCTCAAAGACTATTGATGGCGAAAAGTCCTGGAACGAAGGAATGGTTCTGCTTCCAGCCTTCGCGCCTGAAAAGTGGTATTTTAAACAGTATGTATCAAGCGGATTTTGGGATGCGGACAAAAAATTCAAGGACTACAGCGAAGAAGAAAAAAATCTGCTTTTGTACGGAAACAGAAGCGGCGACCCGGCGGCAGAGCCTGAAAACAAAAAAATCGAAGGACTCAAAAAACAGTATGAACGCCTCTGCCTGATGAAAAATCCGGAGAAAAACGACGGAATGAGTCTGGAACGCTTTTCTTCTTTTCTTGCGGAAACAACCTGCCCGGCTTGCGGGGGAAAACGCCTGAACCAAGCCGCACTTTCAAGCAGAGTCGCAGGATACAATATTTATGAAATGTGCGAGATGGAATTTTCAAAGCTGCGCGAAGTTCTTGCAGGCATAAAGGACGACCGCGTGAGCACGGTAACAGGCACTCTGATTGCAAGCCTTGACCGCATGATTGAAATCGGACTTCCTTACCTGAACTTGAACCGTGAGTCTTCAACTTTGAGTGGCGGAGAGTCACAGAGGCTCAAACTCGTGCGCTATATGGGAAGCTCACTCACCGGCATGACATACATTTTTGACGAACCCTCAACCGGAATGCACCCGCGCGACGTTTACAGAATGTCACGGCTTTTGCAGAGTCTCCGCGACAAGGGCAACACGGTTCTTGTAGTCGAGCACGACAAGGACATAATTCAGATTGCGGACGAAATTATTGACGTTGGGCCACTGGCCGGCAAGAACGGCGGAAAGATTCTTTTTCAAGGAAGCTACAAAAAGCTGCTCAAGAGCGGANNAGCTATAAGGCTCTTCTTAAAAGCGGGACAAAAACCGGAAACGCCATGAAGGAAAATGTGCGCGTAAAAGAAAACCCGCGCGAGCCGAAAGGATGGATTTCTGTAAAAGGCGCTAAGCTTCACAATCTTAAAAATGTTGACGTAGACATTCCGCTTGGCGTCCTTACCTGCGTGACAGGCGTTGCAGGAAGCGGAAAATCAACTTTGATTCGAAATGTTTTTGCAGAACAGAATAAAGACAAAGTTGTATTAGTTGACCAGTCGGCAATCACTGCAAGCGGACGCTCAACCGCATGTACCTATCTGGGCTTTTTCGACGAAATCAGAAAACTTTTCGGCGAGGCAAACAATGTTGATCCGTCTCTCTTTTCTTTCAACGGAAAAGGCAAGTGCCCTGCCTGCAAGGGACGCGGCGTAATCGTAACCGAGCTTGTCTTTATGGATCCGGTTGTAACGGTCTGTGAGGAATGTGAGGGAAAACGCTACAGCAAAAAATCTCTGGACAAACTCTACAAGGGAAAAAACATCGTGCAGATTCTTGATATGAGCGTGGAAGATGCTCTGGAATTTTTCGAATCCGCCCTGGAAAAAGACCGCGAAAACAAATCCATCAAAAAAATCATCGAACACCTGCTTGCTTTAATGGAAACAGGTCTCCCATATCTTTCGCTCGGTCAGCCACTTTCAACTTTGAGCGGCGGCGAACGACAGCGGGTAAAGCTTGCAAAAGACCTTCATAAAAAGGGAAGCATCTTCATTCTTGACGAACCGACCACAGGACTTCACGCAAGCGACATCAAGCCGATAATGGAGCTCCTGGAAAACTTCGTAGTACGCGGCAACACCGTAATCGTAATCGAGCACAACACCGACGTAATGAAAATGTCAGACTACATAATCGACGTAGGCCCGGACGGAGGAAAAGCAGGCGGCGAGATTGTCTTTACCGGCACGCCAGCACAGATGCTTGAAAGTGGCAGAACGATAACGGCGGAGTATTTGAGGAAATAAAACAAGGAGGGCGGAGCGAGTTTTGCAAACTTTCGATATCAATCGAATGCAAAACTCGTTAGCGGAGCGTCGCTCCCCCCTGCGCCCGCACTTCGTTGCGTGCTACCCTCTCTGCGGGGTACCCCCGCAACGCCTCCTCTGCCTTCGTTAAAGAATCCTTTCAAAAACCCTGCAAAACTCCTGCACTCCATCTCTTCCGAGAATATAAATGTTCGGGAGATGGGATATTCTCACCCTGCTATATGCTATCCGTTCAAGTCCGCAGTCGAAAACAGTATGATTTGTCAGAGCAACATCGCAATTCCTGTCCCAGGCAATCTCCATGAACTTCTCTATAGACTTCCTTTGCAACTCTCTGCCATCGTCATTCCCCCTGGGAGGCGTCGCCCCGCCGAAGAGACAGGCCATATGTTTTTCTCCTTTCTCATGCACGGGAAAAATAAAACTGGAACACCCTTTTGTGTGTCCGGGAGTTGAAACCACACCTATATTCCTGTCTCCGCAATCTATCATATCTCCATCACATATGTACTCATCAATCTCAAATTCTTTCCAGTTATCATTACGTCCGTCTTCATGTGGAGTAGAAAGTCTTAATTTATCATCCTCTTCAGAAAGAAAGGTTTTCGCCCCGGAGTTTTCTTTAAGCCATTTTCCACATCCGACATGATCAATATGCCCATGTGTCATTAAAAAGATACTTATCTCTTTACCGCCCCAGCCCGCTTCATCAATTGAACAGATTATCTCATCATAGGCCCTTTTATCAGGCCAGATCCCGTCAATCACCACAAGCCCTGCTGCGGTTTTCAGTATGTAACAGGCCGTTTCCTTCTGCGCCACAATGATAAGATCATCAAAGATCTGTGCATGCGTAAACCATGACATATCTTCCATTCTCTTTATTGTTTCTATCGTTAATTCCGGTACATCCTTCATTTTAACTTTCCTATCCTTAAATGCCTGCGTGTATGTAAATGGCTGACTATTCCCAGCTTCACTACAAGTTCGACCGCTTTCCCTTCAACAAACTTTTCTATTTCGGAAACGATCTCTTTTTCAAATTTGCCTTCTTCAAATGGAACCTCCGCATGAAGGACTATCTGTATCCTGCTGCCGGAACGATTGAATGTAGTTTCATCAGCCATCTTCACTGAATAAGGAAGCTTATCAAGGTATTGCTCAAGCTCTCTGCGCATGTTGCTTTCAGTCTGCTTATCAACAGGAACCATCGGCTGGATCGTGGCAATATATCCGAATTCACGGAAAATGCCGCTTCTTAAACCAGTTATATCATCTAGTATCTGTTCATCCGTTCTGCCCTGCTTCGGAACAACATTAACCAAAGCTCCGAATCGCTCATAGCCGTAATCCATAATCTGAACGTCAACGCATTTTTCTATCACGCCCTCGTTATATGACAGGATATACTTCTTCAGTCTGTTTATAGCATCTTCATCCGGATCCTCTCCCATTATGCGTTTCGATGTATCTGCAAAAGACTTGAATCCGTTATAAATAATGAACAGAGACACGAGAAGTCCACAGNNTGACACAAGAAGTCCACAGTATCCATCCAAATGAAATCCTGTAATTGTCTGCATGATGAAAGAAAACAGAACAACTGACGTGGATACAGCATCAGAAATACAATCAAGTGCCGCAGCCTTATAGACTTGTGAATTGTGTTCTTTCGATTTTGATATATTGAAAAAATAGAGGAAGATTTTTGTGGCTACGGAAATCACAAGTATTATCAAAGCCACTATACTGAATGAGGCTTCGGAAGGATTTCTTATTTCTTCCACAGACTGCATTAACAGCTCCCATCCCACCACTACGATCGAGCAGGACACGGCAATAGCCACCAGCCATTCGATTCTGCCATGGCCGTTCTTATGCTTTCTCCCTCCCGGTATAGCGGAGAACTCCGCACCAAGTTCAGTAATTGCAGAAGTAACG
>DEEV01000049.1:3372-6238 GCA_002350445.1 Treponema sp. UBA2869 | reverse complement strand
CAGCTTTCTTTCTTGGTAAGGTCACGAAGTGACCGACTTGAGCTTGTCGAAACCACCATAAAACAGTAATGCCGTCCTTTATACGAAGGGCGGCATTTTTTATAGTTTCGAGATTTTATTTGATATTTCTTTATAAGCACTATCTAACTCTGTTTTTATAATTGAATTGATTTTGTTTTGAATAGTATCATCATTTGAAGCAGTTCCAGGAACATAAAATAAGGCTGCAGGCATAATATCTAAAATAGAAATCATTTTTTCAAGTAACTTATAAGTTACAAATTTTCCACCTGTTTCAATTACACTTAAGTGATTTGGAGAAACGTCAAGTTTTTCAGCTAACTGCTCTTGAGATAATCCTGCCTTCTTTCTGTAATATTTTACATTTTCACCAAAAATCTTTCGGATATTTAGTTCGTCCATATTTTTATAGTATGAAGTGATTTTAATTAGAAAAACATAAGTTAAAAGAAATAAAAACGGAGAAAATCATTCTAAAAGAATTGCTAAATCATTCTTTTAGATATAAAATATTTAATAATCATTCAATAAGAATAGAAAGGAGATTTTTATGTACTGTTCAAAATGTGGAAATGAAGTAGAGGAAGGGACATCATTTTGCCCAAAATGTGGTGAAAAGCTTAATAAAGAAAATTATTCAGAAAAAAAAGACTCGACAGAAACAGAATATAATGAGCCTCAGATTTAGACAAGGAGGAGATAAAATAACGAATTTGTGCTAACCTTAAGGTAGGACAAATTCATGGGAAGAAAGAGAAAAGATTTTTCAGACAAGTTCAAAATCGAAGTTGCGAAGGAAGCCCTCAAAAAGAGAGCAAAAGAAGCTGAGGTTGCAGCAAAATATAACATAGCACCAAGCACACTTTCTGAATGGATGGAGCTGTTCCTGGAAGGAAAACTGGAAACAGATGAACAGAAAGCCCTTCGTGAAGAAAACGAAAAACTAAGGGCAAAGCAGGAGGAAATGCTTGCGTCCCTTGGTAAAAAGCAGCTTGAAGTTGATTTGTTAAAAAAAAAGCTACATCTGGATTAGCATCCTGGCAGCTTGTTCAAAAAGATATGCGCGATGAAAATGGCGCAAGACTTTCGATTCTTGAACAGTGCAGGATATTAAAGCTTTCCCGGGCTACATACTATGAGTGCTGCAAGTTTGAAGCAGAACGTCAGAAAAAGAAGGCTGAGGAAAACAAAATAAGGCTCAAGCGGGCTAAGACCATAATCAATGAGTGGTCAACACACAGTACATACGGTTACAAGAAGATGTCAAAGCATCTGAAGCGGCTTGGTTACGACTGGGCAGGAGAAAAGCTTATACGCAATCTTTATAAGGAGCTTGGAATCAAAGGCCAGAAGCCTGTTTTCAAGACGACAAGAAGCGGAAAGGCACCATACGGAAAGTTCCCGTACCTTTTGCGGAACAAGTTTATCGCGTTCCCAAATCAGGTTATGGCAACCGACATCACTTACATCAAGACTCCGTGGGGCATGATGTATTTTACAGCCGTAATTGATTTGTACAGCCGGAAAATCTTAAGCTGGCGGCTTTCTGACAGCATGAAGACAGATTTCTGTCTGGAATGCGTAAGGGAAGCTTTTGGAAAATATGGAGTTCCTGCAGTCTTCAACACGGACTGTGGTTCTCAGTACACCAGCGGAGAGTTCATAGAACTTCTGAAATCCTACAATGTTGAAATCAGCATGGACGGAATCGGAAGATGCAAGGACAACATCTTTGTAGAACGAACCTGGCGTACATTGAAATACGAATGGATTTTTCTTCGGGATTACAGGTCTGAAGAAGAACTCAGAAAACTGCTTGGAGACTTTGTAAAGTTCTTCAACAATGAAAGAATTCATCAGGGCTTGGATTACAAAACTCCTGACGAAGTATACAGAGAAGGAAGTTTTCCTTCTGCAATCATCACCAAAAAGATGGCTGCATAAAATTCGTTATTTTTCAGACAAACTGTCTGGACAAAGGGCTTAGCTTAAAATTATGTCGCTTACTGTAAAAGGTGAAAATCTTTCTATTGAAGACGTATGCCGCGTCGCTTATGAAAATGAATCTATTGTTTTTCCGCAGGATAAATCGTTTTGGGTTACATTAGAAAAATCACGCAAATTTCTTGAAGACTATATTGCCACTGGCGTTCCTACCTACGGCGTTACCACGGATTTTGGTGATTCCTGCCACAATCAGATAAGTGTAGAAAAAGCCGGTGAACTGCAGAGAGATATCTGTACTTATCACGGAATCGGATTGGGACCTAAATTTTCTCATGAAGTTGGCCGTGCTGTAGTTCTTGCCCGCTTAAACGGAAACGTAAAGGGCGGTCATTCTGCAATTCGTCCTGAACTTGCAGAAATGATGCGTACAATGCTCAACCGGGATATAATTCCTGTTATTCCCCAGCTTGGCTCGGTTGGAGCTTCAGGAGATCTTACTCCTCTTTCTTATCTTGCCGCTGCCATTATGGGTGAACGGGATGTTTACTACAAGGGAAAAATTGTTCCGGCAATCGAAGCCTTTAATGCAGAAGGAATAAAACCTCTTCCTATTGAAGCAAAAGAAGGGCTTGCTTTGATGAACGGAACCTCCGTTATGACAGCTGTTGCCTGCCTTGCCTGGAAAAAAGCTGAACGGCTTGCAAAAATATCAGACTTTCTTACAGCAGTTACTTCTGAAATTACCCGTGGTAAAGATACTCCTTTTGTGGCAAAGGTAAGCGAAATTAAAAATCACAAGGGTCAGATGGAATCTGCCGCTTATGTTTACAATATAATTAAAGATTCAAAGCGGGTGTGGAAATATGAAGACTTCCTTAAAAATCAGATTGAAAAGATG
>DEEV01000049.1:2432-3298 GCA_002350445.1 Treponema sp. UBA2869 | reverse complement strand
GTTTACCGCGACACACTCCGTTTTGCCCGCGATCTGATTACAGAAGAACTCAATTCTGCAAACGATAATCCTCTTGTGGATATTGAGGCTGGCCGTCTTTATAACACCGGAAACTTTTACGGCGGCCATATTTGTGCGGCCTGCGATTATATGAGGACAGCACTGGCAAATATTTCTGACTTGAGCGATAAGCAGGCAGAAGTAATAATCGACGGAAAATTCAACGGTCTTACGGAGAATCTGATTCCGGTTACTCCTGCTGACCACCCGCGCGCCGGTTTGAGACTTGGCTTTAAGGCTGCTCAGATTACAATCTCTGCAATTCGTGGTGAAGCGGCAACTTATTGTTTCCCGGTTTCTTTAACATCAGCTCCAACAGAAGCTCTTAATCAGGACAAGGTTTCTATGGGAACAATTTCTGCACGTAAGTTTGATGAACAGATTGAGCTTGTTTTCCTTCAGTTTGCAACACATCTTCTTGCGGCAATGCAGGCAGTTGATCTTGCAGGTTATGATGATTTTGCTCCGTTTACAAAAGCGGTTCACGACGAAGTAAGAAAACTTTCTGCCTTTGTAGAGGATGACCGTGCCCTTGATAAGGAAGCCACTGCAGTAAGTGAATGGTTAAAGAAAACTGAGCTGTTTGCATAAAAAAATGTAAACGTAAATTCAATTTGCGGATACCTTGGAACTACCATAATATGAACATCAAAGGTAACCGTCAATTCTCATGTATTTTCCAAAAATAAATCTTTGAACTAAACTTCTACGCAAGGTGGAAGAAATTATGAGATCAAATTACAGTCGTTAAGAACGTCAGAAAATTGTTGAGGAATACATTCGGTCAGGAAAATCACAGACAGTAT
>DEEV01000049.1:215-2269 GCA_002350445.1 Treponema sp. UBA2869 | reverse complement strand
TAATTATCCGGGAAATCCTTGCAACAGAAATAAAAGCAGAACGAGTCCTTGGAATTGTAGACTATGATTACCCAACTTTTCACCTGACCATGCACTGCACTTTATGCTCAATTATTTCCGGCGACTTAAAGCTTCTGGAATACGAGGCTTCCCGCTGGCTTTCTAAAGAGACACTTCATTCTGTAAACTGGCTGCCTGCTGACAGTCTGATTCTAAATAAAATAGAAGAAATTATCTAAATAAGTTACTTCTTATATAAAAAGCCAGCTCCCTAAGGAACTGGCTTTCCAAAAATTACTTAGCATCATCTACATTTTCATGCTTTTGATGTTTTTCCATCTTCTTGTCTTTTAAGGATTTCTTTGGTTTATTCTGTTTATTTTTATCACCCATAATATAACTCCTTTTTATGCTGCAGTAATTGCAATTCTTCTTGGGGCCGCAATTGCCTTGCGAGGCATTACAATATGAAGAACTCCGTTTTCAACTTTAGCCGTAATACCATCAGATTCTACATCATCAGGAAGGCTGAAATTTCTTGAAAACTTTGTGTAGCTGCGTTCTTTAATCAGATATTTTGGAGCCTCTTTAGCTTCAGCTTTCTCTTCTTTCTTTTCTTCTTTTTCAGATTTTGTTTCAGAAGAAATTGTCAAAACATTGTTCTTGAATTCAATGTTGATATCTTTTTCTGTTTTTCCAGGAAGATCCATATCCATGGTATAAGCGTCTTTGTCTTCTTTTACATCAACCTTTGGTGCAAAAACCTTCTTGTATTTGAAAGATGGCATTAAGAATCCGTCATCTCCAAATCCATCAAATAAATCATTAAAAAGTGATAATTCGTTCATAACGAACCTCCTTGTAATTTGAATATGTCGGAAGCTTTTTGGGTTTCCTTGTAGCTGGGAAGTAAACTTGTTCCTGCTACATTTAATATAGAGCAAAAACCGTGCCAAGTATTAAAAATTATTATAATTTACCCCAATTTACCTTTTACAGCGTTTATAAAAGGATAAATACTCTTTTTTCATCGCAAAAACAAATAAAGAATGGGCTTTTTTACACAAATGAGTAAAACAAATATTTTTTACTGGGATTTTTTTACCCAACCTCTGTCGGGAAGAAAGAAATTTTGGGATAGAATTACCCCTGTAAGGATTTTATTCACACTTTTCGTATGCAAGTCTTGGATTATTATTCTCAACCACATGAATAATTCCACATTTTGTAAATCCAAGTTTAATCAGGAGATTCTACATAACTTTATTATCAGTTTGTGTATCTATTCGCATATGTTTGCACTGTTCAAATGCCCAGTCGAGACAAAATTTCCCGATTCCTTTTTCAGAGCCATCCCCGACAAGTCTATGAACAACACCATACTCACTATCGTTAATCCATTCACCGTCTGATATATTTTTATATGTAGCTTCTACATCCTTCCCATATATAAAGTCTATTTTCATAAAGAAGCCATTGCTGCAAGGATTTCCCGGATAATTACCGTATTACTGTTTTCAGGAATTTCAATCTCTATTCCAGCCTTACGGATTATCAGGTTCTGTTTTTCCTTTATGAATGTTGATTTTAATTCAACGAAATGAACATCTGCAGACTGGCATGCTTCTGCAGATTTGTATTTAGTCACCCATGCAGACAAAGTATTTGGTTTAATGCCGTATTCTGGAGCGAATACTGTCTGTGATTTTCCTGACTGAATGTATTCTTCAACAATTTTCTGACGTTCTTCACGGCTGTAATTTGATCTCATAATTTCTTCCACCTTGCGTAGAAGTTTAGAGCAATGATTTATTTTTGGAAAATACATGAGAATTGACGGTTACATTAATTCGAATTCCATATTTAGAAATACCGCTGGATGTAATGTCATCTTTTATTCTTTGGCTTTATTTATATTGCTGTATTATTTTTAATGCTGATTAAAAGAAGGGAATGTTTTATTTCTCCACGATAAGAATTTAATTAATTACAAAATATGAATTAAAATAACTTTACATAAAAACAGATACATCAAAATTTCTTTTGCGGGGGTA
>DEEV01000049.1:0-144 GCA_002350445.1 Treponema sp. UBA2869 | reverse complement strand
ATTAGCAATGTACCCTCGCTAATGTTACCAACGACACCTAGGTAACGTTACCTGCGATAGCAAGGTAATAGTGCCGAGCTACCCCCGCAAAAAAAAATGATTAGTATTTTAATAATAAGAATATTGACAAATACACTTCCTGGG
>DEEV01000059.1:6723-6897 GCA_002350445.1 Treponema sp. UBA2869 | reverse complement strand
GCCCATTTCCTTAGTTCCAACAAGTTTTCCTGCTTTTTTTACAGCCTCAACATCGCCTGCAATGTCTCCTGTACGCCAGCCAGCATCCAGAACCTTGTTTACAGCATTTTCAATAGCCTTAGCTTCTTCTTCAAGCTTAAAGTCATAGCGCAAAAGCATTGCAGCAGAAAGAAT
>DEEV01000059.1:6237-6473 GCA_002350445.1 Treponema sp. UBA2869 | reverse complement strand
TAATTCAATTCAACTTCAGGATATTCGCCCTTAATGCTTTCAGCAACCTTGCGCCACAAACGGCTTGTATTAAGAATGTTTGCCTTATCAACTACACAAAGCTTCTTTTTGCGGCCTTTAGCAGCTTCAAAGCCAAGACGAACAATGCGTTCAATTTCTTCCCAAGTATATTTTTCTGTATCGTAAGCAGAACGTCCGTCCGGAGCAGTAGCGCGGTCTCCAAAATAAATACCGCC
>DEEV01000059.1:5808-6080 GCA_002350445.1 Treponema sp. UBA2869 | reverse complement strand
TTTTCCGGGCGAATAGAAGGATCTACATCATCCCACTTTGGACCACCAACAGCACCAAGCAAAACTGCATCAGAATCCTTACAAATTTCAAGCTGATCAGCCGGAAGCGGATTTTTATACAAATCAATAGCATGACCGCCGGCAATTACATTTTTATAAACAAATTCGTGTCCAAATTTTGAGGCAATTTTATCAAGAACCTTAACAGCTTCTGCAACAACATCAGGACCAATTCCATCTCCGGGAATTAAAGCAATAGTCTTTTTCATACA
>DEEV01000059.1:2311-5706 GCA_002350445.1 Treponema sp. UBA2869 | reverse complement strand
AGAGTAGTTTCGTCAGGCTCAACAACCGTTAAAGTAATTGCATTAAAATCTACACCATTCTCTTGTATCTTTTTTCAATGTCGCGGATAAGCTTGTATTCAAAAGAATCGCAAAGAGCTATCCAGCAAGCCTGAATCAAATCGGCAGAAACACCGACTGTAGTCCAGCTTGCATCGCCGTCAGAGCTTTCGATAATTACGCGAACCTTCGAAGCTGTAGCCGATTTTCCATCCAAAACGCGAACCTTAAAATCGACAAGGCGGATTTTTGCAACAGCAGGATAAAAACGTTCAAGGGCGCGGCGCAAAGCAATATCAAGCGCGTTTACAGGACCGTCACCTTCGCCTGCAGTAATTTCTATTTGGCCGTCTACTTCGACCTTAATTTGCGCACAGGAACAAACACCCTCTTCAGGACGCGGAAACGAACCATTTGTCTGATAATAATGAAGCTTAAAGAACGGCTGATACTGACCAATCATTTTGCGAACAAGAAGCTCAAAGCTGCCGTCNNCTGAAACAAGTTCAGGGTGACAGTTAATTGTTATTTGCCGTACTAGCATATCAAGGGGCTACAGAAGTTTCTGGTAGCGCTTTTCTATGTCTTTTATAAGCTTGTATTCAATTGAATCAACGATGGCAAGCCAAGATGCCTCTACAACGTCGTAGCTAACACCCATGGTAGTCCAGCTGTCCTTACCGTCGGAACTTTCTATTAGTACGCGGACACGGCTGGCTGTTGCGCTCTTTCCGTCAAGAACACGTACCTTGTAGTCAATAAGGTGAATCTCTGAGACCGAAGGATAGAAGGGCATGAGGGCCTGGCGGAGGGCATTGTCCAAAGCGTTGACAGGACCGTTACCCTCTCCCGCCGCAATCTGGAAGTGGCCGTCCACGTCTATTTTTATCTGGGCAAATGAATAGAGGTCTTTTTCTATGCGGGGATTTTCGCCAGAAGTCTTGTAGTAGCAAAGGTTAAAGAAAGGCCTGTACTTGCCAATTTCCTTTCGCACAAGAAGCTCAAAGCTGCCGTCGGCACCTTCAAACTGATAGCCCTGGAATTCAAGTTCCTTCATTTTTGCAATAATTTCTTTTACAATTGGGTCCGATTTTTGAATGCTAGGCGCAAATTTCTGAATTTTTTCCATGATTGTTGAACGGCCTGCAACTTCGCTCATAAGGAAAACGCGGCTGTTTCCAACAGTTTCCGGCGTAATGTGCTCATACGCAAAAGGATTTTTCAAAACCGCATCAATATGCATGCCCGCCTTATGAGCAAAAGCACTTGAACCAACATACGGAAGCTGAGAATTCATACTGATATTTGTAATTTCGCTTACGCGTTTACAAATAGAAGTAAGTTTCTGGATATTTTCCTGCGGAATACATTCATAGCCCATTTTACACTGCAAATCAGGAATGATCGTAGAAAGATTTGCGTTTCCGGTTCGCTCACCAAAACCAAGCAAAACGCCCTGAACATGAACAGCACCTTCCTGCACCGCAATAAGCGAGTTAGCAACCGCAAGACCAGAATCGTTATGAGTGTGAATACCAATTTTTACCTGTTTTCCAAAAGTTTTTACAACGTCCGAAACTGCTTTACGGCATTCATCAATCATAAAGCCGCCCTTAGTTTCGCAAAGACAAAGAACTTCTGCACCACCGTCAACTGCCGCTTTTAAAGTCTGCATTGCATAATTGCGGTCTTCGGTATAGCCGGTAAAAAAATGCTCGGCATCATAAATAACAGAACGGTCATTTTCTCGCAAAAACTCACAGGTTTCACGAATCATATTAAGATTTTCTTCGAGCGAAGTTTTAATAATATCGGTAACCTGAAAAGTCCACGACTTTCCAAAAACAACAACGTGCGAAGTTCCTGCCGCAAGCAGACTCTGAAGGTTAGAATCTTCGGAACATTTAATATCCTTGCGTCTTGTAGAACCAAATGCACAAAGCTTAGAACTTGTTAAGGAAACTTTTTTCATTTCCTGAAAGAATTCCATATCCTTAGGATTTGAACCAGGATTTCCGGCTTCGATATATTCCACACCAAGTTCATCCAAAGCCTGGCAAATGTGAATTTTATCCTGCACAGAAAAGCTTATACCTTCCCCCTGTGCACCATCTCGTAATGTTGAATCTAAAATCTCAATTTTCTTCATAATTTTTTACTTCTTCCACAGAAAGCCCCAGATTTGATGCAATCTGTTCGTATGTAAGATTATTCTGGCGCATATTTTTTATGATTGAAGAAAAAACAAGCGTTTGACCTTGTTTAATGCCACGTTCAACACCTTGTTTTAAGCCCTGTTCAAGCCCTTTTTTAAGTCCTTTTCGTAAACCTTTTTGGAGCCCTTTTTCAAGACCACGCTCAAGACCAATTTCTATTCCTTCGTCGCGGGCACACGCCATCCCGGCATAATAATCCATTTCCATTTTATCAAGAAGATACTGCTTTGCCCATTCATATTGATCTTCACAGATTTTATTTACCATTGAATCTGCCATAGCAACAACCTCCTTATATCTTGGACTGGACTTAAGTTCAGAAATTACTTTCTTGTCCTCATTATACTTTAATAGCATACCAAAGAATTCCACTTCTGACAACGAGTCCACAGTTTCGGGATTAAAATTGATTTTAGGCAGCTCAATAGTATGAATCTGAATAGTATCAGAAAGTTCAAAGCAGGTTTCGTCACGAAAAGTAAAAAGATGATTAAATTCCGTATCTTTTTCAAAAAGCCGGAAATTGCAAATCATAATCTGGTAAACATTAGGCAGTTTGGAATACTTCTGTCCGTTTTTTAAAGCTCCTGCACATAGTTTAGAAGCATAATAAACCGTGCGTTTAAGTTGATTATCATCGCCGCTGCACATCTGCATTTCAATATCAACTTTTTCGCCGTTAGAAAGCTCACATAATAAATCAAGGCGAATTACTTTACCATCCGCAAAGTCCGGCAAAAGCTCCGGATTAATTACAACAGAAACAACAACCTTTTTACCAATTACAGCAGAAATAAATCGATTGCGCAGAATCTCAACCTCTTTACATTCCATCGTAAAAAACGCCTTAAAAACTCCATCCTTGCACAGGTTCATCCTTTTTCCAAGCCGGACAGCCTCGCGACCAAGCTCCAGATATTCTTCAGAAATATACATATTAGCCTCCACAATATATATAGTTTCTGATTTTGCAATTTGACCAAATTTTTATAATTTTTTTTATAAAAAGTGCCGTTTCCCGTATATCTACGCAATTATATATGCAGGGAGAAAAGAGAGGTACTTTATGAGAAAAAATCAAAATGAAAAAAATACCGTTTTTGACAACATTGACCCGAAAGTTCTTGAAAAAGTAAAGTCACTCAGGCTCATAGACGACGA
>DEEV01000059.1:662-2292 GCA_002350445.1 Treponema sp. UBA2869 | reverse complement strand
AGCGGAGATAATCAGGCCACAGAATTGCTTTTGAAAATTCTTTTGAACAGAGATGATCTCAAAGTAACTAAATCAATGACACAGATGGAAAAACATAACCTTTTTGGAAAGTCTGTTAGACTTGATATTATTGCCGAAGATTTGTATAAACAGGAATACAATATTGAAATTCAAAGGGCTAAAAAGGGCGCTGGAACACGCAGGATCAGATATCATCAGGCTATGATTGATAGTCATACCCTTCAACCTCAGGAAGATCCTGAATCTTTACCAAATCTTTATATTATTTTTATTCTTGAACACGATTATTTTAACAAAGGGGAAGCTGTTTATCGGGTAATAAAACACTATGACGTACAGGATTCTGACGGTAAATATTTGAAATATGATGATGGTTGCACTATAATGTACATTAATGGTGATTACAGGGGTGATAATCCACTTGGAAAACTTATGCATGATTTTTCAACCCCAAATGCCGATGAAATGTATTATAATGAACTTGCTAAGAAAGTACGCTATCACAAGCAGGATTCAAAGGGGGTACATATGGCCAGTAAAATAGTTGAAGAATACGGCGATGAACGTGCAGCCGAAGCCTTACAACAAGGTATTCAGCAGGGAATACAACAGAATGCCATAGAAAATGCAAGAAAAATGATTGCTGACCATCTTTCACCTGAAAAAACATCTCGGTATACCGGCCTCCCTCTTGAAAAAGTAATGGAACTACAAAAAGACCTTCTTGTAAAAGCAAAATAAAATACACCAAAAAGCTGTTACACGGCTGTAAATTATAATAACCTTGTTGCAAATTAAATTAATATTACGGTAAATAAAAAAAGCACGCCTCGTTAGAAGCGTGCTTTTATTTTGTGGAATCTTGTCAGATTCTAAGAGGTTCCGCCGGGCTCTATGAAAGAGTGACCAGCGGAGTCAAATTAGAATGCAACAGAGAATTCAACTGGTACGTCGATAACAGCTTTCATATCGTTAGCAAGCTTGATAGAAACTGCTGCGTCNNAAATGTTCCAGCAACACCAGGTTTGAATTCAAGTGAGCGGAATGAGTTGTCTTCGTTTGTCTTTGTAAGACCAGCACCATCTTTGTTACCAGCTTCTGTGATATCACGAGCTGCTACGAAGAAGTATGGAGTGATGTTTCCAAGAGCGTATTCAACTTTTGCGAATACAGAAATGAACAATGGGCTGTTCAAGTTGTCTGCACCGTCATAGAGGAATACAGAACCGAATACATCACCACGGATTGTCAAAGCATCCATTACGTATTTAGCAGATGCCAAGAAGTCAACTGCTCCGAGTTCTGCCTTGTCCTGGAAGTCAACAATATCAACACCAGCCTGAGCCATTACTCCAAGACCATCGATGAGCTTGTCGTTCTTATATTCAGCACCAATGAAGTTGCGTGCGAATGACTGTGAAGAAGCAGCCAATACAGCAATGTTTCCAATGCTTTCGTTAGCATAAGCTACCTTTACACGTGCATTCTGAACAGTCTTGTCTTCAGCTCCGAAGAATGGAGTACCATAAGCACCACCACCGATGAAACCGCTGATTGTGAGGTCAGCAACTGTTACGTCGATCTGGTATCCAGGACCACCATTTGTAAG
>DEEV01000059.1:0-582 GCA_002350445.1 Treponema sp. UBA2869 | reverse complement strand
AGGTAAGATCCAGAAAGTCCTGGGTCTGTATTACCTACAGAAACTTTGAGCATATCAAGTGGCTTGAACCAGATCAAAGTATCTTTTACTTCGAGAGTAGAGAATGAATCACCTTCTTTGAGAGATCCATCATCATTCTTTGCAATCTTCTTGATAGAGTTAACATCCATTGTTACTTTTGCACCAACAGTTGTGTCGTCGATAGCTACAGTGAACATTGGATCTGCTTTTCCATCACGGTTTACATCGAAACCTTTAGCTCTTGCTGCATCAACATCATAATTGATAATTGAACCAGTCAATTTTACTTTTGCTGCAACATCTGCTGCGAACACGCTAGAAGCGAGTACAGCTGAAGCTGCCAAAATTCCAACGATTTTTTTCATTTGAAAAAATCCTCCTTTTTTTATAAGACCTTACCGGTCAACGACCGTTAAGCGTAAAGTCTCTTTTATTTTTACTTAATTTTATCGCTATATACCGCATAAGTCAAGAAAATATAACAACATTTTATATAAAAAAAGTTAAAAAAAAAGGAGCGACGGCTGCCCCCTGTCATAAAATTTCAAGATCCAAACCACC
>DEEV01000075.1:25093-25340 GCA_002350445.1 Treponema sp. UBA2869 | reverse complement strand
TATCCACTTCCCTCTGTATCCAGATTTGTAAATGTTCCAAATCCAGCTTTATTTGGATTAATACCTGCACGGAACTTTATCTGCTGATTCATTTCGTCATAGTTTGCCATGTAAAGTGCCATTCCACTGTCTGTAGCAAAAGTTGCAAAACTTGGCGCATGAACCTTATCTTTATTCTGGTAAAGATCTGTTCCTCCAGATTTTAAATTCCTCTGACCCATTGAATCAACTCTAAGATGATTGTTAT
>DEEV01000075.1:24686-25033 GCA_002350445.1 Treponema sp. UBA2869 | reverse complement strand
CCCCAGCGGTCAGACATTAATGAAGCCGCATCTGAAGAACCACCACTGTTAATATCTCCACCAACAGTAAAACCGTAAGACTTTCCTTCGCTGTCATAATGCAAAGAGTTATACTTCATGTAATCGTAGGTCATATTCCATTGTCTGTAAGAATAATCTGTTCCATCAACACTACCTGCCATACTAAACTTTTCTGATCCATTAGAGAAAGCAAAACCTATAAGCTTTTTGCTGTTATCCGGATTAATCTTCATTACGGCATTATCAACCTGGCCGTTATAACCGGTTGCTGCCTGCGAGTTCATCTGCCAGATATCGAAAATAACATCATCTGTAAGAATATCGTT
>DEEV01000075.1:9227-24537 GCA_002350445.1 Treponema sp. UBA2869 | reverse complement strand
GCATTGTTGTTGTTCAAGTTGTTTATGCTTTCAACTCCGTTTACAGTCAGGCTCCATTCACCTTTCTTTGCACCCGTCGTTGCATTATCTGCAGTTACAAATCCGGATTCTTCAATTTGCTTAGTTGTCTTTGTAACTTTACCTGCTGCATTCAAGTTAAATCCGCTGATTTCAATTCCTTCTTCTGCAACATCGGGTTTGTTTCCACCAGCCCTTGTATAATAAACCGGATAGTGTCCAAGTGCAGTTCTTCCGTAAATTGTGTGATCTTCATCTTTTGCGCCAAGCGTTGTCTTAATATCTGTAATATACGGAACAATATCCATCTTAATTTTATCCGGACTTGAAACTGAATGTGTTCCACCGCGAACATCTTTTGCCTTTACAGCAAATTGTTTGTCCAAAGCGGCAAATACGCGTGTTCCAGAAACTTTTACATAAGAGGTATCAATATTAAATTCCCAGTCAACTTTGTGGCCTCTGTCGTCCATGTAACAGTCATCGGCATCATCAATTATCTTAAATGAACAGAACTGTCCCGAAGCCCACGCAGCCTCTTCGCCTTCCGGCTCTTCATAACCGCTGGTTACAGTCCACTGCTTTGAATCTGCATCGAATGCAGCAATTTCTGTTTCATCAAGAATTCCGTCAAAAGAAACCAGAATACTCTTAAGAACTATATCATCACTGGCTGTTCCACGAATTGTGATTTTTCCAGAAACCTTTGCGTCGCGATCCATTAAACCGGTTCCGCTTGTCGTAAATACAGCCGGCAAATCTTCCGGAATTTCTATATGACCGTTAGCCTTGCTTCCTTTGTAAAGACTGTTTTTACCTTCTTCAGCCGCATCCCAGAAGAACGGATTCACCTTAACTTCCGGCGCTTCAGAGTCGTTATAGCGCACTGCCATTGCAAGCTGAATTTCTGCCTTAAGAGTGTCTGTTCCTGCTGTAAGACCTTCCGTGCTGTCCCAGATTGCAAAATCAAACCAGGTTGGTTCTGCAATTGTGCTTGAAGTAATGTTTTTAAGAACCGTACTTCCGCCAAGTGTAATCACATAGCGCGAAGCTGTTTCAGCCGCATCTGTAGAACCGCTTCCAATGTGTCCATTTACATAACTTGTATTCTGACTATCAGCAGTATTCCATGCACTTTCGTTCCATGCATCATCATGACCCTGACCAAGACTTACAAGCGTAGAACCACCATTGTATGAATATTTTAACTCGCCGTTTCCGCCAATAATTTCCGGATAAAGCATTACATCATCTTTTACCGTAACAAAACCTGTTCCTGCCGGAGTAGACGCTGTTGCTGTTTTTCCATAACCGTTTTTAGAAACAATCAGCTTGTCTGTTGTGTCGTTAGACTTGTAATTTACGGCGGTTCCCGTTCTGTCGGTTACGCCCTTTACAAGCTTGCGCGAATAGTATTTTGTTTCATCTACGCCTGTGAACGGCGAAACAATTCTAAGGCTTGCCAGACGCGGCGCATTATTTGCAACAACGCCTGTTACATTGTATTTTGTTTTATCTTCGGCCGAGAACGCAGGATTAAAGTTGTCAAAATAATTTCCGGCTTTATCAAATACAACATAGTGAATTTCCACAGCGCCGTCAGGCATATTAAGGCTGTTGATTTTTCCTTCCCAGACAGTTGTTGTACCGGAAGTGATTGCCTTTTCTACCATAAAGTCATCTGTGTTCAAAAGGCTTGCATTGTAATAACCGTAACCTTCATCTTCTGTAATAAGGCCAGTTCCCTGAGTTTCCAAAGTTTTATGATCTATTACATTACCAATTGCAAAGAAAATATCGGCACCGGCAAGTTCCGCAGAAGGGTTTGCATCGAGTGTAAACACTGCCGATGATTTTTGTTTAAGCGTGTAATATGAACCGGTAAGCTTAACCAGACATCCTTTGTGAATATTTGGATGAGCCGCTGTTGTTGAATCAACTGTTACCGTATCACCAGAAATAGATGCAATTGTTCCGCGAACCCAGTAAAGTCCGTCTTCGAACAAAAGTGATGATGTACGAGTCTTGTTTCCAGTTACATCCTTTTTCAGGTAAGTATCAAATACATAAGAATTATGATCTGCGCTCTTTGCGGCCGGACGTACAAAATAAACGACCGTTCGTGCAAAATTACTTTCGCCCGCCGGCTCAACCGCCGCTGAACCAATTGTGTAAGCGCCGTTATCGTTTACAACCTTTGTGTTTATCAAATAATTTTCATCACCCGCAGATTTAGCCTGTGGAGCATTATTATCGTAATTAATTTTAAATGACTGTTCTGACTTTTTAGGTTCAACATCATCGCTTACACGAACATCTTCTATTTTGAGTGTATAATTTAATGAACCGGCTCCAGTTGCATAACCAACCTTGTAGCTTATGCTGTAACCGAGAGTTCCAGAAGCAGCCCATGTTTTTTCAGTTATTGACGAAGCTGTTGTTGCAGTAAGCAAATTATACTCTGCCTGTTCAGCTTTGTTTACAACAGGAATAATATTTGCAGACGAAATACCTGTTTCATCTTCTATACTTCCAGAAAGCCACCAAACACCGCGAATCCACATATCTTCGGTGTAAGCCATAGAGTCAAAGCGTCTGTTATAAACTGTGCCACCAACCGTAATTGAACTTACCACGCCAGAATCATTTGTTGTAAACGCACTAACCGTACTGCCAGAAGTTACGCACGCTGGTTCCGCAAAGGTCTGAGTTCCAGCAACCGGCCAGTTTGTATTTGTGTAAATTGAATTTCCGGCTACGTTTGTCCATCTGAACTGATACAAATAGAACTGTTCGTTCGAGCCAATTTTTGGCGCTGCCGAGTCAACTTCGATAACTACATCTTTAAGAGGATCTTTTGTACTAATGTTTCCCTGTCGGTCTACAGCATACAGACGAATTGCAATTTTGTTATTTCCTGTTGAGCTGCTTGCCGCATTAAATTCACCAGTTGAATTAAGCTGGAAGTTCCATGAATTTCCGTTTCCAATGTAAATTGCGTTTCGGCTGTCTGATTTTGCCGTTACACCAGACAAAGCGTTATAGCGCGCAAGAATATTTTCTACAGTATACTTAGTACTGATATTTGTTCCGTCCGGTAAATTAGGGCTTGCACCTTCCCCAATCCATTCGGCTTCGTTAAAGGTTCCATCGTAAGTAGGGTCAATCTGCATATAAAGTGCAACAATTCCGTCCGCCTCTTCGTCCTGGGCAGAACCCTGTGCACGAATCTTTCCGCTAAGAATTGCACCTGTTGCAGGATAAGCCATAGAAATTTGCGGAATATCACCCTGAGGGTCGGCGTTAAGGCGCAAAACCTTTATGGAAGTGTTTCCTGTTGCATCTGTAATTAAGAAATGGAAGTAGAATGGCAAAATTTCAGTATATTTTTCACCGGCATATGCAGTGCCAGCCTTATATACAATGTAACCCGAAGAATCGCGTTCAATATTTTTTGATTCTCCGTAAAGGTCTATAAACAAATTCTTAAGAGATTTTTCGTGCTTATATCCGTCACTGCTATTGGTGTCACCGTCAACATACAAACGCCAGCTGTCTACGCCGCCGGTCACTTCGTGCGCAACAGAATCGTCTTTCCAAGAAGAACTGCCGGCCGGAATTTCTGTTTCGCTGCTGTTAAGAATATATTTAATTGAAGTGCTGGAATCTGAACCATTTGTTGTTCCCTTTATAAGGAAATTTGTTCCAACCTGTTCGTTTTGTGCCGGAGACTCAATTTCAAGCTCGGCAGGTTCGTTATCAAGCAAAATTGTAAAGGTCTGCTCGTTAACCATTTCGGCATTATCTGTAATTTTTAACGAGAAGGTTACAGCACCGTTGTAAGCTTCTGTTCCATTTTCCAGAGAAGGTTTACCTTTTACATTTGCATCCGCAGTATTGTTAACTTTAATGTCTGATATATCAATATCATTAATTATCCATTCGTGAGCTGCTGAATCTGTCCATGCAACCGATTCCGTTGTTCCACGTTCTGTAGTTTTAGCTTCTGCTTCATAGTGATTAAGATAAACTTTTACACTTTTAATTCCGTTTGAATCACTTGGTTTTACGGAAACTCTGAATTTCTTGTGCGAACCACCAAATTTAAGCTGACTTACATCGGCATTCCAATCGCTATATTCACCGGCTTCTCCTGACATCAAATCATGAGAAGAGAACTTCAAATCAGAATAATCTGGAGTCTTAACATCAACTTTAAGGTAAAGACGAGAATCATATCTTTCAGAATTTTCAGCAGTTGCAGTTATATCGCCGTAACAAACATTATTTACATCACCGCTTACCTTGTCCTTATTTTCTGACTGAAGTTTTGGCGAAGGCGCACAAATTTGACCTTCTGCAGCAGTTTTTACATTTTCGCATGAAACAAATTCCTTGCCGGTTGCATCAACAACCTTAAAGTAAACCGTTCTGCTTCCGTCATTTATAAATTCAAGGTTCCATGACCCCGAAGCACTTTCTGCAGGAATTTCTGTAAAGCTTGTGCCGCCGTCTGTGCTGTAACCAAAATAGCTTATTCCATCATCATCAGAAACAATACCCATAAGCTCGCTTGTATCTTTTAGCCATACAAAATTTGAGCTTGTCATTTTGTCCAGATCAATACTTGTAAATTTAATTACCGGGCGGTCGCTGTCCTGATTTACAATCAGTTTTAATGTTTTATCGTTTGTTGTGTTACCGGCATTATCTGTAACTTCCGGACGAATATATACATATGTTCCGTCTGCAATAGAACCAAATGCAGTTGCAGTATTAACAGAAGAACTCCAGTTATAAAGGTTCGAAGTATCTGCCGTAAATAAAGGTGCCCAAATTCCGCTTTCTCCAATGCGGTAACTTACTTCTACCGACTTAAGCCCCGAAGTATCATTTGCAGTTCCGCTTATTGTAATTGTTCCGTTTACAACAATGTCAGACGAAGCCGGGTCTGCAGAATTAGGCTTGTTAATTGTTACAGTCGGCGGTGTCGCATCTTTTTCCAGAGTAAACAGCGTTACATCCTGATAATTTTCGGCTTTATCGTAAACGCGTGCGTAAATATTTGTTGAATCACCCAAAGCCTGAATTCTTGCCGCAGTTAAATCTGCTGCAGACGTTTTCCATTCAAAGGTTCCGGTTTCTGTTTCGCTTTCTGTAATTGCTGTACTTCCAGTTGTATTTTCGAGTGTAATAAGTTTAGCCGCTGTTTCAAATTTATCATCACCAAGACTGATTATGATTTTTTCTATTCCGCTGCCGGCGGCAGTTTCGTTAAGGTCTTTTGCAATTCCTTCCAGAACAATAGGATTCTGCGCATTTGTCTGTTTGCGGGTTGCATTCCAGTTCTGACCGTCAACTTTTTTAAGTTCCAGAGTAGGTTTAATAAAATCCAGCAAAAGATTTGTGTAATCTGTAAGTGTAGTTGAATTTCCAGCCTTATCAAAAACTTTTACTTCAAGTGTCGCAGAGCCAAGACTTTCATCATTAAATGCAATGTTATAAACAAAGCCGCCGTTGTTATCGCAAATAACATCAACTGGACTGTCTGTTCCAACTTTTACCGTAACTTTTTCTATTCCGCTAAGATTATCAGAAACGCCGCCCTTAAGAACAAGCGTTCTTGCATTATAATAGCCAGAAGCTGTAGCAACCGGAGAAATATAAGGCTTAACTTCGCCTTGTGTCGGAGCTGGGCTTGCATTGTATGCTTTTGTTCCAAATACAGGCAAAACAGAATCTTTTAAGATTGTTCGTTTTACCGCAGACGATTCCTGACCAAGAGCATCTTTTACTGTGAAGGAAATTTCGTACGTGCCGTCGGCAATTGCAGCTGCCCCGGTTCCATCAAGGTTTAATTCATACTGCCATTTTTTATTGCTTTCTGTATCTGCCGCATCTGTTGAATAAGTAAGCGTTCCAAAGGTTGCCGCATTCAGAGCTTCGTTTACATCGCCGTTTGAAGCGTTCTTTATTTTCTTAATTGTTACAGTTACAGGATTTTCTGCAAGCTTCCAGTCATCAGAAATTACGCCCTTTCCATCCAGACCGCCAAAAACAACAGTTCCGGTGTTTCTGTACAGAATTTCCTCTGAATTTACATTTGTCTCTGTAATTTTTGGAATTTCATTATCTACTGCAAACCATACGCCCTCTGTTTCCGCAGAACCTGCTCCGGCTGCATAACCATAATATGATTCACGGTATTTTTTGTATGCATCCCCGGCAGAATCATAAGTTGTATCTTTTGCGTGAATTTTGATTTTATAGAAGCCGGCCTTTGCTGGAACCGCAAAATCATTAAAGGTAACATTTGTTGTTCCAGAATTTACACTTGAAGACACAAGTGTTTTTGAAGCCTGGGTCAAACCGTAATCTGCTTTATTTGTCTCTGTGATTTCGGTTCCGTCTGCCGCATAAAGTGTAATTGCTGCTTCGGCAAGTCCATCATCATCAGTTATGCTTCCAATCAGTTTTGTATTTTTATCGAAAACATTTCCGTTTGTGGCATTTACATCATCTTTATTTGTAAGCGAAACAAAGTTTGTACCCAGAATTACAGGATTATCTGTTGTCTGGTCTATAATGTAAGGCTCAGAAATAAATGCTGGCGAAGTAAAATAAGTTGATACATTGCCTACAGAATCTTTTGCAGTTAAAACAACAACCACAGCCTTGCCATCTGTAATTTTTGTTGTATCAATTACTTTGTTTATTGAATAATTAACGGCATTAATATCTGAAACAGTCTCGCCGTCTGTTGAACCAGCCGCAGAATTAACCGGCGTTAAAGTTCCAAGATATTCATTTCGTTCTGTGTCGCTCTCTTTTGCCTTATAAGCATCAAAATCAACCTCGTAAATCTTGCAATTAAGCAACTGAATATTGTTATTATCCGAAACAGCACCCTGCAAAGTGATATTTCCGTTTACGTAAACCTTTCCGTCTTTTGTAACAGTTGGCGAAATAGAGTTAACTTTAATTTCCGGAGCCTTGTTATCTACATAGAAAGTAAAGCTTTCTGCCCCGCTTTTTGCATTCATATCTTTTGCAGAAAGATAGAACGTATATTTGTATTTTCCAGGCTCTAAAGGAACGCTTGTCTCATTTCCGCCAACCTTAAGTTTAAAGGAGTAAACTTCTTTTCCACTTGAATCAGTTGATTTTGATACACCTGTTGTACCGGAAATTTCCGGCTTTACAAAACTAACGGCATAATCAGTCTGAGTGCAGTCCGAATTTATCCCGGTTTCTTCTTTATCTGATTTTTGTTTTTTAACTAAAACCCTGCTCTTAAAATTTTCTGTTTTCTGTGCGTCTGAAAGTTCGGTTCCGCTTCCGTCAGTTTTTCCATTTGAAGTTTCGTAATAAAGCTGACCGGTTACTGCAACTTTTGCCTGAATTTCTATTCCGGCCTTAAGCTGTTCACCAGAAAAATACTGATCTACCGCAGTATCAAAAGAAACTACCGGCGGCTCTGTATTTACATACGACTGGAATCCATAACCAAAACTGCAAGCCGGCGTTACATCAGTATTATCAACGTCTTTGGCTTCTACTTTAAAACGATAAAATTCTCCAGCCTGAATAAAGTTAGTAAATTCTGTACTGCTTAAGTTAAATGAATAACTTAAAGTTGTAGCCTCATTATCAGTTGTTTTACTTAAAGTGATTTCTTTTTTCTTAGTTGGATCGGCATCCGCAATAGCATCCGCATCAGTCTGGGTATATTTTGTATCATCATTTCCCATGCGGTAAATATAAAGATGCACACTATTTTCGCTAATTTTTTTATTATCTTTACCCGCATAAATACTTAAGTTCAAATTATCTGAACTCAGATATTCGCGGAAATTCTGATCGCTTTCTATATGAGTATTTGCATTTTCACCGTAAGTTAATTCATAACCCGAAATTGCATAACTTGGACTGTTATCAGGGTTCAAAACAAAGCGCGAAGACTTTTCAAGGGCGTTTTCATCAATTTCTGTACTTGAACAGATGTTTCTCTGAAGATATACAACTTTATTTTCTGGTTCAGAATCTGGGGCTGGGTCTGGTAATTCGCCGTTCCAGGCTTTAAGAATGTCTGCGTCTGTAGCTTCACCATACACGCTGTTTCCCTTAAGAATTTCTCTAAGCTTTTGCGCAGAAAAACCAAGACCTGTTCTGTCTGAAATCAAATTTTCGTAAACATCATCACTATTTACAACATATTTTGTAGTTGTATTTCCTTCGCCGGTTCCGCCGTCTCCCGGGTTCACGTAAGTTTTTGCATTATCGCTTAATTCAAGTCCGCAGTAATAGTATTTATCCGGAGTATTGGTTTTATCAGCATCAAAATCTGAGGTTTTACCATAATCATAAATTTTAAGATAATTTGAACGGTACACACTTCTGGAAGCGTCCGAGCTAACATCATCGCTATTATAATAATTTGCAACAATAAGCGGGTTATCAGAAGATATTCCTGTAAAATCTGTAACTTCTACAGAAAACATTTCGCCAAAGATTTTATTACCGGCCGCATCCTGTGTATAAGGACGGATATTCATTTTAAGCTTTGCAAGGCTGTTATCGTCAGAAACATCACCTGCAACTGTAAGAGTTTTACCAAATTTGGAAGGCGTATCATCGCCTTTTGCCATCGGCTTACTTAAAATTATTACAGGCGCAGTATTATCAATTCTGAATGCGGTAGAAGTAACTCCCGAAATACGACCGGCTTTATCAGTTGCCACGGCTTCAAATGAATAGCTTCCGTCAGGGTAAAGTCCGTCCTCAGACAACTCGTTTACCATAGAAGCAGTCCAGGTATTTTTGTTTATGTCAGCTGATTTTCTTGAGAATAAAGTATCAGTATCTGTATTTTTTACAGTGATTGTAACAGAAGCAACGCCAAGATCATCATCACATCTTCCTGCAAGCACAAAACAACCTTTTACAACACTGGCTGCAGGAGGATAGGTAATAGCAGGCACTGGAGGTTCAGTATCGACAGCCTCGCCTAAACCAACATTACAAGAGAGAACAGTAATAAAGAGTAAAACTATGCCTGCCAGAATTCTGGCAACATATCCGTGTTTCTTCATAAAAACCTCAGTTAATATCTGATGTTCATAAAAATACTACTCGTCCGTTACTGTTATCGGCATTTTTTTGTAAAACTTAAATTTGCTGCTTCAGAGCCTCCGTTGCGCATGTATTATAACACTTTTATAGAAGAATTCAATAAATTTCTGTTATTTGCCCAGTTAAGAATTGCTATGTTTACACACCTTTGGCGTGTTTTCAAGGACGCAAGACGAAAGACTTTTTTGCAGAACAAATTTTTTATGCACTTGCCGTGGTACTACAAATTTTATTGAGATTCTGCTATAATGTTCTATTATGGAAGTTTTTCTTGGAGTTCATGCCAGTGAAGGAATAGGAATTGGAACAGCTTTTGTTATTCCGGAACCTGTTGTAAGGGCAATTCCACAGCACAGAATAAATTACGACCAGATGCAGAAAGGCTGGAAAAGATTTGAACAGGCAATTCAGACTGTAACAATCGAACTTTCGGAAATTCTGGATTCACTTTCAAAAACAGACGAAAAAGATTCTGTTCAGCGCGAAATTTTTGAAACCTACATCCTTATGCTTGGCGACCCGGTTTTTAATCAGGAAGTTAAGGATTTTTACGAAAAAGAACTCTTTAATATAGAATATACTGTTCAATATAAAGCAGATCAGTACGCTTCAAAACTGCGCCAGTCAGGAAATGATTACCTTGCAGAACGCGCGCAGGACATTACCGATGTTTTTGGCCGCGTTCTTGACGAAATGCTGGACATTCATCCGTTTGATATAAACCGTGTCCCGGACGGCTCTGTAATCATTGCAAATTCCCTTACAGTTTCCGACACAATCATACTTGCAAAACGCAAGGTTGCCGGAATTGCACTTTCGGAAGGCGGAGCTTCCAGCCACGTTGTCATTGTTGCAAGAAACTACGAAATTCCAACTGTTACAGGTCTTAACAAAGGCTCGCTTAACGTTATAAACGGCGAAACTGTTATCATAGACGGAAAATCTGCAGAAATTCTGATTGGCCCAGACCGCGAAACTATCGAAGAATATAAAGAAAAACTTCGTCAGGATTATCAGCTTAAAATTAAGCTGCGTTCTTTTATGGACAAACCTGCCGTTACAAAAGACGGCGAAAAGTTTTTGCTTATGGCAAACATTGGTACTCCGGAAGAAGCCGAAATTGCAAAAGCTGAAGGTGCCGATGGCATTGGCCTTTTCCGAACAGAATTTCTTTACATGTCTCAAGGCGGTGCTTCTTTAAATGCCGCTGCCCGTTCCTTCAGCGAAGAAACTCAGTTCCGTGCATACAAAAAAGTTCTGGAAATTATGGGCGACAAACCTGTAACAATCCGTACGCTCGATGCCGGTGGAGACAAGCTTATTAACTCGGTAGATATTCCTTTTATGGACGAAAAAAATCCGCTTATGGGAATGCGCGCCGTTCGTCTTAGTCTTGCTTACCCTCAGATTTTAAAAACCCAGCTGCGTGCACTTTTCCGCGCAAGTGTTTACGGAAACCTTAAAATTATGTTCCCGCTTATCACAAGCGTAGATCAGGTTGAAGCACTTCTTCATATAGTAGAAACTGTTAAAGCAGAATTAAAATCAGAAAAGATTGAATTTAAAGAAGATCTTGATATTGGAATAATGATAGAAACTGCCGCGGCAGCCCTGCTTTCCGACTGTCTTACTTCTGTTTCAGATTTTTTCAGTCTGGGAACAAACGACCTTACCCAATACACGCTTGCCGTAGACCGCGAAAATCCACGAGTAGCAGAACTTTACAACGAATTCAATCTTGCGGTCCTTCGTCTTATTCAGACAACAATAGAAGCCGGCGAAAAAGCTGGAGTTCCTGTTTCTGTATGCGGTGAAATGGCAGGACGAAAAGACAGTATTCTTGTTCTGGCTGGAATGGGAATTCGAACGCTTAGTATGAGTCCAAAACTTATTTCAGCAACAAAGGAACTGCTTTCTCACTTTACAATAAAAGAGCTTGAATCAATTTCGGACAAGCATTTTGGAAAGCTTTAATCAAAACTGTAAGGCAGTTACAAGTTCACTTTTTTAAGGAAGATAAAATGGCAAAAAAAAAGCAAAAACCGGATTTTTCAAAGCCCAAAGAAATAAAAATCGATAATTCTCAAATTCAGGAAGAACCGGATTTTATTGATGCTTCGGCAGGTTCTCTAGACGGAATTACTATTGCTCCAGACGGAACTGTAACTGCAAATGGAAATGCAAACCCCGAAGACGCCACCTACGAAGGACTTCCTTTTGTTGTTATTGCAGGACGCCCTAACGTTGGAAAATCTACACTTTTTAACCGATTTTTGCACAGACGCATTGCTATTGTAAACGACCGCCCTGGCGTAACCCGCGACCCGGTAGAAGCAACTGCCATTATTAACGGAAAGCCTGTTCACCTTGTAGATACCGGCGGTTACAAGCTTACACGCGACATTGGCTCAAAAGAAGCAGAACTTGATGATTACGTTGTAGAACGTTCACTCGAAATGATTGAACGCGCTGACGTTGTGATTCTTCTTCTGGAAGCTGGCGTAATAACAGGCGAAGACGAAGAATTTATTCTTAAAATGCGCCCTTACTGGAAAAAGCTGATTGCGGCTGTAAACAAAACCGAAGGCGGCAAAAACGAAGCCGAAGCCTGGAACTACGCAAAATATGGTTTTGACGAACTGATTTTTATTTCTGCCGAACATGGAGACCGCATTTCTGACCTTGCAGAAATGATTACAAGCCGTTGTGATTTTTCGCATGTAAAGGTTGTTTCATCGGAACGTCCTATAAAAATTGCAATTATGGGAAAACCAAACACAGGAAAATCTACGCTTTCGAACAGGCTTACTCATTCAGAAAATTCTATTGTCTGTGATTACGCGGGCACTACCCGTGATGTTGTTGAAGGCGACTTTGAATATGGCGGAAAGGCTTTTCACGTGCTGGACACCGCCGGCATAAGACGCAAGGCAAAAGTTCACGATGACGTTGAATATTATTCTGTAAACCGCGCAATCAAAACTCTTGATGAATGCGATGTTGTTTACCTTTTAATTGATGCCGTAGAAGGTCTTTCTGAACAGGATAAAAAAATCTGTGCGCTTGCATTTGAAAAAGGCCGCGGAATCATTTTTGTTTTGAACAAATGGGATTTGCGCGAAGAACAGGGAACAAAAGCCGTGAAAGCGGTACGCGAATGGATAAACATTATGTTCGGGCAGATGGATTTTGCACCTATCCTTCCGCTTTCTGCGCTGGAAGGTAAAGGCGTAAAAGACCTGCTGAATACAACTATCACCTTGTACGAACAGCTTAATAAAAAAATTGGAACGGCGTCGCTTAATAACGCACTTGCCGACTGGCTGGACCGCTATCCGCCGCCTGCAAGTAAAACTGCACACTTTAAAATTCGCTACATGACTCAGGCGGGAACAAATCCTGTTTCGTTTGTGATTTTTGCGACACGCCCCGAAGTTGTTCCGGAAACCTATATCACTTATCTTAAAAACCGCATCCGTGAAGATTTAGGTTTTGACCAGATTCCGGTTTTGCTTGAAATGAAAGGCAGCCGCGAAAAGTGGGAGAATCGCGAAAGATAAAAAAGGCTGCCGGCGGTCAGAGAGCCATTTCTGGCATACCGCTAACGCGAAGTTAAAAGTTTAATAGAAGAGTAGATGTATACAATTAGTCAGATAGAAGATTTAACAGGCGTAAAAGCCCACGTTCTGCGCTATTGGGAAGAAGTGATTCCGGCGTTTTCTCCACAAAAAGATATGGGTGGCAGAAGAGTATATTCTCAGCATGAACTTGATTTAATTTTCCGCCTTAAATATCTGATAAACGAAAAAAAGTTTACGGCAGAAGGAGCCGGTCAGCAGATTCTCGAAGAAGCGCAAACCGTTCAGGATAATTCAAATCTTATACGGCAGATTCAGGAAACGCGCGCACTTCTTTCAGAAATTTATATGAGCATAAAAAAAACAGACAACAATGAAAAAAACAACTGATAATAGAAATTTTAAAACCAGACCTCAAAAAACAAGTCTAAAATCGCCTCGAATGCAAGCCCAAAAGCCCGAAAAAACAACAACTGCACGTCCCTGCCCGCAGCATGCCAGAACAGACAAATCACGAACAAATCAAAGGCCGGAGTTTTCAATAATCAATTCGCTTTTCCAGCAAAGCCCGCTCGATGCCGATTCAAAAAAAGTAATCGATAATTTTGACGAAATTATTCAGGGCGTTCGCCCGCTAAACAGCCGCCAGTTACAGCAGTTGCCGGAAAATATCCGTAACCTTTCACATCAGCTTACAGACCAGCGTGCCGACCGCCGCCTTGGCTACATGAACGACAACATTCAGCTTTCTGCCTACATTCGTTATTACACCTGGTGGAACCTTGTGCGCCTTACAAGGCTTTTTTCTAATATGCCTGCCAGCGCATTCCCTTCTGCAGATTCAGTTTGCCTTGACCTTGGAAGCGGCCCGTTAACGGTTGTTACGGCATTGTGGCTTGCCCGCCCCGAACTGCGAAAACTAAACCTTACCTGGTACTGCCTTGACGTTTCAGCAAACAGCCTTTCGCTGGGCGAAGACGTTTTTCTTTCAGTTAGTTCACGTTTTTCAGAAAATCAAAACTGGAAAATAATTCGTGTAAAAGGAAATTTTGGCACTTCAATCCGCCAGAAAGCTGATTTTATTACCTGCGCAAATATGTTTAATGAACTTGATCAGAATATGGATATGCCGCCTGAATTCAAAACAAAAAAATATTACGACCAGCTTAAAAACTATTCTGCACAAAGCTGTCGTTTTATTTTGATTGAACCGGGCGTTCCAAAAGCTTCACGAACCGTTTCTCTTTTGCGTGAACGTTTTATAAAAGACAAATTTAAGATTCTTGCTCCTTGCCCGCACGCACAGGACTGCCCGATGAACGGTTTTAAAGCCTACACAGGCAGCCAGAATAAATGGTGTAATTTTGCCTTCAGCACAGAAAATTCGCCTTCAAAACTTCAAAAACTTTCGGAACGCGCAAAACTTCCAAAAGAACGAGCAACCTTGTGTTTTACAGCCTTTTCAAATTTCGAAAAATCTGATTCCGCTTCCGAAGGCGAAAAACCAGAACTTTTGTGCCGCGTAACTTCCGATGAATTTACCCTGCCTCCAAATGCATTCGGTCACTATGCCTGCTCGCCTGCAGGGCTCGTTCTCTTAAAAACCTTTAAGCCAGAAGCCTTCAAAAGCGGTGATTTGGTCAGCGTTAAAACAAAAACACCGGAATCTCCGTCTTCTAAAACCGACAGAAAATCCGGTGCTTTAATTATTGAACTTTAGGATTCCTTTTTTCCCACGGAATCACATAAGTTTAGTTTTTAGAAATTCCCAGGGCAGAAACAACCCAGCCAGCAACAATCAGCCAAAGTCCGTACATTGAATTCTTAATCAAGTGCTTTCCAACTGCTTTGTAAATTCCGCCATTTGTAAGAAAGCCAATTACAATTATTACACCACCGGCAACACTTACTAAAAAGAAAATCTTTGAAAGTCCCGAAAGTGCTGGAACAAATGATGATAAAATTCCAAGAACCGCACCACCAAAAATCAAAAGTGCACCAATTGCAACAAAACCGCCTTTGTTTATATTTTTGATAAACTCAAAGCCATTTGCCGATGTACCAAAAATTCCTTTAATCATTGGCAGACAGAATCCAACTGCAACTAAAACCATTCCAATAAAATACAGACTTAAAAAGCCGTTTTTCTTTCCCATAAAAATCACTCCTTTTACCGGGCTAAAGCTTTTCCAAATTCTCTCCAATAATCTAATTCTATCACAGTTTTTTGCTTTTTCAAGAAATACACAAAAAAATGACACTAAATCAAATATGGAATGAATAAACTATTTTGTAAATTTATCTAAAACTCGAAATTTGGGCTAATAAAAAATCCTTGACAATACGTACAGTTTATTATAATTTAATACGTATAGGAGGTAAAATTATGGAAGCGAAATTAACATTAAAACTTAATGAAAATTCAATTTACCGCGCAAAAAAATATGTTTCTCAAATCGGAACTTCACTTTCTGCTATTGTAGAAAATTTTTTTGATAACCTTACTGTAAATGAGGACAATTCAGAATTTTCGTATAGCCCTCTTGTGAATGAACTTTCAGGCATTATTCAGCTTGAAGAAA
>DEEV01000075.1:5020-9216 GCA_002350445.1 Treponema sp. UBA2869 | reverse complement strand
AAATATGAATAAGGTTTTCGTAGATACTGATGTTATTTTAGATTTACTTGCAGAAAGGATTCCTAATTTTCATTTTTCTGCTGTACTTTTTACTTTTGCAGAAATGAAAAAACTGGAACTTTACACAAGCCCTTTGATTTTTGCAAATACATTTTACATTCTTCGAAAACAAATTGGCAATGATTCTGCAAAAAATGCACTCCGAAAACTTCGTATTCTTCTAAGAGTTATAGATTCTTCAGAAAGCGTTATCGACAAAGCATTGAACTCTGATTTTTCAGATTTTGAAGATGCTATTCAATATTACACAGCCTTAGAACACAAAATACCTGTTATTCTGACCAGAAATATCCGGGATTATAAAAAAGCCTCTGTAATCGTTCAGACTCCAGAAGCTTTTTTAGCTGCAAATCAACTGATTTAGATTTAATAATAAGCGCAAAACCCCTGCTTTATTTTCCCGCACCAACAAACATTGTTTTTGTGTCCTTGCACAGGTGCTGAACGGCCTGCCTGCCCGAGAACAAGGCTATAGGAAGTCCGCCCGGCATTAAAATGCGCTGACCGGCAAAATACACGCCCTTTATGCACTTTAACTTTTGAGGGTAATTGTACTGGGCATCGTGCGGCGTCCACACGGTCATCCATGAACCTTTGTAGCTTGAACAATAGCGTTCATACGTAAGCGGAGTTGCAACATCTATTACTTCCAGGTTTTCGCCAACGCGCGGAATAAACTTTGAAAGCTCCTGTATAAAAAGCTTTCCTATTTCGTCTTTTTTCTGTTTGTAAGTTCCGTCCTGTTTTGCGGCCTTCCAGAAATCATAACAGTCGCCAATTAAAAGGCACGTCATTGAAGTGCCGCCCTCAGGCGCATGGTCTTTATATTTGGCATAATTGTTCACGCGTAATTCCGTCCATTTGCAACCTGCAAATTCAATAGGCTTTTCAAGCGGAAAAATCATACTATATGGAAGATCGCTTAAATCTGCCTTTATTCCAAGCGAAATAAAAATATTCTGTTCGCCAACACAGCGTTTAACAAGTTTTTTGGTCCATGAATCAGTTATTGGAACATCAAAAAGGTTTTCAAACGCAGCTCTTGTATCCTGAGTAACAATAACCGCATCAGCTGCTTCAAAACTATCTTTAAGCTGAACGCCTGTTGCGCGTCCATTTTCTACAACAACTTTCTGAACCGGTTTACGGAATTCAATTTTTCCACCAAGAGCTTTATAAGTATCAAGCATATTCTGAGCCAGCAGAATTGAACCGCCGTGCGGGTAGCCACAGTCTCCTATTGCAAAAGAAGCAAGTGTATAAACCATAGAAAGCGCATTATATCTATAACCAATTAAACTGCGCAAAAGTGATTTTATATCTTCATTTTTAAACTGATTTACATAATCTTCGTAAGAAGTTTTGCTAAGGCGGCGAAGCTTAGAAAGCGCCGGAAGCATATTTGTATATTCAGATAACGGAGGCTTGCACGGATTGTCGGTTTTTACGCCCGGAATATCAACAACCACAAGATGAACATGCATAAATGCCTTTACATCTTTCCTTAAGCGTTCGATTGCTTTTTTATCTTCCGGTGAATACGCAAGAAGTTCTTCGCAAAGTTTATCCAGGTCGCGCCAGAGCCTTAAAGTTTTGTTCCCGTGAATTACTGTATAAAAAGGATCTCTAATTTCTATTGGATTATTTTCCTTAAGGGCGCCAGTTTCTTTCCATATTCTGTTTAATTCGAGCTTTTCTGAAGAGCCCGTAAGCCAGTGCATTCCACCTTCAAAAAAATAGCCTTTACGGCTCCAGCCTGTCGAAAGGCCTCCAAAAGTTAAATGCTGTTCATAAATCGTTACATCGAATCCGCTTTTTGCTGCATACACACCGGCTGAAAGTCCAGAAATTCCAGCACCTACAATTATCACCTTTCTCATAGGGAAATTATACTACGCGATATGTTAAATTTCCATAAAAATTTCGTTTTTATGAAGTTTTCCCAGCTCGTGAATTTTTTGAATAAGCGGCACATTCCGTTCTGCAAGCTGACTTTCGAACGAAGCAAGGTCAATTGTAAAACGATTCATCGAAAAATGCTGAAAAACAAAAACCTTTTCCCAGTCGTCTATAAAGTTTCCGTTTTGTATATATTGTGATTTAAGTTCATCCCGATATGCCGAAAAAATGCCTTTTTCTTTTAATTCAGAATAACCTACAAGCCACAACTCTGCGCCAAGTTCCTGCTGCAGTTTTGCCGTTCTTTGTGCCATCCAGAGCTGACTTTCCAGAATCAATTCCTGAATTTTTTTGCCGCCAAGACTCTGAATCTTTTTAAGCTGCGCTGTTTTTGCACTGTGAACCGGAGTTTTATTCAATATAATGACGTTTTTTCGAAAATCTATTCCAAGTTCCGCATTGCGCCTGAAAAAACCTTCGCCAATTTTGCCCGCCTGACCAACAAGATAGCGGTTATTTTTTAAAAGCTGTTCGTCTTTTCCGGGATTGTCGCCAATTACAATCAGCTTTATATCATCATCTTTTTGAATTTTATCAAGGTCGCGGTTATAAACAACAGCCGTTTCAAAACTGTAGGAAGGAGTTTTTGCATCTAATGCCGCTTTTTTCTGTAGTTCCGTCAATTCGCCGGAAAGCGAGCTCCATTCATCAATTTTTTTTCTATAATTTTCGCAAAACTCTTTGAATGCNNTTTTCTATAGTGTTCGCAAAATTCTTTGAATGCCGACCATGCAAAATCTGTCAATTATTAACTTCCTTTTTCTTAATTCATAGTATAAAATAATAAAGATAGCAATTTCAATTGAATTGTGGAGGATTTTTATGAAAAAAATAATAGCATTTTTACTTGCAGCTGGATTAAGTGTTTCGCTCTTTGCAACAGACATTTTTAAATATGTACCAATAAAGGGAAATCCAAAAAATTATGTTAAAACTGAATACACCATTGCTTCCAAATTCGGAAACTATTTTAGAACACCAAGCATAAAATATCTGCACACATTTAATGCCGACGGGCAGGAAATTGAATCTTCTGAACTTACACCGCGCGACATTCCTTTGAACAAAATTACTTCAACTTACGACGAAAATAACAATCTTATTGAACAGACCTGTCTTTCTTCTGACGGTGAATTGATTTGGAAAAACATTATCACTTACAAAAACGGTCTTAAGGTTGATTCTTCGGAATATAATTCAAAAGGCACATTAAAGGCAAAAAGCATTTACACATACGAAGGAAACCTTCTTGTAGACGAAACAGGCTACGACGGCGAAGGCGCACTTGTGTGGAAAACTGTTTACAAATACAATGCAGCAGGAAAAATTGAATCTTCTTCTGATTATAACTACGACGGCGTTCTTGATGCGGCAAAGGTTTATGCTTATTCTGAAGAAGGACTTCTTGATACAATTACAGAATTTGACGGATTTTCTACGGCAACTGTAAAACGCGTATTCCGCTATGACGACAACAAACTTCTTTCTGAAATTACATCTTACGGAAAAGAAAATCAGATTATTATGCGTGTACTTCTTAAATATGATTCTGCAAACAATGTAAACAAAGTTTCTGAATATACCATTGCAAACAAATTTGGAACAACTGTAAACGAACTTACAGGAATGTCGGAATTTGTTTATGAATACTAATCAGACAATATAGTAAATAAACTCCATTAGCATATTAAAAAAGCTGGGCATCGTTTATGACGTCCAGCTTTTTTGTTCTTAGATTTTTGCGGCTCGCATAATCTCGCCGCTGATTTTCTTTTCGATTTTGCCTAGTAGTTTACAGCCTCAATCTGGAAGTAGCTCTGAGGATGTGCACAAACCGGGCAAACCTTTGGAGCTTCTTTTCCTACCACAATGTGGCCGCAGTTTCGGCACTGCCAGATTGCATCGCCGCTGCTAGAAAAAACAACCTTATCTTCTACATTCTTAAGAAGCTTGCGATAACGCTCTTCGTGATGTTTTTCAATTGCAGCAACACCTTCGAACTGCTTTGCAATTGCTTCAAAACCTTCTTCGCGTGCTGTTTTTGCAAACTCAGCATACATATCTGTCCATTCAAAATTTTCACCGTCTGCAGCTGCCTTTAAATTTGCGGCTGTATCGCCAATGCCGCCAAGATGCTTAAACCACATTTTTGCATGCTCTTTTTCGTTTTCTGCTGT
>DEEV01000075.1:0-4973 GCA_002350445.1 Treponema sp. UBA2869 | reverse complement strand
AAATAAGTATATTTATTTCTTGCCTGCGATTCTCCAGCAAATGCCGTCTGAAGATTTTTTTCGGTTTTTGTTCCTTTCAAGTCCATATTTGTAATGCCTCCTTTAATAACTCCGCATCAGCAGTACGCCATAGATGGCGTAAATACTAATTACGAAGCAATTAATATTGATAAAAATGCATGGACGCACTTTTATCATATCTCTTATAAAATAAATTGTTACTTAACATAATAATACGGTTTTAAAAAAAACTACAGTTTATTTTCTAAAAAATTTGCCTTATGTTTTGTTCTATTGTATCATTTAAAAATCGGATTCGCGCTATGAAATTTCCCCTTAGAAAGAAGATTATATTATTCATTTTATTTGTCTCGGCTGTTTTTAGTATCGTAGCACTTGTTATAACTTCTTCGATCATAAACAGAGTTATTGAAATTAACTACAAAACTTACTCCGAAAGTCTGGCAAAAACTGTTGCTGTTTCTATAGATTCAGAAAAAGTTAAAACTCTGCGCGACAATATTCTTGAAATTTATAAAAACACAGAACATAAAGTTTCAAGCGAGCACTGGGGTACCTCAGATTTTGATGAATATATAAATCATTATTCTGCCATTACAGAATCTCAGGAATATAAGGACTTAAAGGAATCGCTTACAATAATTCAGAATTCAAACGCAGTAAAATGTATTTATCTTCTATATGTAAACACAGCAGATATAAACGCAATTTACCTTGTAGATGCTGATCCGGATGAACCTTGTCCAACCGGCTGTATAGATCCTATTTATGAAATTAATTATCCTGTGCTTAAAAATCCTGATTTGGGATTTCCTGCCTATACAACTAACACAAATGAATACGGCTCTCTTATGACTGCCGGAAAACCTGTTTATGCTGAAAACGGCGAAATTGTCGCTTATGCTACAGTAGACATTACAACAAAAGACATTAACAAAACTGTTTTACTTTATACTTTCCTGGCCGCATGTCTGTTTTTTACGCTTACCGTAATTGTCAGCACTTTCGGCTACCTTCTTGTTGATTATCTTATTGTGCGCTATATAAATCAGCTTGCAGACAAAGCTCAAAAATACTGTGAAAATCTTATCATTAAAAAAGACGGCACGGGTGAAAGCTTTAATTCACTTACAATAAAAACCGGCGACGAAATAGAAATTCTTGCAGAATCCATGAAAAAAATGGATAAGGAATTAACTGAATATATTACAAGTCTTACGGAAACCAGAAAGGAATTAAGCGATACAAAAGAAAAAGCAGAAATAATGGATAGAATTGCATCAAAAGATGCTTTAACCGGTGTAAAGAACAAGCGTGTTTATGATGCAGAAATGGAACGTTTAAACAGTCTGATTAAGGAAGGAAATGCAGATTTTGGTATTGTAATGGTTGATTTGAACAACCTTAAAAATTTAAATGATAATTTTGGTCACGAAAAAGGAAATATTGCAATTAAAGAGATTTGTCATACAATCTGTGAAATTTTTAAGCATTCACCGGTTTTCCGCATTGGCGGCGATGAATTTACTGTAATTCTTGAAAATTCAGATTTAAAAAATCATGAACAGCTTATAAAAAGTTTTTACGATAAAATTGCTGAAGACGAAAAAAATACAAAATCTGCACCATGGGAACGCATCTCCGCCGCACTTGGCTATGCAATTTTCGATGCAACATCTTTCTCGAGCGCAGAGGACGTATTTAAAAAAGCCGACAGCAACATGTACGAAAAAAAGACTCAAATGAAAAAAAGCATGCGCAAAGAAGGCATGATAAACACCGTGCGTAAAGCGTAATGCATTTTTCAGTAATATTTCGTATGCTCTTTTATGTAATTTCTAAAAATGTTATACTGATTCATTGCAATGAATTACGAAAACCCGTTGATTGTTCAAGGCGACCGCACGCTTTTGCTCGATGTTCATGCACCGCTTGCAGAAGAATGCCGTAATGCACTTATTCCTTTTGCTGAACTGGAAAAATCGCCTGAGCATCTTCATACATATAAACTTTCTCCACTTTCACTTTGGAACGCCGCAAGTGCCGGTTTTAGTGCCGATGATGCAGTTGCCGTTCTGGAAAAATACGCGCGTTACGATGTTCCTCAGTCTATAAGCATCTGGATAAAGGAAGTTGCCAGCCGTTTTGGAAAAATTCGCCTTGTCCCAGGACCGGAAATTGAAGTTCCCGTAAATCCTGATTTTCCAGAAGGTCAAAAAATCACAGAAAAATATCTTTACCTTGTAGTTTCGTCGCTGCCTGTGTTTAAGGAAATTGCGGCAAATCCGCTTGTAAAAAAACTTATTTCGCCAGTTACCGAACCGGTTGAATCGGAAGGCGGCACAATGAACGCGTTCCGCCTGCTTCTTACAGACCGCGGCACAATTAAACAGCTTTTGCTTCAATCTGGCTGGCCTGTAAAAGACGAAGTTGTGCTTTCCAACGGAGAACCTCTTGATGTTTCTCTGCGTGAAACAACTTCCGCTGGAAAAAAACTGGAAATCCGTGAATATCAAAAAGGCGCGGCACGTGCGCTTGTAGGAGATAAAGGTCCTGGAACCGGTTTTGGAACAATAGTGCTTCCATGCGGAGCCGGAAAAACTGTTGTCGGCATGACAATTATGGACATGCTTAAAACTTCTACGCTGATTATCACAACAAACATTTCGGCTGTACATCAATGGATAGATGAACTTTTAGACAAAACAAACCTTACCGCCGACCAGATTGCAGAATATTCCGGAGAATCAAAAACAATAAAGCAGGTTACGGTTGCAACGTATCAGGTTTTAACCTGGCGCCCGAATAAAAACGGTCCGTATCCACATTTTTCAATTTTTCATGAACGCCCGTGGGGTCTTATAATTTACGACGAGGTTCACATGCTTCCGGCTCCGGTTTTTAGAGTTGTGGCAGAACTTCAGGCTGTGCGCCGCGTCGGTTTAACGGCAACTCTCGTTCGAGAAGATGGCTGCGAAGGTTACGTTTTCAGTCTTGTTGGTCCAAAACGCTACGATGTTCCATGGAAAGAACTTGAGCGCGACCACTGGATTGCAAGCGCCGAATGTGTTGAAGTGCGTATAGATTTACCTGCCGCCCAGGAAATTGATTACGCCGTAGCAGGCTCTCGCGAAAAACACAAAATTGCAAGTGTTAATCCAGACAAAATGCAGGTTGTAGGGCAGATTATAAATCATCATCCCGAAGACAAAATTCTGGTAATCGGACAGTATCTGAATCAGCTTGCAGAAATTTCAAAAGAGCTTAACTGCCCGATTATAACAGGAAAGACTTCTACCGCAGAACGCGACCGAATTTACAACGAATTCCGCGAAGGAAAAATCAGAGTGCTGGTTGTTTCAAAGGTTGCAAATTTTGCCATTGACCTTCCCGATGCCTCGCTTGCAATTCAGGTTAGCGGAACCTTTGGAAGCCGCCAGGAAGAAGCTCAGCGGCTTGGAAGAATTTTGCGCCCGAAAGAACGAGCCGCACGCTTTTTTACGCTTATTACACGAAACACCGTCGAAGAGGATTTTGGTTCAAACCGTCAGAAATTTCTGGCAGAACAGGGGTACGAATACAAAATTCTGCGTTATGTAAACGAGGATTCTCTTAATGAATGCGAATAATATAGATCTTTGGGCAGAATCAATTTCGTCCTTGAACGACCGGGATTTTTCTTCTCTTATTCATCTTTATATTGGTGAATTTAAAACGCCTTACAACAAGCAAAAACTAATTTCGCAGCTGGCAAGTTTTATAAAAACGCCCGAAAACCTGAACGGAATTGTTACTTTACTCTCGGAAGACGATCTTCGCATTTTGAATTCAATTCATTTTATGCCGTCTCTAACCCAAACAGATCTGATAACTTTTCTTCTGGAATTTTCAGACGCGCCCGACGAAATTAAACTGTTCGCAAAAATCAAAAACCTTAAAGAACGACTTTTAATTTTTACAGCAAAAGATTCGTACAGTGGCAAGGAATATCTTCATATAAATCCTTTAATTTTAGAAACGCTTGAACCTTATTTTAATATAAAAACACTTTTCCCGGACCCGCAAATTGCAATGCGTTCTACCGACGATATTTTTATGATTTCGCCTAACTTTCTTGCAGCGTTTATTTCTTATCTGAAAATTCACGGCTGTGCATGCCGTTCCGATGGAGTAATCAAAAAAAATGATTTGAACCGTCTTCAGGAAATTTTCCCGGGAAAAATTGAATGCATTCAGCTTTTGCTTACAGCCTTTATAAATCTTGGACTGGTTTTTGAAGGTTCAAAAAAACTTGAAATGAATAATGCGCGAATTCAAGCGTTTTCAAAACTTCCACAGCAGCACCAATATGCGTTTTTATGTGCCGCATCGGTTTCACGCTTAAGCCGAGACGGATTACGAAAACAGGCTCAGCTGCTTTTAGACTGCATAGCCTGCATTGGAGAACAGGGCTTTACTCAAGATTCCCTTTTGCGCCTTGCGTTTATGCTTGGAACTTTTACAAAAGAAGGTTCTTCCGAAGCAAAAAAAAGCCGCTTTTCTATGATTTTAGAAGCCGCCCATTCCGAATCTGTTACAGACAGCGTTCAGAATGCACAATTTTTAGACAGAATGCTCGCTTCTGCAGCAGAATTTGGTCTTATTAAAAGCATTGGAAAAACCGAAGACAATATGGATATTTTTGTTCCCGGCGAAATTATTCCCGAAATTGTTTCGTCTGAACCACCAAAAATTCTGAGTCTTGATTCAACTTTTACCGTAACACTTATGCCGGGACTTTTGCTTTTTGAACTTATTCCGCTTACTTCTTTTATGATTGTAAAAAAATGCGGAATTGCAACTGAACTCGAAATCACAAAACAGTCAGTTTCGGCAAGTTTTGACTGCGGCTGGACTCCTGACCAGATTTTTGAAACTTTACAAAAATATTCAAACTATCAGATTCCGCAAAA
>DEEV01000040.1:3083-3753 GCA_002350445.1 Treponema sp. UBA2869 | reverse complement strand
TCTGGCTTGCAACCTGACCAACACTTTCGCCGGTAATAATACACTTTGCGTTGCAGCGGTGAGCAAGGCGGTTTGCAAGCTTCATCATGCAGACGCGAAGCATAAGAGTTGACCAAGCTTCCGGTGCTTTTTCTTTAATGCGCATCTGAACATCGGTAAAAGGGATAATGTTCAGATAAGTTGTAATTCCGTAATAAGCAAGCTTTTGTGCCAAAGTAACAACTTTCTGCTTTGCTTCTTCAGAAGTGTATGGATATGAATGAAAATAACAGCATTCAATTTTCATACCGCGGCGAAGCATTCTGTAGCCGGCAACAGGGGAATCCAAACCGCCCGAAAGCAAAAGCAAGCCTTTTCCGCTGCAGCCTACAGGAAGTCCGCGGCAGCCTGTGTTAGAATCAGTATAAACAAAGCATCGTTCACGAACTTCTACGTAAATAATTGTGTCCGGCTTGTGAACATCAACTTTCATAATTGCTTCAACATCGCCGGCGGCTTCGCAGCAAATCTGATATGAATTTAGCGGAAAACTTTTGTCTGCCCGGCGCGCATCAATTTTAAAAGTTTTGCAGCCGCGTTCAGCTTCTTTTTTTGCAATTTCAAAAACGGCACGGCTTATATCTTCAATAGTTTTTTCGCAAACTTCTGCCTTTGCCCAGCCTGTAATTCC
>DEEV01000040.1:1967-2982 GCA_002350445.1 Treponema sp. UBA2869 | reverse complement strand
GTATTGTGTTTTAAAAGATTTTCAAATTCCTGAATCTTAGAACCTTTAAGCGTCAGTTCACCAATTTTTGCCAGATAAGTCATAGCTTAATTATAGAAAAAAATGTGTTTTTTTTAAAGCGAATTTCCATTTCAAAAACATGTGTTTTTTTGTACAATGAATAAAAAATATAACAGAGGTGTCTTGAATGAGAATGCATCAATTTATTGTAAAAGGACTTGCCTGCGGAGCAATGGCTATTGCGATGTGTTTATTGTGGTCATTTTGCGGAGGATTTTTTTTAGACGAAGAAGTTCTTTGGTTTGGAGCAGGTCTTATTATGCAGTGGGGTGCGTTGCTTTATTTTGCGCTTTCTAACTGGAACGAAGAATTGCCAAAAGTAATCAGTTTTAAAAATGTTCTTGTAACAGCTGCGGGTTCAGTTATTTCTGTTATTTTCTATTTTGCAACAAAAGGTTCTAATACAGATGATGTAGTACATTTCCTTGTATATTTAGGACTTGCCGGCTTTGAAGTAATCTTAAACTATTTTCCGTTCGAGCCAAATAAATCTGGATCAGTTCAGCGTGGTAAAAATATAGAAATAGAGATGCCTTATTTTGAAACTTCCGGAGACTATTTTAATTTCAGCCTTTTTGATTCAGTTGAATATGAGGAAGGAAAAGTTACTCTTGATATAAAACTTTCAGAACTTGATTCCTTTATATCAAAAGTTAGGAATATGCTTTCTTTGCCGCGTCCAATGGCAGAATATTTTACAGATAAGCTTTGTGATGATGTAAAAAAACTTAGAAAAACAGAAATAACTCAGTCTGGAAATTTGCAGACACTAAAAATGGACACAATTCTTTTAAGAAATAATTTTAAAAAACTTGTCCGCATTTTTAAGGATGTTACAGACGAGCATCTGATGTTTATATTTTATATAGAAAAAAAATAAAAAAACCGATAATCAGATTATATGAAAAAACTGACGGTCCTATTTGCGCTGTTTTTTACGGCAGGAAAATTTTTT
>DEEV01000040.1:0-1958 GCA_002350445.1 Treponema sp. UBA2869 | reverse complement strand
ATTTGGGAAGGAAAGGACCGTTTTGTTTTTTTTGAACAATCACAAGACAATCAGACGCCGCAAATTACAATTGTTTTAAAGGCTTTTTACGGTTGGTATTACGACAGAGCCGCCGAGCCTCAATCTTACGCAGAAAAGGAAAAGCGCGTTATAAATGATGCTACTACAAAAAAGGCAGAGCAGGTTTATTTTGCAGTAAAGCAGATAGATGGCGCAGAAAATGCAAAAGATGTCTTTGAACTTGTGCTAGGTTATTCAAAATTTCAGAAATCTTACGTGCCTGTAGCAATTATTGACGGCAAAATGTATCTTGATTTTTATATAAGGCAGTTTAATTCAACAAATGCAGATGAAACTCAGACTGGCTCTGAAGCGAACTTGGTGCCGGAAGATTACAACGGAATCTGGCGTGGGAACGTAAAGTCAGAAGGTATAAAAGTAAGTGAACAGGCCGAAAAAGAAAATATTGGCTGCTGGATAATTGATGGCGAAGAGCTTTACGACGTTCGTTACTGGAAAACCGACATGGATTATTCTGATGTGGATGTAAGCTTTGTTTATGGAGACAAATCTTTTATTGTAAAGCGTCATTTGAATTCTGCAGGCTGCCGTTATTCGTGCACATCTGGCCGAAGCCGTAAAGTTCGAAACACTCAGCCGCCGTTTAAATTTAATGCAGAAAATTATGTTTTTAATTCTGAACGCACAGTGCTTGCCGCAGACAAAACTCCGTATCTTGTTCAAATTGCTGATAAAAAACGCTTTGAAGAACTTATTCAGATTGTAAAAGCCGCAAACTCAAGAAAATCACCCGCTCCAAAACCTTTATTTGAAAAAGACAGCATCGAATGGCACTGGCAGCTTCTGGAAGAAGAAGGCAAACTTGACGAGCTTATCGACCAGACCCGCAAAGCTGAGTGGAAGTACTATTAATTTCAGATTAACATTTTTATACAAAATATGGTAAAATATTGCGAGATTATTGCAATTTTCGGAGTTAGTATGAAAAACAGGCTTTTAAAAAACGTTTCCGGTGTTTTATTTTCAGCTTTTCTTGTTTTTATTTTTTCCTGTGATAACGGATTCAGCAGTTATTCTGATTCTTCGGCTGCTGTGCCAAAAAGTAAAACCCACACCGTAAATGGATATATTTCTTTGTCGGGCGCGCTCCCGGACAAGGTTATTCCTGCTGCTTCCAATAATAGCGCGGATCGAAGTGCTGTTCCTACAATAAATACCACAGACTATCATTATTTTGTAGAGGCTGTTCAAACAGACGGTCCGGGAAGTTACAGTACAGAGGATTCTTCAGAATTTATTACTGCAACGGGCGGTACAGTAAGTTTTGCCCTTCACCTTACAGATGGAAACTGGAATGTTACCTGCGGCGTAAAAAACTCCGATGGCGAAACGGTTCTTAGTCAGACACTTCCTCAGCCTATTACAGCAGACGAAACTGTTGCCGACTTGCATTTTATTGTTCGGCCGGAACCAAGAGCAGATGGAACTGTTGTTCCCGGTGATATAGAGCTTACAGCTTCGGCAGCTTCCCCGATTACATACGCAACTGCCTATTGTGACAATGCAAAATGGAAAGAAAAAACTTCTGCAACAGGAGTAAAAGCGCTCGGTCCAGATTATTCTCTTAGTGTAACAGGACTTGAAAGTGGCGCTTACGACATTACTTTTACTTTTTATGACGCACAGAATGTAATTCGATTTCAGACAAATCAGACTGTAAATGTAATTGCCGGAATGAAGACTGGAAAATGGGTTTCGGGTTCTGATTCAGACGGTGCTGTAATTACTTCAACAGGCTTTGAAGTTACTTCTGCAATAATGGAAGGCTTTTCACGCACAATTTATTATGTAGGAGACGCGGCCGGAGCTGCCTCTGAAAACGGAGAAGGAACAGCGTACAAGCCGTACAATTCACTTGCAAAAGCATTTACTGCAAT
>DEEV01000039.1:11322-11468 GCA_002350445.1 Treponema sp. UBA2869 | reverse complement strand
ACAGTTACCGAGCACTTTGCAGAACTGCCGCTTCTCCGCCCGCTTTGCGGAATGGACAAAGAAGAAATCATTAAGGATTCTTATTTTATTGATACTTATGAAACTTCGATTTTGCCTTACGAAGATTGCTGCGTTTTGTTCAGTCC
>DEEV01000039.1:10614-10978 GCA_002350445.1 Treponema sp. UBA2869 | reverse complement strand
CCGGCTGAAAATCAGTTAGCAGAAAATCTTTCAAAGCAAACAGAACCAGAACATTCTGAACCAGAAAGTAATCCTTCTGTAAATGACAAAGCCGCTTTTGTGCCTGCAGAAAACTCAGAAACCGGCGGAATTTCTTTGGACGAACTCAACGCAAAGATTCTGCGCTGCACAAGATGCGCGCTTGCCCGCACCCGAAACAATGTTGTGCCTGGAATGGGCGTAACAAATCCGCTTGTGCTTGTAATTGGCGAAGGCCCTGGCGAAGAAGAAGACAGACAGGGTAAACCTTTTGTAGGAAAAGCCGGAATTCTTTTAGATAAAATGCTCAACGCAATCAACCTGGACCGGAACAAAAACTGCTATA
>DEEV01000039.1:10223-10581 GCA_002350445.1 Treponema sp. UBA2869 | reverse complement strand
GTAAAATGCCGTCCGCCAGAAAACCGGAACCCGTTGCCGGAAGAAGAGGATGCCTGCTTCAGCTTTCTGGAAGCACAGATTCATATCTTAAAACCAAAAATGATTTTGTGTATGGGAAAGGTTGCTGCAGAAAAACTTTTAAATGAATCAATCAGCATAAACTCGCAGCACGGAGAATTTTTCAGATATAATGAAATTCCTGTAATGCCAACATACCATCCAAGCGCACTTTTAAGAAACGAAAGCCTTAAGCGTCCTGCATGGGAAGATCTAAAACTTTTCAGAAAAAAACTGGATGAACTGGAAGGCTCTCAAAAATAAATGCAGTTTCTCGAAGTCATACTAAATCTGCCTGTAC
>DEEV01000039.1:10082-10217 GCA_002350445.1 Treponema sp. UBA2869 | reverse complement strand
ATTGGAAAGCGTGCCGAAATTATGTTCGGAAACAAAAAAACAACCGGCTTTATAATTGGCATTTATGATTCTATTCCGCCGTCGTGTCCGGTTGAACCTGCAAAAATTAAATCTGTAAAGCGCATAATTGACAAG
>DEEV01000039.1:6951-10029 GCA_002350445.1 Treponema sp. UBA2869 | reverse complement strand
GCGCTATTATCTTTGCACACTGGGCGAAGCTGTTTTTTCTATGATTCCAAGCGGCCGGCGAGAAACAAGCGCAAGCGGTTTTAGTTTTGAAGAAGAAGTTGGCGAAAATAAAAAAAATGTATTATCTGACGAACAGAAACGTGCCGTTGAAGAGATTCTTAATCCCATAGTAAACGGCCCTTCGAGAGCCTCAGGGACCGCAACAAACGTTAATTACATAGGAACGGCAACAAACATTAATTCCTCAGGAAACGCCACGACAACAAGACATTTCGAAAAAATCAATGATCGTAAGCTTTTTCATTACCTTTACGGACCAACGGGTTCCGGTAAAACAGAAGTTTTTCTTTCGCTTGCAGAAGAAATTCTTAAAAGCGGAAAAGGCGTAATCTATCTTGTACCCGAAATTGGACTTACAGCGCAGGTTATAAAGGCAATTACCGCGCGTTTTGGAAATACGGCGGCGGTTTTACATTCCGGGCTGACTCCGTCGCAGCGTTTTAGCGAATGGCACAGAATTCTACATAAAGAAGCACGTGTAGTTGTAGGCGCCCGCTCGGCAATTTTTGCGCCGGTTCCAGACCTTGGGCTTATTATAATTGATGAAGAACATGACGGTTCGTATAAATCAGGAACTACTCCTCGCTACCACGCCCGCCAGGTTGCAATGCACCGCTGCACAAATCTTGGAATTCCACTTTTAATGGGAAGCGCAACGCCAAGCGTAGAAGCCTGGCTCGGCATGAAAAAAGGAACGCTTTGCCGTCACAATCTTTCAAAAAGACTTTCGGGTGGCGCGGTTCCGCATATTTCGTGCATAGACCTAAAACTTTTTGGAACAGAAGGCTGCATTTCCAAACCGCTGGAAGAACAAATCAATAAAACGCTTGATAAAGGACATCAGGTGATTTTGTTTTTGAACAGACGCGGCTTTACGCACTTTTTCAGATGTAATTCTTGCGGATACGAGCTTAAATGCAAAAACTGCTCTGTTCCACTCACATATCATAAAAACGACAACAGACTGCGCTGCCACTACTGCGGCTGGTCTGTAGTTCCGCCGGAAAGCTGTCCACAATGCGGCTCAATGGATATTGGAAGCTCCGGATTTGGAACTGAATATATTGAAGCAGAAACGCGCGCAAAATTTCCGAATGCGCGCATTGTAAGACTGGACACTGATGTATTAAAAAACAAGGAACAACTGCTTACAACTCTGGAAGATTTTAAGCAGGGAAAATATGATATTTTACTTGGAACCCAGATGGTTGCCAAAGGCCTTAATTTTCCAAAACTTGAGCTGGTTGGAGTAATTCTTGCTGATGCAGGCCTGCACATGCCAGATTTCCGCGCGTCCGAACGCGTGTTTTCATTGATAACGCAGGTGGCCGGTCGCGCAGGAAGATACTTTCCAGACGGCAAAGTTCTTGTACAAACCTATAACCCGCAAGCCGAAGCCGTTTTATATTCCTGCACAGGCCGCATTGAACAGTTTTACGAAAACGAACTTGAACAGCGTCAGATGCTGGACTTTCCGCCGTATTCGCGCCTTGTAAGGCTTGTGTTCCGCTCGTTCAACCGCAGCCTTGCCTTAGAAAGCGCAAACGATGCCGCAAAAATTCTTGCCGCCGAAATGCCAAAAAATGCAGAAATTATTGGTCCCGCTGAATGTCCTATTGAAAAAATTAGCAGCAACTGGCGTTTTCAGATTCTTTTAAAAGGAACTTCTGTTATTCCGCTGCAGAGCGCCGCCCGAAAACTTGCGTTTGAATATACTCACAATCAAAATGTTTATGTTGAATATGATGTTGATCCGGTAAGTTTGTTGTAGTTACGGTGGTTTTGACAGACGCAACCATCTTATTTTTATACGTGACGACGAATTCCATCAAACTTTATTTCGTAAAGGAAAAGACCTGTCGGTGGCGCCGTAACACCGGCTTTAGTACGGTCGCAGGCTTTAAGGATCTTTTCCATTGAATCATCCGGCTCGTTATTTTTATCGAGATTTACAAAAGTGCCTGTTAAAGTGCGAACCATTTTCCATAAAAAGGCATTTGCTTCAATCTGAAAAACAAGCAGGTCGTTTCCCCACAAATCTTTTTGAATAAAAAAGTGAGCATCATCTATGTAGCGGAAGGTAGAAACACTTGCATCACCGCTTGCCGCAAAGGAAGCACAGTCAATTTCTCCACGCAAAGAAGAACAAAAATGATTAAGTCGTTCCAGGTTTGGCTTATAGTTGCGAACTGTCCAGACAAAGCGCGAATTATTTGCGGCAGTTACATCATTGTAGTTTATAAAATAGCGGTAAACTCGGCTTGTTGCAGAAAATCGTGAATTGAATTCTTCGGGAACTTCAGAAGCCTCCAGAATGCGCACATCCTGTGGAAGATAAGTATTAAGAGCCCTTACAAAATTTGAAGGCTGCATGCTTTCTACCGGCGAAAAGAAATTTGCCGCCTGAGCGTAAGCATGAACACCGCTGTCTGTTCGCCCTGAGCCGTAAAGGTTTATTTTTTGCCCTGTGATTTTTTGAAGGGCATTTTCAATTTCGCCCTGAACGGTTCTTTCGCTCTGACCGCCGGTTTTAGAATCATCCTGACGCTGCCAGCCGCAGAAATCTGTTCCATCGTAAGAAATTTTAAGCAGAATATTTTTCATTTGAACTTATATTAAAAATCATCGTCGCTTACGAGCTTAGAAATATTGTCGTAAAGATTTCTAGCGTGTTCAAGAAGAGGACCCGGTTTGTTTTTTGAAGATTTTCCCAGACCAAAAATACGCGCAATTGCAGTTTTTGATTCATTCAGTTTTTTAAGACGAAGCTGAATGTCATCCTGCTGACCATACTTATATTCCAGAAGACCGCAAAGATAAATTACACCGTCCCAGCCGTAGTTTTTATCCATATCGGGACCAAAGTTTGCAAGTGTTGAAGACTTTTCTGTACGGTCTGTTTCTGAATAAACACCCTGCTGATAAAAGAAAAGTGCCTTACTGTAAAACATTTTTGAAACAATATCATAATTGTGTTCGGCACAACGCATATTCAGTTCGTTTGTAAGCCATGCAAGT
>DEEV01000039.1:1348-6900 GCA_002350445.1 Treponema sp. UBA2869 | reverse complement strand
GCGCATAGGCACCCAAATCATCATAAGTCATAAGGGCCAGATAATACATTGCAGTTCCATCGTAAAGCGTGCGCTCTTTTTTAAGGTTAAAATACGGGAATATAACTCCGGCAGCCTTTTTTCGCTTTTCGGAATGTTNNCTGGTGTAATTTTTTCGGAAAAATCGTTCCAGAAAAAAGCTGAATAGCAGTGAGGGCATGCACCAATTTCGTAAATTAACGGATACACGCGGCCGTATTTTGCAGACGGCTCAAAGTTTCGATGAAGTTCTTCGGTAAGAGAGCCGGCAATCATTCGTCCGTTACCACTGCGCATAACCTCGCGTTCAAAGGCCTTTTTGCAGATTGGACATGTACACTTTTCTTTAGACCAATAAGAAATAGCCGGTTTTTTATCTGGATTTGCAGAAGATTTCTTTGAAGACACTGCCATTTTTCTTACGCTCCTTTCTTTCTGATTATTACAAAAAAGCTAAAAAGCTTCTATTACCACAAACGCAAGTGCATATTCCTTTTCGTGCGTCAAAGAAACATGAACCTTACATTTTCCGCATTTTTCATCAAGTAATTTTTTTACCTTATCGCTAAATTCAAGATAAGGTTTTCCATTTTTATCTTTTAAAATATAAACATCTTTAAGGTCAAAGCCAGAAATTCCTGTTCCCAAAGCCTTTGAAAAAGCTTCTTTTGCCGCAAAACGAACTGCGTAATGCTGGCATCTTCGGTTTACAGAACCGCCTTCCATTTGTTCCGCGGCATTAAAAAAGCGTTCGTACATANNAGAAGGATTACTGACCCATTTTTCAAAGCGTTTTGTTTCCGCAATATCTGTTCCAATTCCAAAAATCATACTGCGGCCTCTGTTAATTCAGTCTCTTCGTTTTCCAGCTTATCAGGGCTTTCGGTCTTTTTTTCTACGATGATTGTTATTGTTTCAACTTCTTTTTCTTCCATTATCATTCCGCCTGGCACTGTATAAACAACAGAAAGCTCGTAAGTTCCAGGTTCTGTAATTTCGCGGCAATTGATGCAGGCAAAGTTTTTTGATGGAACAAATTTATCAAGATAAAGTTCGTTACCTTTAACCTTTACAGAAATTTCTGGAATTTCCGAAGAAATTGTAAGACTATCTGAAAGATGAAGCACTGTAACCGGAATTTCTGTAATCATTTTTTCTATTACATTCTGTACTATAGAAACTGTAACACGGTAAGGACCTGTGTTTCCAATTTTTATAAGCTTGTTTACCGGCTGATATTCAGCTTCTACTGTAAAACTTTTTTCTGCATTAGAAACATTTACGCGTGTAGTTGGAATGCTCTTTGTTGCATTAACCAGTGATTCAGAACCATAAACATCAACTGTAGAAGGATTTACGCTGACTGAATCAATTTTGTAGCCTTTTGCAACTTCGCCCACAATAGAAGGCTCTATTTCAACATATTTTAAGATTTTATTTTCAACTTTTACGTCAATTTTTTCGGGAACGACGCGCACTTCGAGCGAATCCATTGCAAGTACAGGCTCTGAAAGCGAAAGACGAACAGGAACCTGATAATTGCCAGGTTCAACGATATTATCCAGATTAACAACGGCAGTAATATCTGCAACGTGAATTGCCGTAATATCTTCTTTTTTTGCCTTAATCATTATAGAAGCGGAACGAGGAATATCACCCACTGCTACGGAAGCGCCGTTTTCTGCAATCTGCAAAGGAACAATCAGAACTTTTTTTTCGTAAATTGACGACTGATAAAAAATATATATAAAAATTGCAATTACAAAGCAAATGATTTTTACAGCCCATTTGTCGAGGATTTTATCAATTAACTGATTTGTGTTCATCAACAGTATCCTCCAGAACCTGAGCCTCAGGCGTAATTTCCAAAAGGTTTTCCAGAACTTTTCGTACTTCGGAAACCGAAAGGTCATAATTTAATTTTGAATCATAAGCAAGACTTAAAGCACCGGATTCTTCGGAAACAACAAGAACAACGGCGTCCGAAACTTCTGAAAGTCCGAGAGCAGCGCGGTGTCGGGTTCCAAAGGTCTTTTTAATGGTATAGTTTTCGCTGGTTGGCAAAAAGCAGCCGGCCGCAAGAAGTTTTCCGCCCTGAATAAAGCAGGCTCCGTCATGTAAAGAAGTGTCTTTTCCAAAAATTGTCATAAGCAGGCTGGAAGACAAATCGGCATTAAGATAAGTTCCTGTCTGCATAAGGTTATCCATTTTTGTATGACGTATAAAAACCGCAAGCATTCCACGTCTTTGCTTGGAAAGCATTTCGGCCGCAATAAGAACTGCGTCAACGTAAGTGTGTTTTGAACGCGTACCAAACGCAAACCAGCCGGACTGTCCTATTCTTAGAAAAAGCTTACGGATTTCAGGCTGGAAAATTACGGCAAACGCAACTACAAGTCCAGGAGCAATAATTGTCAAAAGCCATAAAAGTGTTTTTAAATCAAAAAGGACTGCCGCAAGATAAACAATTGCTACAATGATGGCAGAGCGTAAAATCTGAATACTGTTTGTTTTCGAAAGAAAATCATAAATTTTGTAAAGGACAAACGTAAGGACAAGTACATCCAGAACAGGACGGATGTAATCGTAAATATGAAGTAATCTTTCTACACCAACCATTTTTACTCCGAAAAAATCCGGTAAAACCGGAAAAGAACAGTGTAATTATATCACACTATCTCAGAAATTTCATTATATTTAGTGAATCAACCGCTTCCTTTACGTCGTGAACTCTTAAAAGTTTTGCACCGTTCATTACAGATATAATATCGGCAGAAACAGTTCCTGTTACACGGTCTTGTGTATCGCGGCCGGTCATTTCGCCTATGCAGCGTTTGCGGGAAAGAGCCATTAAAACAGGGAATTTTCCGCCGCAAAGCTTTCCGCAGTTTTTAATTAAATCTATATTTTGTTCAAGATTTTTTCCAAAGCCAATTCCAGGATCTACTATGATTTTTTCGTGAAGAATACCATTAGAAATACAAAATTCTGCGCGTTTTTCAAGAAATTCACTTGCTTCTTTAAAACTAGCAGCGCCTGTATGCATAAGGATTACAGAAACGCCGGACTGAGCAACAAATTTTGCAGACGCAACGCCTATCTCATCCCCTTCAACTATTCCAGCCGTTCCATCAGCATTCATAGAACCCGAGCCGTATAATGAAGTAACATCGTTCCAGATGTCTGCACCTTCATCAAAAGCGGCCTTAAAAACATCGAGCTTTGTTGTATCTATTGAAACGGGAATATTGGAAGTGCGCCTTACTTCGCGAATCACCGGCAAAATACGTTTTATTTCTTCTTCTATACTTACAGGAGTGTGTCCCGGACGTGTCGATTCGCCGCCAATATCAAGGATGTCTGCACCTTCTTCTATAAGCTGCATTGCACGTTCTGCGCCGCCGCGGCTTCCTTCAAAAAAAGAATCTGGTGTAGCATTAACAATTCCCATTACAAATGCGGAACGTTCCGTGCTTATTTTTTTTGAGCCAAAAGTCATTTCAAGCATAATTTAATTTCCTTTGCAATATGTTCCGTAGAAAGCCCTGCCATTTCAAGCACTTCGGTCCTTGTTCCCTGCGGAAAATATTTTTCTTCAAAAGCTAGAATTTTTGTATTTTTAAGTCCATTTTCCAAAAGAATTTCATTCAAATATTCACTTATACCGCCGGAAATAATGCCGTCTTCTACAAAAACAAAACCGGTATAATTTTTAGCAAGCTCAACAAAATATTTTTCGTCTAAAGGCTTTATAAAACGAAGAATATACAAATCTGCATAGCCGCCGTCAAGCAAAACAGAGCGCACAGCCTTTTGAACTTCGGGATACATTCCGCCGGTACAAATAACAAGCACCTTTTTCTTTTTTGATTCAAGTTCTTTTTCGCTTACATTTTCAATTACAAACTCTGAACCGGGAATAAAAATGCCTTTTCCAAGCTCAACCGGCTGCGAAAACTGTTCAAGTTCTGTCGGGCAGGAATTTTTAGGATAGCGGATTGAAACACACCTGCCGTTACTGCATGCCCATTCAAAGCAAAGCTCCAGATCTTTTTCGCTTACAGGGCTCATAATTTCAAAATCGGGAATTGGTCTAAAAAGCGCAATATCGAAAATTCCCTGATGAGTTACACCATCCGCCGGAACTGCCCCTGCTCTGTCCAGCATAAAAATTACGTGCGCTTTTTGCAGGGAAATATCGTGAATAAGCTGGTCTATAGAACGCTGAATAAACGTAGAATAAATGCAGACTACCGGTATAAGGCCACCAGCTGCGAGTCCGCCTGCGAACGTTACAGCGTGCTGTTCTGCAATGCCAACGTCAAAAAAGCGGTCCGGGAACTGGCGCGAAAAAACACTCAAACCTGTACCTTTTGCCATTGCGGCGGTAATTCCAACCAGCTTTTGATTTTTTTCGCCTGCGCGGCAAATTATATTGCTGAATGCTTCGGTAAAGCTTTTTGTATCAAATTTTTCTACAGTTCCGTCGCTTGTTAAAAATGGCCCGATTCCATGGAAAAGTTCCGGACGGTTTTCGGCAGGACTATAGCCTTTACCCTTTTTTGTAACTGCATGAATTACAACCGGTCTATGAAGATTTTTTACGTGACGAAAAACTTTTTCGAGCATTGCTTCGTTGTGACCGTCAAGCGGACCAACGTACTCAAAACCTAAATCAACAAAAAGATTATTTGTAAGGAAAAGACCCTTTAAGGCACGCTTAAATCGGAAAATCACTTTTTCGAGCTGACGTCCAAGGAACGGAATTTTTCCGACAAGCCGGTCAATTCTGTAGCGCACAGACTGGTAACCGCCCGACATTGTAAGCCGGCTTAAATAGCGCGAAACAGAGCCTGTATTATGGTCAATAGACATCTGGTTATCATTTAAAACAACAATAAGATTTTTGCAAAGCTGACCTGCGTGACTTAATGCTTCAAAGGCCATTCCGCCTGTAAGCGCACCGTCTCCAATAACGGCAATTACCTTGCCGCCTGTGCCGGAAAGTTCGCGGGCTGTAAGAAGTCCTAAAGCCGAAGAAATTGAAGTTGAGGAATGTCCATTTATAAAAAAATCGTGAACGCTTTCGTTTGTATTTGTAAAGCCCGAAAGTCCACCGTGCTGACGCAGCGTAGAAAATTCCTTGTAACGGCCGGTTAAAAGCTTATGTGTATAACACTGGTGACTTACATCAAAAATAATTGCATCATCCGGGCTGTTGAACACACGATGAAGTGCAATTGTAAGTTCAACGACACCAAGATTACTTGCAAGATGCCCGCCGTTCTTTCCGACTGTATCAATAATTACAGTGCGGATTTCTGAAGCAAGCGCATTTATTTCCTTTTGAGAAAACTTTTTGATGTCTGCCGGTGAATTAATTTTTTTTAGCAGCATAAAATAATCAGCATACCTCGACCGTAAAAAAAAGACCGCGTCAGTTCTACAAACTTTCGCGGTCTATCTGACACAAACTTCGACTAAGAATTACTTGCTCTTATGTCGATTACGTCTAAGCATCTTCTTTCGCTTAT
>DEEV01000039.1:0-1252 GCA_002350445.1 Treponema sp. UBA2869 | reverse complement strand
GGGTATACCTATATAGTTTGCTATGATCTTCGTGTGTGCTTTGTTTAATGTCAACCCTAGTGTATATGCATCGGAACCAGAATATGGAAGCACAATGCTGCCGGGGATATCTTTTATGTAAGTAAACTGCTTTTTAGCATATTTGCAGCTGTGGTGCTTAATGGCGGCTTTTACGGTTTCAATATATTCTTTATGATTTTGTGCGGCATCACCTTCCACAGGCTCAAACCACTCGCTGTAGCCTATGGCTTTTAGTCCCGGTGAATCTTTTCCGTAGCCGGCTTGCCTTAAACCGTCAATTTCATTTTCAAGGCCGTCATTAAACATCTGGTCAACGCGGGCGTGAATGCGTTCGTATAAAACTTCGCGCTCGGGTTTTAAAACCACAAAAAGAAAATTGTAATTTTCACGAAGCTTTGGTTCGAGTTTAAAATTTGTGCGGCTTTTTCCAGACAGATAAAAAACTTCAAGCGCACGGCAAATTCTGTACGCATCATTAAGGTGAATTTTTTGCGCACTTTCGGGGTCAACTTTTTTAAGCTCTTCGTAAAGCGCAGCATTTCCTTCTACGGCAATGCGCTGTTTTAGTTCTTCGCGAAGTTTTGAATCAGATTCGGGTGTTTTAGGAACTCCGTACAAAAAGTTTCGGATATAAAACCCCGTTCCGCCGCAAACAACAGGCAGTTCTCCTCTTTCCCAGATTTTACGGCACGCTTCATCTGCCATATCAACAAAATCAGAAACATTAAACTGCTTGTCCGGCGAAAGAATATTAACAAGGTGATGCGGAATTTCCTGCAAAAGAGCCGCGTCCGGCTTTGCAGTTCCTATATCAAGCCCCTTGTACACACATTGAGAATCTGCACTTATAATCTGTGCTTTAAAAATAAAATGACTGCCCTTTTCGGAAAATAATTCCCGGGTTAAGGCAGTCTTTCCTGTTGCAGTCGGTGCGAAAATCACAACGACAGGAATTTTACTGTTAGTCACGGCTTTCGATACAGTAATGAACCTTGTTATTAAAAAGCTGTTTTGCAGCTGCACAAACAACCTTATCGTGGTTTGATTCAATTTCAGGATCATTAACCTTTGCCATCTGATAAGCTCTAAGACTTGCAGCAACTGTTATTTCATAAATATTGCCTTTAAATTCAACAAGCTGTTCCAATGGAAAAATCATTGCACCACCTCTACAATTAATTGATTTATTTTAATGATAAAAAGCCATAATGTCAAACACTAGAACAAAATG
>DEEV01000033.1:29781-38408 GCA_002350445.1 Treponema sp. UBA2869 | reverse complement strand
GCCGGGTTAGAGTTTACAAGTACAATCTTGTAGCCAAGTTCGCGCAAAGCCTTACAAGCCTGAGTTCCCGAATAGTCGAACTCGCAAGCCTGTCCAATAACAATCGGGCCCGAACCAATAATCAAAACCTTTTTGATGTCTTCTCGTTTCATAATCTATTTACTCCTATAAAAAACTGTTTCAGCGGTGGTTGAACCTGTCGAAACCACCGTTCGCTCCGGTCTTGTCCGCTACCCCTTCTCCTATGGGGTTCAACCCCCTAAAACCCCCGCGAGTTTTCACAGAAAACTCGGTAGTTCGCGCAGCGAACGTACAACACCTGCTATGGGTTGACCGGCAGCAAAGCTGTCCGGTCGAACCTAATTTATACAGCGCGAAGCGTCTGTATATGGTAAAGCTAAGCGGCATAAGGCTTGACCTTATGTCCGCTTGAGCGAAAAAAAAGGCGGAATTCAAAAGAATTCCGCCTTAGAAATCACCAAATAAAAACAGTATGAACATAATTTTTTGTCTTGAGAATTATCATGTCAAAACACATTTCAGCTTTCATACTGAGACTGTATGTTATCAGAAATCGCCATTTTATGCTAGTAGGTTAAAAAAAAATGCACAATCACTTCATTATGTATTATATTATATAGATATAAGTTAACATTACAAAAACAGGAGAACAAAATGGCAGACAATCCTGCGCAGATAAACAAGGCTTTGTCACTTACAGATGAATTAATTGACTGTCTAAATACCGCTGAGCGGCAGCTGTCTTCAGCACGAAACTGGGGCTTTCTGGATGTTCTAGGCGGAGGGCTGGTTGTCGACTTAATTAAACATTCAAAACTCAGAAACGCACAAACTTCTATGGAACATGTAAACAATCTTATGGAGGAACTAAAAAACACGCTGGGTAGCATCAGCATTACGGACGATTACCGCATGCAGATTGGCGGTTTTGCGACCTTTGCAGATTTTTTCTTTGACTCGGCATTTGTTGATGTTTATATGACCGCAAAAATCATGAATAGTCTGAGCGAAGTCCGCCGGCTCAAAGAAAAATGTTATGAACTAAAGCGTCATCTGTCTGAAATTTAGATTTTCCTTTCTTCCGCGCACTATCTTTATAAAAAATAAAATTTTACGAACAGGATTTAATATCACATATTAGAATAGATACTTAAGAGGATTTAATGAAGTCAATTTTAAGAAAAATCATTCTATTTAATTTTATTGCTGTTTTGTTCATTTCAGGTGTTTATGCAAAGCCTTCTGCAAAAAATGCGCTTTAGCTCTGGAACGACAGTGCAGCGTAAAAAGAAAATATTTGCAGAGGAACTGTCCTTCCTGCCTCAATGCAAACGGCAGGAAGAAGTCATCTGTTACTTTAAGACCGAAAATTCCGAAATGATGATGAAAATGTTGTTATCGAAGATGTACAGGCAAGCTGGTCGACAAAAAATTAGAAAGCTTTTTTTATTTTCCAATTTTAACAACCACTGTTATAATTACTGTATTACTGAATAGAGAGTCAGCTCAATGCCGTTAATTTAACGGTGGTTGAGGCTCTCGAAACCACCCTCAGAGAGGCAGACAATGACACTTAAAAAGGAATTAAACGGAACGTCGGCTACAATTTCAGTAGAAGGACGTCTTGATACAACAACATCTCCAGATCTTGAAAAAGAAATACAGTCTCTTAATGAGGCAAAATCTCTTACCCTTGATTTAGCAAAGCTTAACTATATTTCATCAGCAGGTTTGCGCGTACTTCTTTCGGCTCATAAAAATTTTTCAAAACTAGAAGGTATGACCATTATTAATATNNCACAGGTTTTAAAGATATTCTTAACATAAAATAAACATATATTCATCTTTTTTTTGAAATTGAAATATGTAAATTCTGTATTAAAATATTCTTATATGATGAAACTTATTGAAGAAGCAATTATTTATGCCACGGTTATGCATCAGGGAAAAAACCGTAAACTGCATCACATTCCCTATATTCTGCATCCTATGGAAGTTGCCCAGATTCTTGCAACGCTAACCGAAGACGAAGAAATCATAACCGCAGGAATCCTGCACGACATTGTCGAAGATACAGACGGCTCTATGGAAGAAATTGAAAGCCGTTTTGGAAAGAGAGTTGCAGCTCTTGTTTCATCTGAATCTGAGCCAAAATATCCGGGAGAAAATAAAACCGCAACCTGGAAACGCCGCAAAGACGAATCACTTCAGGTTTTGCAAAACAGTAAAGATATTGGTGTAAAAATGCTCTGGCTTGCAGACAAACTTGCAAACCTGCGTTCAATTGCTCAAAGTTATTCTGAACAAGGCGAAGAACTTTGGAAAAAACTTAATCAGCCTGATCCAAAAATGCACCAGTGGTATTATAAAACCATTGCAGAAACTGTAGAACTTTCGCTTAATAAAACAGGCGCATTTAAAGAACTTATAAAGCACATTAATTATATCTGGCCGGGAACTTTTGATTCAGAAAAGGAAAAATACAGAAAATATAAAGAAGTTTCTGTAGAAGGCTGTAAAATGGTCGGCCGCGGAGCTAAAGGCGAAGTTTACCGCTATGATGAGGAACTTGTAATTAAGGTTTATAACGAAAAAAACACGTACTGCGACGTAGAAAAAGAAATTGCATCCAGTCGCAAAGCTTTTATTCTTGGAATTCCTACGGCAATTTCCTTTGGAATTGTTTCTGTAGGGAACAAATATGGAGCAATGTACGAACTTCTTGATTCAGAAACTGTTTCGCAGCACATTGCACGCGCCCCGGGACAAGTTGAATTCTACGCAAAAATTATGGCAGATCTGGCTCATACAATTCATGACATTTCTGTTGATAAAAAAGACTTCCCGTGCGTTTCTGAACGCCTTTTACATTATGTAGAAGGAGGAATCAAAAACGAAGATGAAAAACTTGCCGCAAAATACGTTAAACTGATTGAACAACTTTCTGAATATAATAATATGCTGCACGGAGATTTTCACACGGGCAATGTTTTTCTTCAAAAAAACGAGCCGCTTTTAATTGATATGGACCGGCTTTCTTACGGGCATCCGATTGGAGAAATAAGTGACCTTTACTATTTTTACGTTGTTCTTGGCGAAGATGACACCGCCGCAGTCGAAAAATTCATGGGCTACACATATAAAACTGAACTTAAATTTTATGATTTCTTCCTGCGGAACTACCTTAAAACTGATGCTAAAGACAAATTGCAGGAAGTAACTGAAAAAGCGGCAATTTTAGCCTACATGCGGCTTATAAATAAATTTTATAAAAAAGGTAAACCGTCCAGCGAAGAGCAGACAAAAATCAATCATTATATGGAAAAAATAAAGGAACTGCTGGCAAAATACGACAGTCTTATATTTTAAGGTGCAATAATAAAAAAATTCCAAAAGAAAAAGAGGTTTTGGCCTTATGAAAAAAAGAGTTCCTGTTATTACAAAGAAACTTCTTATTACAATCATCACTTCAGGAATAATTCTCTGTTCTATAGTTTTTTTTGCAGGTCTCTGGTCGTTTTCGAGACATTTCAGAATTCAGTATGATTCAAGTATAAGGGCAATTGGAGCGGCGGCGAGCGAATGCCTTTCTCCAGATGATTTTGCAACCTATCTTAGTTCAAAGCAGCCTGACGAAAAATATAACGCAACACTGCATATTCTGCAGGATTTTGTAGATAAATTTGAACTGAATCTTCTTTATGTTTCAGCGGTTCTTCCGCCAGATTATACACATATCACATATATTTATAATCCGGTAAAAAAAGGCGGAAAGTGGAAAGAATTTCCGCTTGGCTACGAAGAAATTTACTGCGAACCAAATTACAACACTTCTACAAAACGTATTTTTGAAAACGAAGAAACAATTGTACGCCACACAATGAAAACCCGAAGCGGTTCTCACATTACAGCCCAACTTCCGGTAAAAGATTCCAGCGGAAAAGTTGTTGCCGTAATAGGAGTTCAAAAAAGCATTCAGGAATTTGTAGATGCACGGCATTCATTTACACTGCTTGTAACCGGCGTTGAACTTTTCTTTGCAATGATTTTTACATTCTTATTTACAATCTATTTTAATGGAAAATTTATAAAACCGGTTGTTCTTGTTACGCGTGAGGCCGATCATTTTGCTTCTTACGGCGGAAATCCAAGCGACAATCTTCTTTCTGTTACAAATAAGGACGAAATTGGAACGCTTGCCCATACAATTCATCAGATGGAATACGATGTATGCCGCAACATAGAAGAACTGACTAAGGTAACAGCAGAAAAAGAACGCATAAGCACAGAGCTTTCTCTTGCCGCAAAAATTCAGATGGAAATGCTTCCAAAAGGTTATCCGCCGTTCCCGGATCGAAGAGATTTTGATCTGTTTGCAACCATGAAGCCGGCAAAAGAAGTTGGCGGTGATTTGTACAATTATATTATGCTGGACAACGACAATCTTCTTTTAGTTGTTGGTGATGTTTCAGGCAAAGGAGTTTCTGCGGCGCTGTTTATGGCAAAATGCAAGGAACTTCTTGATGTATATGCAAAACTTTCGCTTAGTCCAAAAGAAATTTTTGAAAAAACAAATGAAAATCTGTGCCTCGGAAACGACACCGGACTTTTTGCAACATGCTGGCTCGGAATTTTTACGTTCAGCACAGGCGAGCTTTGTTTTGTTAACGCCGGTCATCCGTATCCGGTTTTGTATAAAAAAGCAGAAGACAAATTTTCATTCCTTAAGGAAAAGCCAAATCTTGTACTTGGCGGACTAGACACAATCTCCTACAAAGAATACAAAACCACCTTGCAAAAAGGAGACAGACTTTTTATCTACACCGACGGAGTTACAGAAGCTACCAATATAAGCGAAAAACTTTTTGGCGATGAAAGGCTTTTAGAAACAATACAGAAAACTAGAAATCTTGATGCACCTCAAACGCTGGAAAAAATCCGCTCTGATATTGATTCATTTACGGGAGAAGCTGAGCAGTTTGACGACATTACAATGATGAGTTTTGAGTTGCGGGGTTAATATGTCAGAGAAAAAATCAGAAATCACACTGGAAGCTCAGGATAAAAATCTGGAAGCGGCTCAGGAATTTGTAAAAAATCAGCTGAAACAAATCTGCAACGACGAAATGATACTGTTGCAAATTGACCTTGTTGTTGAAGAAGTTTTTGTAAATATTTCTCATTATGCCTATAAGCCGCAGACAGGCAATGTAACCATCATCTGCCAGACAAGCACAGAGCCTTCAAGACTTACCGTTACCTTTATTGATTCCGGCAAACCTTTTAACCCTCTTGAAAGACCGGACCCGGACATTACACTTGATTCCTCAGAACGCGAAATTGGCGGGCTTGGAATTTTTCTTACAAAAAAATACATGACAACAACCGTCTACGAATTTAAGGACGGAAAAAATATTTTTACCCTGACCCGCGATTTTTAAACAAAAGCCATCATTCCACAATCTGAATGATTGTAAAATGATGGTTATAAAAGTACGTTTGTGCAGATTATTTAAGCAATTTTTTTGCAGATGCGCGTAAATTTTACGGTATTAATTACGCAGCGCACAAATTCATCGGCAATAACGGCAAGGAAAACGCCGGTAATACCAAGATGGAATACAAATACAAAAAGACTGGCAACAGCAATTATAAAGATTGTTCCAAAAATCTGTGTAAAAAGCATCCATTTTGTATCGCCAAAACCGCGAATTCCGTTTCCTACTATTATATTGCCGGCACGTGAAATAAGATTTATACCAATCAGCAAAAGAAATGGTGCCGAAGTTTGTATAATTTCTTTATCCTTTGTAAAAATTGCAATAATCTGTTCGGGTATAAATACGCCTGCAATCATCATTAAAACTGCAAGCGCAAAGCAGATAGAATATGCGCAGATGCACACTCCCTTATACTGCTTTACATCGCGTTTTCCGATAGCTTCGGAAGTAAGAGTTAAAGTTCCCTGACCTAAAGCTCCAACAACAACAATTGCAAGAACTTCTACACCAAACACAATTGTGTAAATTCCTGCCGCAATAACACTTATGTAATTCAAAATACGAATAATTACAAGGTTTCCAATGTTCCACAATAGGTCTTCCATTGCTGTGTTAATTCCAAGTTTTGCAGAATGCAAAAAGCTTTTAAACTTAGAAGCTAAAATTGCATGCCAGGTTGGACGAGTCTTAAGATGACGGCTTTTTAAGAAAGACACAACAAGGTAAATGCCGCCAAGATATTCTGCAAGTGTAGTACCAATTGCAGCACCTTTTATGCCCATTGCAGGGAAACCTAAATTTCCGGAAATTAAAACCCAGTCAAAAAAGATGTTCAGCACGGAACGAATAAGACTTGACCACGCCAGATGTTTTGTATGATTTGACGTCTGGAAAATTACCATAAATGTTGAACCAAAACCAACCAGAAGGAATACAGGTGAATAATAGCGTGAATATTCTACGCAAAGTGGAAGCAGTTCTTCTGAAACGCCCAGAAGCTTAAATATTGGTCTTGAAAAGAAGCACCATACAAAAAACAGAATAAACGGAATAATATTGTTGTACTTCATAAGAGAGCCGGCATATTCTTCCATATCCTGATCGTTTTTAGAGCCAACAGCCTGACTTATTAAAATTGAAGCGCCTGTAGCAATAGAATAACAAACCGACATTGTACACCAGACCGGGAAAATTACATTTCCCAGAACGCTCATGTAAATTGAATTTGCATTTCCCAGAAAAACCCGGTCAATAAGCATCTGAAGCTGATTTATGATGTTTCCTAAAATTAACGGAACTGCAATAATAAGCAGCCGTTTAAAATATTCTTTATAATTATCTTTCATTTTTGTGTATCCAGTTTATATTGATTTTTTAAAGTTTAGCAAAGAGCCTTGCCAGCCCCGCGGAACCCGCTTACAAAGAGCAGGCTTGTGTTAAAAAAGTTTTGCAGTCTGTAGTCGCAGAAACCTTGTGCTCTGCACCTCCGTTCTGCTCAACATTCATCATGGCAGCCATAAAAAAAGAAAATTGCGCTGCCACAAACCAGTCTGCAATACATACTGACGAACAAACTTCCTTAACATTTTGTGTTTTTTTATTCATAAATTCCCCCTTAAAAATACCTTAGCGGCATCTGCAAAAACAATTCTAAGACATAAACAAAATAAATAGAATGCATTTTACACAAGATGCATATTTTCAACGATGAAATGCATCTATTGTTTTGTTCCGAACAGTTTTACATTCAATTTTGTTAGTCCTGTGAATTTATTCCACTCGTGTTTTGTACTGAATGTTATTCCGCTAGAAAGACCCACGTGCCACATTAAATGACGGAACTGTGCCAGAATCAGTTCAAGCCGCGAATATTCACAACCTTCCGGAATTTCCAAAAGCATCGAAGCCGTAAGCGTTTCAAAATATGCATCTACTTTTTTGTGAACATATTCAAAGTAATCCATAAGCTGCTTTTTTGAAATTACAATTGAAGGATCGTTGATATACCCCTGGCGGGTTGGGTCAATTGCGCTTAAGCCTTCAGGAATTCCAAACAACTTTTCTCCTTCGTAAACATAATCACAAGGATTTATAAAAAAGCGGTCCAGAGAATGAAGATAGTGAAAGATGTAGCGCGAATGATTTTCGCCGTCCAGGACAGTTTCTAAATCGGCCATAAGGATCTGGTCGCGAACATTCAAAAAATTAATTTCCTGCTGATTTTTAATTTGTCTGATTATTTCTTCCATAAAAAACTCCGTGTTAGCGGTCGCACAGGATGTGCGAAATCGCAGTTTTGACTTTAGCAAAACTGCAGTTCTAAAAATTACAAGGAGGTAATTTTTAGAACACTCCATTATAAAAACTCCGTGTTAACGGTCGCACAGATTAAAACCTGTATAAAAATCCAAGTTTCGGCTGAAACGAAAACTGACTTACCGAATCATAATCGGTTGAAAGAGTTGATTCGGTTCCAAACCTGTCGGTTTTTGTTCCCCGAATTGTAAGAACTCCCACACCAAAAAGCACGTTGCAGCCCGCATAAAAACTTACGCCGTTCTTAAATGAATGGCAGTAAAGTAAATCTGCACCCCACACAAAATTTGTGATGAAATTTTCGTATTTATAAGTTTCCAGCCCGGCAGATTTTTCATCGTCATAACAAATAAAATCAAGTCCGATTACCGCAGACAGCACAAGGTTGTTTTTTTGATTTTTATTAAGAAAATCATAGCCGGCTCCAAATAAAAACAAAGGATTAAAAAACAACCCGGCAGAATCTCCAAGTTTTAAACCGGAAGAAACATAAACACCAACCGAACCTTCTGCAAACAAAGAAAAGCCGTTGTCAAAATAGCCCCTGCAAAATGCATCAAGCTGGTACGAATTTCCATTGGAGTTTTTATTGCCTGTATTTAAGAATTTAAATGAACTTGTAACTCCAACTCCAATATCGAAATTCCACGATGATTTTTTTTCTTCCTGCGCGAAGCAAAGCGGCATTACAATAAAAGCTGCCGCAATCAAAGCTAAAAGCTTTTTTCCAAACCTACAGAAAATAAATACCTTCATAATTATACCTCTCCCTTCTATACTAATAAAAAT
>DEEV01000033.1:24624-29630 GCA_002350445.1 Treponema sp. UBA2869 | reverse complement strand
CAAATATATTTTTTGACCACTATTTCGGTCATACAAGGAGCAAAATATGAGTATTTTTCGTGGTGCTTTTACAGCTTTGATTACACCAATGAAAGCTGATGGTTCAGTTGACTTTGAGGGCTTCCGAAAAAATGTCAAACATCAGCTCCAGGAAGGCATAGACGGTCTTGTTCCACTTGGAACCACCGCAGAAACCCCTACTCTCGACGAAAAACCGGGCAGCGAAGAAGACAAGCTTATTGAAATTGTTTTTGAAGAAGTTCGCGCTTTTGAAAAATCAACCGGAAAAAAGATTCCTGTAATTCTTGGTGCCGGTTCAAACAATACAAAAGATGCTGTTGCGTATTGTGAACGTGCAAAGGCGGCTGGCGCAGATGCCGCTCTTGTTGTAACACCTTATTACAACAAGCCTTCAAAAGAAGGAATCTATCAGCACTTTGCCGCAGTTTCAAAGGTTGGCATTCCAATCATCGTATACAACATTGCAGGCCGCACAGGTTTGAATATTCCAACAGATTTGCTTGCACGCATTGCTGAATTACCTAACATCGCAGGTGTAAAGGAAGCAAGCGGTAGTGTTGCTCAGATGATGGAAGTTATTGGACAAATTAAGTCTAAAAAGCCGGACTTTTCTGTAATGAGCGGCGACGACGGTTTAACATTGCCACTTATTGCTTGTGGTGGAGACGGAATTATTTCTGTTGCTTCAAACATGATTCCTGCTTTAATGCACGAGCTCGCACAGTCTGCACTCGACGGAGACTTTAAGAAGGCACGCGAGATTCACTACAGACTCGCTCCATTCTTCAAAGCAGAGTTCTGCGACGGAAACCCTTCATCAATTAAGTATGCGATGAACGTAAAGGGAATGGCAGCAGGCGGATTGAGATTGCCGCTTGTTGAAGTTAACGACACAGCAAAGAAACAGATTGAGCAGGCTATTAAGGATTGTAATTTATAGGTACTAGGTTATAGGTGCTAGGTGCTAGGGATTTGAGCAGGCGTTGCGGGCGGCGATTGAGCCCGCAGAGGGGGTAGCGTAAGACTGCGTAGCAGGCTGAAGCGAGGGGGAGACTTCCCCCACCCTAAAAACTGAAACCTAGAACCTAAAACCTAAAAAAAGGAGTTTGAAAATGAGTGAAAAGATAAAAGTTGGAGTTTTGGGCGCTACTGGTATGGTTGGTCAGCGCTATATTAAATTGTTGGAAAACCATCCATGGTTTGAAGTTACTTACGTTGCAGCAAGCCCTCGCTCGGCTGGTAAACCTTACTGTGAAGCTGTAAAAAACCGCTGGCTCATTGGTGCAGATATTCCTGCGGCTGTAGCTAACCTCATCGTAGAAGATGCTAACGACGAAAAGAAGGCAGTTGGAAAATGTCAGTTTGTTTTCTCTGCTCTCGAAATGGGAAAAGACGAAATTAAGGCTTTGGAAGCTGCTTATGCTGCTGAAGGAATCCCGGTTGTTTCTAACGCTTCTGCAAACCGCTGGACAGAAGATGTTCCAATGCTCGTTCCAGAAATCAACTGGTCTCACCTCGACGTTATTGCTGAACAGAAAAAGCATCACGGCTGGGACAAGGGCTTTATTGCAGTTAAACCTAACTGCTCACTTCAGACATACATGATGCCAATCCACGCTTTGATTCAGGCTGGATACCCAATCAAGAGAATGATTGTAACAACTCTTCAGGCTACTTCTGGTGCCGGATACCCTGGTGTTGCATCTTTTGACATGATTGATAATATCGTTCCATTTATCGGCGGCGAGGAAGAAAAGACAGAAAAAGAATGTCTCAAAATCTTGGGAACTGTAAAGGACGGAAAGATTGAAAACGCTGCAGGTCCTCTTGTTTCTTCTACTTGTACTCGTGTACCTGTAGTAGACGGACACACAGCTTGCGTTTCTCTTGAATTTGATTTGCCAGAAGACAAAAAACCAAGCCTCGAAGAAATTGAAAAAATTTGGACTTCTTACACTTCAGTTCCACAGGAACTCAAGCTTCCAAGCGCTCCAGAACATCCAATCGTTGTTCGCCACGAAGAAAACCGCCCACAGCCACGCCGCGACCGCGAGACTGAAAAGGGAATGGCTTGCGTTATCGGACGTCTTCGCCCATGTAACGTATTCGACATCAAGTTTGTAGCACTCAGCCACAACACAAAGCGTGGTGCAGCTCTTGGTGGAATCTTGAACGCAGAACTTTTGAAGGCAAAGGGTTTCCTATCGTAGATTCGTTAAAAAAATTTGCGAATACATGGAGCAAATTTTTAGAATCAACTTACTAGACTTCGTAGATTCGTTAAAAAAATTTGCGAAAACTTGGAGCAAATTTTTAGAATCTACCAATAAAACGAGCACGAATTTTCACGAATGTGGGAATTCGTGTTTTTTTTCATCTTTTCTTAACCAAAATAAACCTTTAAAATACATTCATGAAAAAGAAAATCATTTTAGTTTTATTTCTGATCTTCACTGCTACCCTCGCATTTACAGACTCATCACGATTTTATAAACAGGGAAAAGTTCTTGATACAATGTACGTAAATTCACCGGAAGGTCTTCGCGTACGGGAATCAGCAAGTCTTTCAGCAAATAAAATCTGCTCGCTTATTCACAGACAATATGTAAAAATTGTTGCAATCGGAAAAGAAACAACCATTGACGGAATTACAGCACCGTGGGTAGAAATTCTTTTGCCGGTTTACGAATGGAAGGATGAAAAAGCAAAATACGGATGGGTATTCGGCGGTTATCTTTCAGAAAAGCAGCCTAAATTTACAGCACCTAAAACTGCAGCCGAACTTGAACAATATCTTTCATCAATGCGCTGGGATGAATATCAAAACAACAAGGAAAATTATTACATTTTCAGTTTTAGAAAAGATTATAGTTTCTGGCACGGCAAAGATGGCTCCGGCATAGGAGAAGGCGGAAGCTGGCTGGCAATTTCAAAAGATACAGTAAAATTTCATACAAGCTATGTAATGGAATACGAAGAAGATATCACCTGGGAATTAACATTTACATTTAGAGACGATGGAGCTTTTTTCTGCAACACAGGCAATGGTGAAGCAAATTATTACTATCCGGCAGTCTGGGATAGAGAAGGTGCTCAATGCTATTTTATGGGCTATTACGGTTCTTCAATAAAAGAAGTTTTAGCTGAAAACTGGTACAGTGATCCGGTAATGGAACGAAATGAAAAATACAGAGTAATATATGATATGATTAAATGCGGAATTTCTGCAGAAGGAACCGATTACGAAGCTCTGTATCACGAAATCTGGGACCCGATTATGGCAGAGCATCAGCGGCTTGCAAACTAAAAAACTATTTTTTGGCAACAATAACACAAGTTGCGGCGGTCTGATTATACGGAGTAAGGTTGAAGGAACCGTAAATTTTTACGTCGGAAAAACCCAACTCCAGAATTTTATCTCGTAGAAAAGTTGCAGGATAAAGACGCTGAACAAAACAGTGGTCTACGACAGGTTTAACATCGGGATTTTTTTTAAGGTTTGTGCCGGACGGGTAAAGCATCCAATGTGAACGAAGTCCTTCCCAATCCCCTTCCACAGAAAAATCTGTAACAACTTTATAGCCGCCACGTTCAAATTCTTCGCCTTCTGTAAAATACATTGCGGCAATTTCGCGAGTTGTACCTTCAAATATAAAGGTTCCGCCTTTTTTTACACTGTCGCACATATTTTTAAGGTAAGCAAAATCTTCTTCCGTAGTGTCGCAATAGCCAAAAGAAGTATAAAGATTTACAACACAGTTAAAGCTTTGCGGGCGGTTCCATTTTCGCAAATCAGCTTTTATAAAATTAATGTGAACGCCTTCGTCACTAGCAGATTCGGCGGCAGCATCAAGTTCAGCCTGAATTAAATCTACACCGGTTACATTAAGACCAAGAGCGGCAAACTCTACCGAAACACGGCCAATGCCACAGCCCGCGTCAAGCAAGGAATCACCATCCTTAAGATTTGCAATTTTCTTTACTGCTTCTGCAACTGCCGGCGCTTCTACCCAATGCGCGTCATCAAACATTACAGGCGCGTAATTTATCCAGAAATCCTCTTTTTCGAACCATTCCATAATCAAACCCGCGATTATTTCAACGTTACATAGGTCTTGCCGGCGCCGCCGTCTTCTGCCGGTGCTGTTTCAAAATCTGAAACTAACGGCGAATGCGAAAGATAATCGCGGACAAGCTGCATCAAAACTCCGTCGCCTTTTCCATGAATTACGCTGAAATGTTGAAGGTTATTCAAGGCCGCAAGATCGATCTGTTTTTCCAGTGCACGAACAGCCTCTTCACCACGCATTCCCAAAAGACGTAGTTCAAAAACAGGTCTTTCTGTTTCACCTTCGATTTCCAGCGAATAAGAAGCCCTTTGAATCGCAGTCTCAGTTTTTTTTGCACGAACCAGAACCAGATCCTTTTCCTTTATAACCATTTTTACGCTGCCAAACTGCACCTGCCATTTTCCCTTTCCGGCCGCATCAATAATCACGCCTTCGTTTTGCGCCACACCAGCCTTTACAGATGCTCCAGGCTTAAATTCAAGCACTTCATTCTCGCCTGATTCAACAGGCTTTTTTAAACCTTCAATAAAATGCGGCTCTGCATTTTTAAGAGCTTCAGAATTGCTGATTTTTTTCTTTGTTTTTTTACTGCTCGAAGGATGTTTTTTTTCTTTAAGCTGATTTTCAAAGGCTTTTTCTTCACGCTTAATTTTCTCTTCTTCTGCTTCAATTTTTTCTTCGAGACTCTGAGTCTGTTCCGTAAGGTCAGAAATAAACTGCTTTACACCCAAAGTTTTTTCGCGGGAAATTTCACCTTCTTTTAAGGTGCGCACAAGATTTTCCAGCGTGCGCCTGCTGTGAATCAAAAAGTCATTAAGTTCTTGTGTTTTTCCAAGCTTAATTTCGTGTTCCTTTTTTCGCAATCCAATTTCACGTTCTTTTAAGCGGTTGAATTTATCTTCTGCATCGATTGCC
>DEEV01000033.1:9709-24608 GCA_002350445.1 Treponema sp. UBA2869 | reverse complement strand
CCGTTCAGCTTCCTTTTGAATTTTATTAAGTTCAACATGCTTGCGGTTCAAACCGCGGATTAAAGCCGAAACATCTGCCTGTTCGGTTGCAATGTAATTTCTTGCAGCGGCACAAATATTTTCCGGCAGACCAGATTTTTTTGCAATGTCCAGCGCATGACTTTCGCCAGGAACTCCCATAATAAGATTATAGGAAGGAGAAAGCGTATCCTGATTAAATTCTACACTTGCATTTATACAGCACGGATTTGTGTATCCATAATTTTTAAGAATTCCCTGATGCGTTGTAACAAGCACAAACGACTTTTTTTTGATTAATTCATCCAGAACAGCCATTGAAATTGCAGTTCCTTCCTGCGGGTCAGTTCCGCTTCCAAGTTCATCAAGTAAAATCAAAGTATCAGATTTTGCACCGCCGAGAGCCTGCGAAATATTTTTCATATGTCCGCTAAAAGTTGAAAGACTTTGATCCAAAGACTGATCATCACCAATATCTGCAAAAATGTCAGAAAAAACAGGAAGACGAGTTCCATCAGAAGCCGGAATCGGGAACCCTGCCTGATTCAGCATAGAAAGAAGTGCAAAAGTTTTAAGCGAAACAGTTTTACCGCCAGTGTTTGGTCCGGTAATAATAAGCACGCGTTTTCCGCTCATAAAACGGATATCAATTGGAACAGCCTTTTCGCCCAAAAGAGGATGTCGCGCTTTAATAAGACAAGGCGGCTGATCATCATCCTTAAACGGATTGCATGTATCGGCAAAAATACAGTTGTTTTCGCGCCCCCATTTTGCAGCCGCGCAGGTTGAATCTAAAAGTTCCATAACAGGAAGAGATGCCTTAAAAAGCGGGATTGAAGGCTGAAGGTCAAAAGTAAGCTCTGTAAGTATTTTTTTTATGACAACCTGAAGCTCGTTTTCTTTTTGAACAAGTTCATTGGTACATTTTACAGATTCTTCGGGTTCAATATAAACAGTTCTTCCGCTCTGGCTTACTTCGTACACAATGCCGGGAATTCTGTTCTGGCAACTTGATTTTACAGCAAGCACCTGGCGTCCGTTTCGCAAAACCGGAACATTAGATTCAAGCACATCCTGCAGCTTCTGATCTGACGTAAAAGTCTTCATTATGTTTTTAAGCTTTGCATTAAGACTTGCAATTTGCTTTCGAATGGCAGAAATTTCCGGCAAATCACGCAGTTCGCCGTCCGGTGTAATTACGCGGAAAAGTTTTTTTTCGGTTTCAGAAAAATCTGAAAGCTTTTCAATTTGCTGCGGAAGATATTTTAGCGAAAGTTCTGTCTTGCAGTTTGACACCGTCGTTTTTACGTTTGCAACGCTTACGCAAAACTGCGCCAGGGCATAAACCTGAGGCAAAGAAAGCGCTGCACCGTTTGTATGAATTATTGCGTACAAATGATGAATTGGTTCCCACGCGGTTACGGAATGCCGGCGGGCAGAATTAAGAATGAGCGACCATTCGCGGCTAAGGTTTTTCAGCTGCTCAACTTCAGAAACCTTTGTAAAAGGATTTCTCTGTAAAAGAACCTGTTTTGATTCTTCAGAAACACAAAAGCCCGCAACATCATCGCGGATTCTATAAAAATCAATTTCTTTAAGAGCTTTTTCATTCATAAGGAGTTTCCAAAAAGCTAGTCTTCCCAGGAACCTGTTCTTATTTCATTACTAATGCGCTTCCAGCTGTCATAACGTTCTTCTGTGATTTTACCTTCTTCGACAGCTTTTCTTACTGCACATTCAGGTTCCGAATCATGCTTACAGCCAAGTCCAAATTTACATTTGCCTATAAACGGTTCAAATTCACGGAAATAAAGTGCAAGGTCATCAGCTTCTATATCATCCAGAACAAAACGACGGATTCCCGGTGTATCTATAATATCTGCTGTACGTCCCTGAACACCTTCGGTCAAAGTTTCGTTCAGCGTAAGATGAATCAAAGTTCCTTTAGTGGTTGTATGGCTTCCCCTTCCATATTTTTGCGAAAGGCTTCCTGTTTTTAAAACGCAGGTGTTATCCATAACATTTATCAATGATGATTTTCCAACTCCAGACTGACCAACAAACGCACTTAAATGATTTTCCAAAAGCTCTGCAAATTCGGTCATTCCTTCACCAGTTTTTGCCGAAATTCTCAGAACCTTATAACCAAGTTCTTCCCAAATTGTAAGACGTCTTTCAATTTCTTCAAATTCTTCTTCGCGACCATCTGTCTGCATTTTTTCTGCTAAATCCCATTTATTGCAGACAACGACAGGTGTAATTCCCTGATGCTCTGCCTGAGCAAGCGCGCGGTCGGTAAAACGAGGTCTAAAAGGCGGTTCGTCAGGAGTTGTAACAAGAATAAGATAATCAAGATTACTTGCCAGAAGCTGAGGGCAACGACCTTTTACATTCCAGCGCAAAAAAGTATTTTTACGTTCTTTCAGCGAAAGAATCTGACCTTTTTCATCATTTACAGGATCTATTTCAAGTTCAACTACATCACCCGGCGCAATTGGATTATAAAACCGCTTATCGGCTTTTAAAACCTTTCCCTTAATTGTACAGCTGCGCACAACCTCATCGTCGCATTCAACAGTAAAGAGATTATTAGTTCCGGCGATTATAGTTCCAAACATAGGCTACATTTTCTCCAGGTAAGGCACCAGTACAAGGTTCAAGGCATTTTTAATTACCTGAAGCGTGCACTGAGCAAGATACAACCGGGCTCCGGCAAGTTTTTCATTTCCTGCATTTACAATTGAACAGTTCTGATAGAATTTACTGAACAATTTTGCAACTTCATATACATAACCTGCAACTCCGCTTGGATCAAGATTTTCAGCACCACGCTCAACAACCATAGGAAAATCACCAAGCTGCTTAATTAAAGCCCATTCATCTTCTGAAGAAAGAAGCGAAACTGCCTCTTCTGACGAATCTGCTGAAATTCCAGCTTCCTTAGCCTTTGCAAGAATTGAATTAATGCGCGCACCCATATACTGAAGATAAGGACCTGTGTTTCCGTTAAAGCTCAAAGATTCTTCCGGATTAAAGAGCATGTCCTTAATTGGTGTTGCCTGAAGCAAATAATAATGCAGCGCGCCAAGTGCAACCTTTTCTGCAACATCGTCAGCGTCGCCTACATCGCCGTCGCGGCCGCGTTCCTTAATTGCTTCCAGAGCCTGAGCGTGCAAAGAATCAATCAAATCATCAGCATCAACGATTGTACCTTCGCGACTCTTCATACGTCCGCTTGGAAGGTTTACAAGACCGTAGCTAAGATGGAACAATTTGTCTGCCCAGTCAAAACCAAGCTTTTTGAGAATGTGGAACAAAATCTTAAAGTGGTAGTTCTGCTCGCTTGCAACAACGTAAACCAGCTGATTAAAAGCCCAGTCATCGTGGCGGCTGATAGCAGTACCAATATCCTGAGTAATATAAACAGAAGTTCCATCCTTGCGGAGAAGAACTTTTTCGTGATTGTCTTCGTCTTTTCCCTTGCCGACAACATCTGTTACATCAATGCGGACAGAACCGTCATCAGCCTTAAAGAATACGCCTTTTTCAAGACCTTTAAGGATTTCGTCCTTACCCTTAAGGTAAGTTTCGCTTTCCATGTAAAGTTTATCAAAAGAAACGCCAGTGCGGGCATAAGTTTCCTTTACACCGTCCAAAGTCCAGTCGTTCATCTTCTGCCAGAGGGCGCGAACTTCAGGATCACCCTGCTCCCATTTAATGAGCATATCTTCTGCCATCTGGTTAGCTTCAGGATGAGCTGTTTCAGGCTTGTCTTTTTCGCCCTTAAGATAGCGGTCAAATTCAATATAGCACTGACCTACAAAGTGATCGCCCTTCATTCCAAGGCTTTTTGGTGTATCACCCTTTGCCTCGTGGAAGAGTTTATATGCCAGCATAGATTTACAGATGTGAACACCGCGGTTATTGATAAGGTCTACCTTGTAAACTTCAGCGCCCGCAGCTTTAAGAATGCGGCTTACAGATTCACCAAGGGCGTCGTTACGAAGGTGTCCCAGGTGAAGAGGTTTGTTTGTATTTGGAGAAGAATATTCAACCATTACGCGGCGGCCTTCAAAAGGTTTTTTGCCGTTCTGATTAAAAGAGCCGTAACTGTCTTTCTGCTGTGAAATTGCCTTTAAAATAGGAGCCGCAGCCCCTGCCTTATCAAGTTTAATATTTACATAAGGACCAACAGCTAAAACCTGTCCAAGTGATTTATCGGTAATAAGTTTTGCAACCTCTGCCGCAATCTGAGGAGGTGCCATACGCAGCGATTTTGCAAAAATGAACATTGGAGAACCCAAATCTCCCATTTCAGGATTAGGAGCCGACTGAACGGCAATCTTTTCAAAAATTCCATTCTCTGCCTGAATTCCTTTTGCCGCAAAAAGTTCTTCCGCTGCTTTTTTTACAAGTTCTTTAAATGTTGCTTTAGCGTCTGCCATGAAATCCTCTATTTAAAATCTTTTTTTTAACTATATACCTTTTCTCTTATTTTGTCAGCATTGCCCTGTAATCAACCTTGTGATATACTAGGCAAATAGTCTGGCGCGGATTTTGGACAGACGCTTTTGTAAGTTTTTTTAAGGATTTTTTATGGAATTTATTGCACAGGATTTACCAAAAACGGGAGACACGGTTGTCGTAGGACTTTCTGGCGGTGTTGATTCAACTTTGACTGCGCTGCTTTTAAAAGAACGCGGATGTAATGTAATTGGCGCAACAATGTCTTTGTGGGACGGAAAAATTCCGGAAATCAAAACTGACAAACCTATAAAAGAAGCCTGCTATGGACCAGGCGAAGAAGAAAATATTGCAGAATGCGAAGCTTTTTGTAAAGAGCACGGCATTGAATATCACGTGATTGACGTAAAAGAAGCTTATAACCGCGAAGTTCTTGATTATTTTAAAAATGAATACCGCTCGGGAAGAACTCCGAATCCGTGCATCCGCTGTAACCGTTTTATAAAATTTGGAGCGCTGCTCGAAGGAATAAAAAAAATCAACATAGATTTTGATTATTTCTGTACTGGTCATTATGCTAAAATTGTTCGTCCAACACAGGGGCTTTTTGGCACAGATGAAAAACCTTTTATGATTGCAACTGCAGCCGATATTTCAAAAGATCAGACTTACTTTTTGTACAGACTTCCTTCAGAAATTCTTGAAAAGGTACGTTTTCCGCTTGCTGGAATAAAAAAATCTGAAGTTTTTGAGCTCGCAAAAAAAGCAAACCTTGATGCCGCAAACCGTGCAGAAAGTCAGGATTTTATAGGCGAAGAATATTTTGACATGCTTTTTGCAGACAAACCCAGCATTCCGGGCGACATTATTGACCTTGACGGTCACGTACTTGGACGCCACCGTGGAATTGAACATTATACAATCGGCCAACGTCAGGGACTGGGAGTTGCAGTGGGCTATCCGGTTTACGTTCATTCAATTGATGCAAAAAATAACGTTGTTGTTCTTGCCCCGAACGACGCATTAAATTCAAACGGACTGATTGCAGACGAATTTACCTGGCCGGGAAATATTGAACCGAAGGAACCTTTTGAAGCAATGGTAAAAATCCGCCTTGCAAGCCGCCCGGTAAAAGCTGTAATTCAAAAAGNNAGACGAATTTATCTGGCCGGGAAATATTCTACCGAAAGAACCTTTTGAAGCAATGGTAAAAATCCGCCTTGCAAGCCGCCCGGTAAATGCTGTAATTCAAAAAGCAACGGACGAAGACCTTTCAAAACAGCCGCAGCAAAATTACAAGGGAACAGCCTGGAAAATCACTTTTGAAAGTCCTGTAAGGGCTGTTGCTCCGGGGCAGTCTGTTGTATTATATGATGAAGGCGTAATTCGTGGCGGCGGAATTATAAGCAGCACTTTTTAAAAGTTTTGCACCAGCAGAATTCCCCTGAAAAACATAATCAATAAAACTCAAAAAGGAAAAAAAATGACTGATATAGAAAACGCGAAAAAAATATTTAACGATGAAAACTGCCCGGCTGTGTTTTGCCGCGGTGATGAAATCATAAAAATTACAGAAAACGGACTTAAACCTCTTGTTGAACTTGCAGAAAGCGGAAAAGATTTATTCAATTTTTCAGTCTGCGACAAAGTTACAGGGCGTGCCGCCGCTTTTTTATATGTTCTGCTTGGCGTAAAAGAAGTTCACGCCACCGTAATGGCAAAGCTTGCAATTCAAATCTTGGACCGCGCCGAAATTAAATACTCGGCAAATACCTTTGCCGATGAAATCCTGAACAAAGACAAAACTGCCCCTGACATTTTTGAAGAAGCGGTTTTGCGCTCCGGCTCAGCAATAAAAGCCCTTGAAGACATTAAAATGGCGCTGAGAAAATAAATCTACCCGTTATATTCAACGCCGGTAAAAAGCTTAAACTGCTCGTAGCCCTGGTAGCGGAGCATGTCAAAGCCGTTGCAAACGCGGCAGCCGGATTTTTGAGCACGAGCCATAAGAGGCGTAACTTCGGGAACATAAACAATATCGAACAAAAGTTCAGAGCCGTCAAAATCATAAAAGAAAATCGGGTCGTTTTCTGCATTGGCAGGTTCGGTGTTTTTCATTCCTTTAGAAGTTGTCTGTACAATAATCTGATTATATTCCTTTAGCTTTTGCAGAGAAGATTCATCAAGCGGAGCATAAGCACAATCAAAACGCTCTGCAAGAATTTTAGCCTTACCAACGGTGCGGTTAAAAATGCACACATCTGCACCAAGTTTTTTAAGCGCATAAATTACGGCACAGGCAGCCCCACCCGCTCCAATTACGGAAACTTTTTTTCCTTTAAGATTTTCAAGTGCAGTAAATTCAAGAAGCGACTTTGAAAAACCCGGCGCATCGGTGTTATAGCCATGCCAGCCGTCGCTTTTATGAACTATTGTATTGCATGCACCTATTTCTGAAACTTCGGGACTAAGTTCTTTCAAAAACGGCATTACACTTTCTTTGTGAGGAATTGTAACAGACATACCGCCTATTCCAACGGCTTCGTCAAAGTGAATTGCTTCGTCTATAGTTTGTGCGCGAACCGGAATGTAAACTGCATCAAGGCCTGTTTTTTTGTAGCCTTCGTTGTGCAGAGCCGGGCTCGACGTTGCCGCCAGCGGCCAGCCTGTAATACCGAACACTTTTGTTTCTGCAGTCAGTTCGCGGAAATGATAGGTTTCGTTCAGAGTTACGGGGTCAAGGTGTCCAAGTGAAGAAATCGAAGAATCTTGCGAAGGAAGCGAACAGAATGTAAGGAAGTTTCCGAGCTTTTCAGCTAAAATGCGCGATGGAAGGCCAAGTTCGCCCATTGCAAGCAGAATATGATTTCCCTGAAGTTTTTGGGCACTTTCAAAAAGGCTTGTAACATCGTCCAGCGAATGCGGCATAAAAGCTATTTTTGGAATTTCGTTTTCTGAATAGCCCATTTCTGCAACCCGTTCTGCAGCATCGCCAACCGGTCCTTCAAAATTGTGAACGCTTCTTATTATTGTTAAACCAACATTTGCAGCCGCGCGCCTTAAATTTTCATCACGAAAATCATCTTCAAAATCAACAAAATCAAAACCATTGCCGCCTGCAACCTGCACCTTAAGAATTTCTCCAAAAATACGTTCAAAAAGAGCGGCTCGTTCATCTTCAGAATTCTGCCACTGTCCGCCGTCAATTTTTCGTCGCACTGTCAAAATACACGGAAGTGCAGCTTTATCGCGAAATGCGGCAATTTGCGAAGGAACAATTTCGCTAAGAAAATCTACACGAAGTTCCGCCATATCAATGTAGCGGCGGTAATCATTAATATTTTTAAGGTTTTCTTCCAGAGTGGTACCTGTAAGTGTCATACAAAGCTGTGGTCTAGTCATAATTTAATTTTGTTTCCTATATTTTAATAAAAAAGTTCACATTCAAAAGAAGAAATCAGATTTCCGTCTTCGTCTTTTTTTCCAACAACGACAAAGCGGTTCTGTTCAGCATCAAATGCACCAAAAATCTTCATTATTTCACCCTTTCTGATTTCCTTGCAGAAATTCAGGCGAAAATCTTTAAGCTGCTTTGATTGAAAATTTTCTGGCAAAAAATCCAGTGCAAAATTTATGTACTTTGCATTTGTAAGATGGCCATTCCCATCAATGTGTGAATAAAGAATTTTCTGTTCGCCTAAAGCTTCCAGCTGTTCCGGAATTCTTATTTTTCCAGGCTTTTTTTCAAGTTCAGTCTGAAGTTCACTTTTCGCAAGAAATTCAAACTTATCAGGCATTACAACATCGCGGGTCTGCGGATTTACAATGACCCAAAGACTTTTTGCCGTAATCAGTTGTTCGCCGGCTTTTGTTTTAAAATCGTAGCTTCGCATAAGCTGAATTCTATCCGGTTTTTCTTCGCGCACTGTAATTACAATTTCTTCGTTTTCTTTTGGAAGCCTGTTTATATGAAAACTTGCACGCGAAACCATCTGCGCATAGCCCTTTTCGCTCAAAAAATCACGATTCTGCCCACGCTGAGTGTAAAGTTCCATTACGTAATCTGCGCAATATTCCATTACTTCAGTAAGATGTACGCATTTATCTGGTCCGCACTGTCCAAAAAGAAGTTTTTCTTCTCCAACGTAACAAAGTCCGTCTTTTGAAAGTCCGTGATTGTAAGAAGCCATTTTTACCCCTTTAAAAACTCCGCATTAGCGGGGAAAAACCGCGTTAGCGGGCGCACAGAATTTTTTTACTGCAAAACCATCTGATCGTTTGTCATTCCCTGCTTTTTAATCTGCTTAAAGCGTTCAGCAATATCTTCGAGAGTAAGCCGACTTTTTTCTTCACCGCTTATATCAAGAATAATCTGACCGCCATCCATCATCAAAAGACGGTTACCGTAATCCAAGGCCTGCTGCATATTGTGAGTAACCATCATTACAGTAAGATTGTATTCATTTGCAAACTTTTTTGTAAGCTTCATAATTAATGCGGCATTTGTGGGATCCAAAGCCGCTGTGTGCTCATCCAGAAGAAGGATAGCAGGCTTTGAAAGGACTGCCATTAAAAGCGTAAGAGCCTGCCTCTGCCCTCCCGAAAACTGTTCTACGTTATCGCTAAGGCGGTTTTCCAGTCCCATATTAAGCTGCTTAAGCTGTTCCTTAAAAAATTCACGTTTCTTTTTATTAAGACTGATCTTTAAGCCTTTCCAGCCTTTTTTACTGCAAATAAGCATATTGTCTTCGAGTGACATTTTTCCTGCTGTTCCCAAAAGAGGATTCTGAAAAATTCGTCCGATGTAAGCCGCACGTTTGTATTCAGCTTCCTTTGTGATTTCTCTGGAAACTTCCACACCATTTTCATCTTTTGTTTCAAGATAGATATGACCTGTTGTTGGAACAAGAGTTCCCGAAATCAGATTATAAAGGGTAGATTTTCCGGCTCCGTTAGAACCAATTACAGTTATAAAATCACCCTGATTTATTTTAAGATTTATGCCTTTAAGTGCTTCATTTTCGTCGGGAGTTCCTGCATTAAAAGTAATTCCAACGTTTTCAAGTTTAATCATTTTGCACCTCCCGAAACTGATTTTTCACAAAGATTCTCAACACTGCCGTCTTTTGCCGGGCGTTTTAGATGTCGCGCAAAATTTGATTTTCCCTTGAAATTTGCAACAATCAGACTGGCAATAATAAGGAAGCCTGTAATTAATTTTAGGTCGTTTGCAGTAAGGTGAATGTAATGACCGTACCGGCGTGCAACAAGCATAAGTGCGCGGTAAATAATTGAACCAAGCAGTACGCGCAAAGTCTGGAAGCCGATTTTATTTGAACGGATGATAAATTCTCCGAGCATTAACGAAGCAAGTCCGCTTACAATAATTCCAGTTCCGCTGCCAACATCGGCAAAACCGTTGTACATTGCGGCAAAAGCACCAGAAAGGGCTGCAAGTCCGTCTCCAAAGCAAACACCAATTCCCCTTACAATCTGCGGATTTACACCCTGAGAAACTATCATCTGCTGATTTACACCAAGTGCGCCCATTGTAAGTCCTAAATCTGTATGAAAGAACATATCAAGCAGAAATTTAAAGATGATTATGAATATAAGAAGGAAAACAAAAATACCCGTCTCGGAAGGAAGTGACGGAAAAGAGTTTTCAAAGAAATCTGTTAACCGCGAAAAAGTTGTTTCAATACGCAAAAAAGAAATGTTTGCACGGTTTGACATAATGCGCAGATTTATTGAATAAAGCATTGTCATCATAAGAATTCCGGCAAGTAGATCCGGAACACGAAGCCTTGTATATAGAAGAGTTGTGCAAAGCCCTGCAATGCAGCCGCCAATAAAAGCAAGAAAAATACCAACGTACGGCGGAAGTCCGGCGCAAAGGCAGGCTGCAAGAATACAGCCGCCCATTGGGAATGCACCATCAACCGTCATGTCACAAAAATTCAAGGTTCTGTAGCTTATAAACAAGCCCAGAACCATAATTCCGTATATAAAACCTTCAATAACTATTGTTTCTATCATGAGTAACAGTATATCAAAGAATTAGAAAAAAAGCGACAGGCTGCTATTTCTTTGTAAGTTTACCGTTCTGATAAATGTATGTTGCTTTGTCAAGGTATTTTTTAGGAATTGAAATTCCGCAGGCTTTTGCAGTATCAAGGTCAAAAAGTAAATCTGAATCCTCAGGTTTTGTCATAAAGCGAACCGGAATTTCCGAAGGCTTTTTGCCGTTCAAAATCTGAACAACAATTTCACCTGTTGCATAACCTGCCTTGTAATAGTTGAAGCCAGAAGCCATAAAGCATCCGCCTTCCATTGCACCAGTTACGTCTCCAGAGAAAATTGGCTTTTTTGCCTTATTGAATACAGCTACAAGGCTTGGAAGTGCAGAGAAAACTGTATTGTCAGTTGTAAGATAGATTCCATCACAGCGGTTTACAATTGCTTCTGCAGCCTGCTTTACTTCTGCAGATGTAGAAATTGCCTGAACAACAAGTTCGAGTCCAGCTTCTTTACAACCCTGTTTTACAAGTTCAAGTGAAGAAACTGAATTGTCTTCGTTTGAAGTATAAATATAGCCCAAAGTTTTAATGCCTGTAATTTCCTTAAAAAGCTTAATGTGTTCTTTTGAAGGAAGTTCGTCCGACATACCTGTTACATTTTTCTCACCGTGAGCAAGTGTCTTTACAAGACCTGCTCCGAGAGGATCTGTTACAGTTCCGAAAACAACTGGTGTATCGCGCAAGGTGTTTGCAAGCGCAATAGCAATAGGAGTTGCAATACCAACAGCAACATCAACGCGTTCATCGCGGTACTGAGCCGCAATCTGATTTGCAGTATTTACATCGCCGTTTGCATTCTGAAGGTCGAATGTTGCGTCAATTCCGGCAGCCTTGATTGCGTCCATAACTCCGCGTTCAACATCATCCAAAGCTACGTGCTGAACAATTTTTGCAATTCCGATTTTTACTTTTTTAGCTTTTACTGTCTTTGACTTTGCTGATGCAAATGAAAGACAAAGAGCAAATGCCATAACAGCAGTAATAATTTTTTTCATATTTTCACCTCTTAATTTTGATTCTATTTATAGAAACATTCTAACTGACCAAGTTGTTTCTGTCAAGAGAAACAGACAGATATCTAACAAAATGTGCGATGTTTTTTACGAAGTAAAAAACTCGTCAGCGAGCGCCAGCTCGTCATGACATTACTTTTGCGTTATGAATGTCTTTTCCGGTTTCCAAACGCTCAATTTCTGCGTGAAGGAACGTAAGCCATTCATCACGGCGGAAAACAGGACACGTAATAAACACATCTTTGTCTCCGCGTCCGCTCATATTAATAATAATAGCCTTGTCTTTAGGCAAAGTTGGAGCAAGCTTAATAGCCGCAGCCCCCGCATGCGCACTTTCCATAGCAAAAAGCACACCTTCATTGCGCGCAAAGAACTTAACAGCGTCCAATGCTTCATTATCACGGGCGTAAGTAAATTCAATACGTCCGGAACGACCAAGAGCCGCAAGCTGAGGTCCTATTCCGCAATAATCAAGACCGGCAGAAATTGAACGTGTCGGCAAAGCCTGTCCGTCTTCATCTAAAAGAAAACGTGATTTATATCCCTGAAGAATTCCGTCGCGAGCTGCCTTTCCCGACATTCGCACAGCATTTTCACCAATTCCATCACCAATGCCGCCGGCTTCAACACCAATAAGACGCGGCTCTTTTTTATCAATAAATGGAGCAAAGAAACCAATAGAATTTGAACCGCCGCCAACACAGGCAACCATAGCCGCAACATCAAGTTTCTTTTCTGCAGCCTGGCGTTCAACCTCTCGTCCAATTACGCTCTGGAATTCACGTACCATGTCAGGAAAAGGTTCAGGACCAAGTGCACTTCCCAAAACATAATGTGTTGAATCAGGATTAGCGGCCCAGTCACGCATTGCTTCATTTACAGCATCCTTAAGCGTACGGCTTCCAGAAGTAACAGGATGAACCTTTGCACCGTAAAGTTCCATTGCGGCAACATTCGGCTGCTGTCGGCGCACATCAACCTCGCCCATGTAAACAGTACAGTCAAGACCAAGTTTTGCGCAGGCAGCGGCAGTTGCAACACCATGCTGTCCAGCACCAGTTTCTGCGATAATGCGATTTTTTCCCATGCGCTTTGCAAGCAGGCACTGACCAATTGCATTGTTAATTTTATGAGCACCAGTATTCGCAAGCCCTTCAAGCTTAATATAAATCTGAGCGCCGCCCAAAAGCTTAGTTGCCGTTTCAGCAAATAAAAGTGGAGTTTCTCGTCCAATGTAATCGCGCTGAATTGTTTCAAGTTCTTCTATAAAAGAAGAATCTTTTTTTGCTTTTTCAAAAGCTTCCTTTAATTCTTCCAGCGGACGACTCAAAACTTCCGCAACATATTTTCCACCATAATTATCAAAAAAACCATTATCTGAATATGCCATAATTCTTCCTGTTATGTTTCTATTTATAGTAACATTATACAAAACGCCGCACGCAAAGTCAACACCTGAAAATCTTGGCACAGCTTAAGTTTTAATTTAAAAACTGTCGAACCTGAACGGGATTTTTTTTTATAAATGTTTATAAAGAAAATGTTTATAAACATTTTGACAAATATATTATTTCAGTTAATAATAAATGCTAGTTCAAAATCGTCCAGGAAAAATGTATACTTGTTAATGTATTTTTGATGAAGATGCACTTCCTGTGCGTCCGCTAACGCGGATTTTTTAGGAGAACGAATATGAGAAAACTTAAAACTCTTTTATGCGTGCTTACTGCAGCCGCATTTATTACCCCGGTTTGGGCAAGAAACGTTACTGTAAACGTTGGTGGAAGCCCTGTAACATTAGACCTTCCTGATGAAATTGCAAACTACGTTGATCAGAATAGATCATCTGTAGAAGCTCAAATTGCAAATAGCGGAATCTCAGCAAGTGCTCTTGAAAACACAATTGCTCCAAAAGTTCGTGAAGCCTACAGTTCACTTTCTTCATCACTTGGAACAACAACTCCTTATACAACCGTAAAAGACGGACTCAACGACTTTTCTAAAGTACTTATCGATGTTTTTCCAAATACTCAAATTCAGGGAAACGTATGGGCAAATGCATGGATTGGAACGCTTCTGCCAAAACCTCATTTTGGATTTGGTATTAATGCCGGCGCTGCAATGATGGATGTTACACCATTAATTAAAATGGCAGATGCACTTAACATTGGTGCAAGCGGACTTCCTTCTACTCTGGTAATGCCAACTGTTACAGCCGATTTCCGTATAGGTGGATTTATTCTTCCATTTGATGTTGGATTTGTAATAAGCGGAATTGATACCACAGCTTTAGGACTGGATTCTACAATTAAGCCTGTAAATTTTGATTATTTTTCTATTGGTTTTGATGTACGCTACGCAGTTTTGCAGTCACAAAGATTCGACTCAAAGCTTTCGGTTGGAGCAGGCTTTTATTACACAAAAGGAAGCGTCGGCATAAACGATTCTGACCATGCAACAGCAGGTTTAGACTTCCAGAGCGGAACTTTAAGCCTTAATGCACAGGCTTCTGCAAAATTTCTGTTCTTTACACCATATCTTGGAACAAGAATCATGATGACTGCATCAAAAGTAGACTGGTATGTAAAGGACATTAAATGGTCTAACATTATCGGAAGTCAAAACGGACAAATTGCTCAAGCTCAGAGTGCAGGTCTTCTTCCTACAAACTTTAGTGGCGGAGATGAATGCAATATTTTCCAGCACATACGTCCTGTAATTTACGGAGGTTTCTCATTCGACATAGTTGTAATTGACCTTACCTTCAACGTAAGCTACGACTTTATTTCAAACATTCCGGCTGGTTCGTTCAGCATACGCTTCTCACTCTAACTTAAACTGCCAGAACCCGGTTAAAAACAAAACCCCTGAAGCTGTCTTAAAACAATTTCAGGGGTTTTCTATTTTACAGTCAGAGTAAATCAATTTACACCTTAAAGCCGTCAATCATATCAATTACAGAACTTGCGGCTGTCTTATTTTTCTGTGATGCGTCAGATGCTGTTGCAACTGCAGATTTCATTGAAGAAATAGAATCTGCAACTTCCACAGATTTTTCGCGTGTTTCTGTTGCAAGCTCTTTAAGGCTGTTAATTTCGTTAAACAGTCTTGTACTTTCTTTTCGCATCTGTGCCGACGCAGTGGTAATTGTTCTTGTAGTATCATTAACGGTCTGCACAGTTTCAAGAATACTGCGTACAGCCTGATTCTGTTCATTCATTCCGCCTGCAACGTCGTGCATCATAGAATCCATCTGATAGATTTTATCGCCAAGGGAATTGTAGAATTTTGTAGATTCGTTAGATGTCTCAACAATTTCAGAAA
>DEEV01000033.1:4078-9681 GCA_002350445.1 Treponema sp. UBA2869 | reverse complement strand
CAGCAACAACAGCAAAGCCTTTTCCTGCTTCACCCGCATGAGCCGCTTCAATTGCCGCATTCATAGCAAGAAGATTTGTCTGCGAAGCAATTTTTGCAATAGTCTGGTTTGCAATATTCAAATTCTGAGACTGTTCCGAAATATGAGCAATCTGCTGGGCAACCTTCTGCTGAGCAACTTTTCCCATTTCCGATTCCTTTACAAGGAAATCATATTCGCTGGAAATTTTTTCTATTACATTATTTACAGACTGAATGTTTGCAGAAATTTCCTCAATTGCAGAAGATGATTGCGCAACAGCTTCGTTCTGTGCATTGATTTTTTCTTCAAGGCCCGTAATTTCGTTTTCTACGCGGCTTACGCTCGAAGCAAGCTGCTCAACCTTTTTGCTCTGAATATCAACACCCATATCAATTTCTGTCATACGGTTTACAGTATTTTCAATCTGACCAACAGAACTCTGAACCTTTTCATAAACCTGATTACCAGTTTCTGACAAAACAGCACTTTCGTTCTGGAGTCTGGAAATAAGCGATGCAAGACTTTCAATTACGGCATTACAGTTTCTTGCAAGTCCGGCAAGTTCTTTTCCACCGTGTTCAGGAATTCTTGCAGTAAGATCTGCTTCTCCATTTGCAATTGCTTCCATTTCCTTTGAAATGTTTTTCATTGCGCCAAAAAGAGATTTTGTAAGAACAAAAATTACAATGCTTCCAATTAAAACAAAAGCAGCTCCTGCAATCAAAACAATAAGAACCTGACGCTTTATTGTTTCAATAAGGGTTTCTGCTCCAAAATCGCAGCCGATAATACCCACAACCTGACTCTTTGAATTTCGGATTGCAACGTAAGAACTGATTGTCCAGCCCCAGCCATCTTCCTGCTTAAAACCAGAATTTTCAACTTTACCGGAAGAAAAAGCCTTTATAGGAGCCTTTCCCCATGCTTCAACATCTTCACTTGTTCCAAGAGGAGAAAAATTTTCGGTATCACTTGGATCGCAGCTGCCGTCAATAACATATTTATAGCCGTCTCCAAATTTTGAAACAGTAAAAAGATATTTACATCCTACCGACTGTGCAAGTTCCAGCATCCAAAGTCGTGTTTCCTCATAAAATGGATCAGATTCATCCATTACTTTAAGAAATCTTTCATATTTATCGCCGTCAATATGTTGTTTTACCTTAAGGACAACCGGCGACCCCTGAATTTCGGCAAACTGCCGCGCCGTAGAATAAACAACCTTTGAAGAAAGAGCTGTAACAATCGTCAGAGAAATAAAAATGAAAAGTGAAAGAATTGCTATAAAACGACTTTGCAAGGATTTAAACATTTTTTTGTGCTCCAAAAATATGATTATTTTTAATAATCAACATTATAACATCACTTATACAGAATACAAAGCAGAAAAATTCCCTAAAAATAATTTAAAAATCACATAAAAAACTTTAATTCTACTGTATATTTTAAGTTTTTATGCTATTATCTTTTTCATTAAAAGGATGTGCAATTAAGCACCTCCTGAATCGCCGCTAACGCGATTTTTTTAAGACCGCTAACGCGGATTTTACCTGGTAAACCTAAAAAATTGCTCTCACAATTTTTTTAACGGNNATATCACCGGTCGCCTGCCGGGCGACCTTACTCAGGAGTAATGATATGAAAGAGCTTTCAAGTTTGATGGGCTACAGACCAAGCATTAAAGTTGTTGATGCAACATTGCGCGACGGAGGACTGGTTAACGATTTTTATTTCCCGGAAGGATTTGAAAAAGCACTTTATCAGACAAACCTCAAAGCCGGCATCGACATTATGGAATTCGGCTACAAGGCAGACAAAGACCTTTTTGACGTAAACAAGTTTGGTCCATGCAAATTCTGCGATGATGATTACATCAGAAGCATTGTAGGCGAAAATGACACCGATATGAAAATTGCCGTAATGGCAGACGTAGGACGCTGTAACTACAAAAGAGATATCATAGAAAAAAAAGACAGCCCTATTGATTTTATCCGCGTTGCAACATACGTAAACGCAATTCCGGCTGCAATTGATGTAATTGAAGACGCAACAAAAAAAGGATATCAGACAAGCTGCAATATTATGGCTATTTCAAATGCTCAGGAAGGCGACATAAAAACAGCACTTGAACTTTTGGGAAAAACTCCTGTTGATGTTTTCTACATTGTAGACAGCTACGGTTCAATTTACCCTGAACAGATGGAACGTATTGCAAATCTTTTTGGAAACTTTGCCGCAAAATACAACAAAAAGGTAGGAATTCACGCACACGACAACCAGAAACTTGCCTTTGCAAACACAATTGAATGCGTTGGCGACGGAGTAGACTTTCTTGATGCAACTTACGATTCAATGGGACGCGGAGCCGGAAACTGCTCTATGGAACTTTTACTCGGATTCCTGCATAATCCTAAATACAACATTTACCCTGCTATTGAATTTATAGAAAAATACATGAAGCCAATGCGCGAAAAGGGAACAACATGGGGCTTTGACCTTCAGTATCTTCTTACGGGGGTACTGAATCAACATCCCAGGAGTGCAATAGCATTCACTAAAGAAAAACGCAAGGACTACACAAATTTTTATAAAGAAATAACAAGTCAGGAGTAGTCTTTAAGATATTTTGGCAGCAAAATTAATTAAATATAAATTGTAATTATTTTCATTTAGGAGGACATAAAATGAAAAAATTAATCGCAGGCTTAATGGTAGCCGCACTTTGTTTAACAGCTTTATCTGCAAAGTCAAAGAAAACTAAGCAGATTAAAATTGGTGTAATCCAGCTGGTTGAACATTCAGCATTGGATGCAAACTACAAAGGATTCGTTGACGGTCTTGCAGAAGCAGGTTATGTTGACGGACAGAACATCAAGATTGACTACCAGAATGCACAGGGCGAACAGGCAAACTGCGTTACAATCGCACAGAAACTTATTAACGACGGCGACAAGCTGATTTTTGCCATTGCAACACCAGCCGCACAGGCAGTTGCAAACCTTACACAGAGAATCCCAATTGTTATATCTTCTGTAACAGACCCTGAATCTGCAAAACTCGTAAAATCAAATGCAATGCCAGGAACAAACGTAACAGGTACATCAGACCTTACTCCTTGCGAAGCTCAGATGAATCTTCTTAAGAAAATCTGCCCTAAAGCAAAAACAGTAGGAATGCTTTACTGCTCAAGCGAACAGAATTCTTTGTTCCAGATTAAAATTGCAGAAAAAGCATGCGACAAGCTTGGTCTTAAATATGTAGAAGCAACAGTTTCTAATTCAAACGAAATTCAGCAGGTTACACAGAGCCTTTGCGGAAAAGTAGACGTAATCTACTGCCCTACAGACAACATGCTCGCAGCTGGAATGTCTCTTGTAAGCCAGGTTGCTAACGAAAACAAGATTCCAACAATCGTAGGTGAAGAAGGAATGGTTAAAAACGGTGCTCTTGCAACATACGGAATTAACTACTACGAGCTTGGAAAACAAACTGCAAAAATGGCTGTAGAAATTCTTGAAGGAAAAAATACACCGGACAAAATGCCAATTCAGTATCTTAACAACTGCGACCTTACAATCAACGATGCAACAGCAAAAAAACTTGGCATAACAATTCCTGCCGATTTGTAATTTAATTACAAATATTATAGAATATAAAAAATCTTAAAAAAGTCTGCTTTGGAATTTCTATTCTAAAGCAGTCTCTATTTTAAAAGGACACGACAATGCCTATACTTTATGCAATGGAAGGTGCCGTTTCTCAGGGAGTTCTCTGGGGACTTATGACACTTGGAGTTTATCTTACTTTCAGAATTCTTAACGTAGCCGACATGACAGTAGACGGAAGCTTTGCCGCAGGCGGAGCACTTTCTGCAGTTTTAATTGTAAGCGGAATGAATCCTCTTTTTACACTTTTCTTTGTTTTTATACTTGGAATGATTTGCGGACTGCTTACAGGAATTATGAACACTAAACTTAAAATAAACATTCTTCTTGCAAGTATACTTACGCAGATTGCCCTTTATTCAATAAATATCCGTATTATGGGAAAGGCAAACACTCCTTTAATTGGAAGCCCTACCCTTATGTCTAAACTTAGAGATTTTACAAACGAACTTATTACAACAACAACCAGTTCGCTTATTATTGGCGTAGTTGTAATTGCCGCAATCATAGCAATTATGTACTGGTTTTTTGGAACTGAATATGGAAGTGCCATTCGCGCAACCGGAAGCAACGAAAACATGGTTCGCGCACTTGGAATTAACACCGACAATACAAAAATTATGGGTCTTATGATTTCTAACGGAATGGTAGCCTTGAGTGGCGCACTTGTTGCACAGAGTCAGGGCTATGCCGACGTTGGAATGGGAACAGGAACAATCGTTGTTGGACTTGCTTCAATCATTATTGGTGAAGTAATTTTTGGCTCTCACTTTGGATTCTGGTACACGCTTATTACAGTTGTACTTGGTTCGATAATTTACAGAATCGTAATTGCTTTTGTTCTTCAGCTTGGACTTAAATCATCAGACTTAAAGCTTCTTACCGCATTTACAGTTGCAATTGCACTTTCTGTACCGGTCATAAAATCAAAAATTAACCGACGCAGAAATTTCTATAAAGGTCCTGCAAACGAAAAAGATACTCGTCATGCAGACGACAAATTCAAGCACAATTCAGATATGTAACGAGGTGGATTAAAATGAGTACAATGTTAAAACTTATAAATATTACAAAAACTTTTAATCCGGGCTCTGTTACAGAAAAAAAAGCATTGCGAGGAATTGATCTTGAACTTGAAGACGGCGACTTTGTTACCGTAATTGGTGGAAACGGAGCTGGAAAATCAACTTTACTGAACATTATTGCAGGTGTTCATTATACAGATACAGGCTCAATCACTTTGGACGGAATAAACCTTACAGGAAAACCTGAATATTTCCGTGCAAAATATCTGGGACGTGTTTTTCAGGACCCTATGATGGGAACTGCCGCAAATATGGAAATTGAAGAAAACCTTGCAATGGCAATGCGCCGCGGCAAAAAGCGTGGTCTTGCATGGCACATTAAGAACGAAGAAAAAGAATTTTACCGCGAAAAACTTGCCCTTCTGGATCTTGGACTTGAAAACCGCATGACAGCAAAGGTCGGACTCCTTTCCGGAGGACAGCGACAGGCACTTACACTTTTAATGGCTACACTTCAAAAACCAAAAGTTCTTCTTCTTGACGAGCACACCGCAGCCCTTGATCCAAAAACTGCAAAAAAGGTTCTGGAACTTACAGAAGATTTTGTAACAAAAGATAAGCTTACGACTTTTATGGTAACTCATAATATGAAGGATGCTATCCGCTACGGAAACCGTCTTATTATGATGATGGATGGCCAGGTCGTGTATGACGTTCGCGGCGAAGCAAAAAAAGCACTGACCGTAGAAGACCTGCTCGCAAAATTCAGCATGAGCGGACAGGTAAGCGACAAGCTCTTAGGGTAAAAGAAGAGATTTTATAATAAATTAAACTTAAAAAAGCCGGAGTCGAACAGAATCGAAAACACACTTTGAGCCTGCCACTAACAAAG
>DEEV01000033.1:473-3817 GCA_002350445.1 Treponema sp. UBA2869 | reverse complement strand
TCTGTATCAGCGGATTTATCCGCATTCCAGTTGGACCAGTTCCTATCGTATTACAAAACGTAATCTGCCTTTTAGCAGCAGCTATTCTTGGCGGCTTTTACGGCTGTATTCCTACCTTAATTTTTTTACTTGCAGGACTGATTGGGCTTCCTGTATATTCCGGTGGAACAAGCGGAATGGCTGTATGGCTTGGACCTACAGGCGGCTTTCTTGCCGGCTATTTTCTTGGCGCCCTTGCAACCGGCCTTATCTGCGGAAAGCCATCTGTAACAGAAAAAAAACTTTCAAAAACAGTCATAATAAAAATTATTGTGGCATTTATAATTGGAACAGTAATTCTTTATATTCCTGGAATCATTCATTTTGCACACTGGGCAGAAAATGCAGGAAAAGTTGCAGCGGACAAAAGCGTAATGGCATATACAATGGCATGCTGCGTACTTCCTTTTATTCCAGGCAGCATAATTAAGCTTGTAATTACAATACCAGTTGCAATAAAATTAAGACCTGTTGCGGCACAATATCTTCAATAATGATTAAGATAGAAAACCTAAATAAGACCTTTGCAACAAGCGAAGGTCTTAATCATGTATTAAAAAACATTTCTCTTGAAATTCCGGACGGAAGCTGTTTTATCATAAGCGGCGAAAACGGCTCTGGAAAAAGTGTGCTTATGTCTATAATTGCAGGTCTGGAAACTGCAGACAGCGGCACGGTCGATTGCGAAGGGCAAAGACCGGGACTTGTTTTTCAGGAAGCTGAAACGCAGATTTTAGGAGAGACACCACGCGAAGACATTGCTTTTGGTCCGCAGAATGCAGGCTGGAGCAAAAGTGATGTAAAAGAAGCTGTTGAATCAGCTTTGGAAAAATGCGGTCTTACCAAAAAAGCAGATTTTCCTGCGCGCTTTCTTTCCGGCGGAGAAAAAAGGCGGCTTGCGGTTGCCTGCATGCTTGCAATGAAGCTTCCGGTTATCATTATGGATGAACCGTACGCAAATCTGGATTTTTGTGGAGTAAAGCAGGTAAATTTTCTTATAAAAAAGTTAAAGTCGGAAGGCAAAACTGTAATCATTCTGACACACGAAATAGAAAAATGCCTTGCACTTGCAGACAAATTTGTAGTTTTATTTCGCGGAGAAAAAGTTTTTGAAGGAAGCGCAGAACAGGCTCTTAAAACAGACCTTGAAAAATGGAATATCAAAAATCCACTTACGCAATATAAAAAAGCAGAAGATTTATTATGGCTGTAAAACAACCTCAGATTCAACATTCACTTTTTTCTTATAAAAAAGGCAATTCATTTTTGCACAAAATGAATCCTGGCGTAAAAATCATAATTATTCCGGTTATAAACATTCTGATTTGTATTCTTCCACCGCAATTTGCGCTTTGCCTAATTGCATTACAAACCATAACAGCATTTTTTCTGCGATTCACCTTAAAAGAACAACTCTGTGACTTAAAACCTGCAATCTATTACGCTTTTATTCTTTTTTTTACTCAACTAATTTCTGCCGCACTTTCCAAAACCTTGCCCGAATTTTCCTGGCAGGCTCAAAAAACAACTGTCCTGATGCTTTTAAAGCTTTTTGCAATTATGCAGCTTACATCAATTGTTTTTAAAACCTCAACTTCGCTTGAACTTAGAAACGGAATTGCTTTTATTTTTGGAAGAAAATCTGCATTTACAAATACTATTTTTTTATTTTTAAATTTTATTTCGCTTATTTCAAAAATATGGGAACAAACTAAAAAAGCCTGGCTTATTCGCGGAGGAAAACAGAACATAAAAATGTACAAAGCACTTATTCCGGTTTTATTTTCAGTTGGAATGAAAAAAGCCTGGAACACGGCACGCGCGCTGGAAATCAGAAAATAGTTTTCTGTTACAATTCAGTTTGCCGCATGCAAAAAATCAGTTCGCAATCAAAATTATACTTTAGCTTTCCACCCGAAAAAAAATCCTAAACCAGCTGCTAATTTGAATGCAAACTTACTTCGCCTGAATTTAGGGCTCGAACAGAACCATCAAAAAGCTGCACAACTAAAGCGGCTTTTTCATCAATATCAAGAACTTTTGCATCGTAAACAGAACGGTCATCTCCAATAACAGGATGAACCTTTATATTTTGACCAATTAAAAATGATGCAGACTTATATTCACTTAAAACCTTCAGAAAATCTTCCTTCATAATGCAAAGAAGTTCTCCTGCAATACACGCCGCAACCTCTGCACGGGAAATATCATTTTTATCACTTTTTCCAATTACAGAACCGGCAACTTTCTGCACTTCCGCCGGAAAGCAATCAGAATTATCAAAAATATTTACGCCAATTCCAATTACTGCCGCTTCGATAATTCCAGTTTCAAAATTTGCAGAACCTTCAGTAAGAATTCCGCATACCTTCTTTCCGTTAATAAAAATATCATTTATCCATTTGATTTTTGGCTCAACAAAAGGAAAAAGTTTTTTTAAAGCACGCACAACAGCGGCGGCCGCAAGCACGGTGATTTTTGCAGGATCCGTGATTCCGCCTGCCGGGGCGTAAATGGCAGTAAGATAAACGCCGCTTTTGCAAGGTGAATAAAAAGTTCTTCCAAGTCTTCCCCGCCCCGCAGTCTGACTTTCTGCAACCACAATATATTTATGATATTTTTTACCTGACTCGGTTAATTCTCCGCTGGAATTTCTTAAGGCACCTGCGCCCGCAAGAAGTTTTTTTGCATAAGTATTGGTTGAATCAATTTCCTTAAAACATTCGCATTTTACGTCTTTAATTTCAGGATATTTTTTTGAAAATTCAGAAATAATAGTCTGCTCGCAAAGAACATCGGCCGTTCCACTTAAAACATAACCGCCGTTCGTTGTTCCCATAACAGAACAGCCTTCGTCGCGCAAAGCCTTTACAGCCTTCCATATTGCCGCACGGCTTACACCACACTCACCGGCAAGTTTTTCGCCGGAAACAGCGCGCTCTTTATTTTGTGATAAAATTTCTAATACTTTTTGTTTTGTAGTCATTGTTTTCCTTTTATTGCCTGACCTTACCGGGCGGAAGGCTTTTTTTACCCAATCAGGTATTTTATTTGTATATTATTTACAATATAATGAATTTACAAAGTTATGAAAATTACAGGAAAAGAATACATTTTTTTTGATTTAGACGGCACGCTCACAGATTCACAGGAAGGCATTTGCAAAGGACTTTCCATAATGATGGAACATTTCGGAATTGATCCGGCAAAAATAGACATGAACGTTTTTTTAGGACCATCTCTTTGGTACACCTGCCCAAAATACCTTGGCTTAAACGAAAAACAAACCGAAGAAGCGGTTGCAG
>DEEV01000033.1:0-461 GCA_002350445.1 Treponema sp. UBA2869 | reverse complement strand
AGAAGCGGTCACAGTTTTCAGAAAATTTTACTTTGACAAGGGCATTTACATAAACCGGCTTTACGACGGAGTGCTAGATTTGCTTGAGGGATTAAAAGCCGCGGGCAGAAAAATGGCGGTTGCAACCGGAAAACCTGAAAATCAGGCAAAAATTGTTACCGACTATTTTAAAATTTCCAGCTATTTTGAATTTATAGGCGGCAGTTCGCTTGACGACACCAGAAGCACAAAAAGTCAGGTAATTGCACATACAATCAAAAACTGCAGCATAAACGACAGCAAACTTTCCAAAATCATTATGATTGGCGACCGCCAGAACGACATCCAGGGCGCAAAAGACAACAAAATAGATTCCCTCGGAATCCTCTGGGGCTACGGCACCAAAACCGAACTCACAACCGCCGGCGCAAATTATATTTTCCAAACCCCGCAGGAAGTGCTTAAGGCGCTGGTATAATTTT
>DEEV01000081.1:1816-4081 GCA_002350445.1 Treponema sp. UBA2869 | reverse complement strand
ACTTGGTCGCGGGCAATCATGCTTGGTTTTGTATGAAAGAGAGCTTTGAACTTTGACGAGTTTACTCGGCCATCACCTGCCATTACCACGATAACAGGCTTTTCATCCACAATAAATGAAAGCGTCTTTGCGATTTGCGCCTCAGAACAGCCAATCTGCTGTGCTGCATGTTCAACGGTGTCGATTGTTTCTTTGTGTTCGGTGAGCCTGTCCGCGTATCCCTTGGCTTTTAGGAAGTCTAAAACCTTTTCGTTAATCATATATCTAAATATCCTTGTTTACCTATTACTCAGATAGGTTTATAATACAAATAAGGAGGCTGTTAGTCAATGAAAAGTATTTTGATAAAAGACACAACAAAGGAAGAAAGAGAAAAAATCGTTGCCGATGCTCTTGGCTGCGGAAGCGATTGCTCCATGTGCTGTGCCTGTGGCGGCATGGAAATTGACTATCAGCAGTACATAGACGGTAAGAAAGAAATTGCCCAGCTGAATGCAGAATACCGGGCAAATACTATGATAGGGCACTAGATTATAGCTTTCCCATCAAATCCTTAATTGTTGTTTTTTTCAATTCTTCTTCCAAAGCCTTTTGGGCATTATCTAATGGCTGGTCTAGAACTGCATGGATTTTGCTGCCAACGGGACATTTGGGGTTTGGATTTACATGAAAATTAAAGACGGACCGTTCGCTTTCCTTTTCTTCGCTTACGGCTTTGTAAACATCCAAAAGGGTAATTTCTTCGGCTTTCTTTGAAAGGGTAGAGCCTCCGACCCCGGCTTTTGTTTCTACCATTCCAGCTGCCTGAAGTTTTCCTAAAATCTTTCTGATAATTACCGGGTTCATGCCAGTGCTTCCTGCAATGAAATTGGAAGTGACTTTGTTATCCTTTTCAAAATAAGCAATGCAGAGAATAGTGTGAATTGCAACCGTAAGATTCGTATTCAGTTTCATAAGCCTTTCCTGAATAAAATATAGCATATTTGTTGTAAAAAATAAAGAACATCGCTTGACTTTTATTAATTACAACACTATACTACCTTTAGTTGTAAACAATAAATTACAACTAGATAAAAAATCTGGATGATGTTAAAAGGAGCCACGAATGACAGTTACAGAAATTGCAGAATATCTTGATAAAGTAGGCTTACAGTATCTGGCAACAATCGGTTTGGATGGGAAGCGTCGTTCGCCGTTGGCGAACTTAACGAGTTTGCTACGCAAACTCGCATTTTAATCCTGCGAGTTTTTGCTTGCAAAAACTCGGTAAGCAAGCGAAAGTTTGCGACGTTCTGCACAAACAGCCAGAAGGATATGTTCAAGGAGCTTTCTGTGAATTCTTATATTGACCTTTGTGGCTCCCGTCTTATGGAGAATGAAATTGATACAGCCTGGATTCGAATGAGTGCAAGGGTTGTCTTTGAAGAAAATCTTACGGTTAAGAAAATGATTATGGAAAAATCTTCCATAGTTCGCCAGCTGTACAAAAATGATGCAAATCATTCTCTGTTCAAGGTTTTCTATCTTTCGGAGATTTCCGGCAGTCTGAACAATCTTGGTCATGTTAAGGGACTTGAAGAGAATAAAGCTTTTTCTAAGCCTGTTGTTTTTAATCTATAGAGGTGGAGAATGGAAAACATAAAATCAATCTTACAAAATGCAGACTCAGTTCTCATTGGTGCTGGAGCGGGACTTTCTACTTCTGCAGGCTTTGCCTACAGCGGGCCTCGCTTCCAAAAATATTTTGCTGATTTTGAAAAGAAGTACGGCTTTCATGACATGTATTCTGGTGGTTTTTATCCTTACAAAACTCTTGAAGAAAACTGGGCTTACTGGAGCCGCTACATAATGATTAACCGCTACATGAACGCTCCGATTCCTGTCTATGAAAAACTTTTTGAACTTGTAAAGAATATAAATTATTTTGTTCTTACGACTAATGTTGATCACTGCTTTCAGAAAGCGGGTTTTGATAAGTCACGACTCTTTTATACTCAGGGGGATTACGGTCTCTGGCAGTGCTCGGAGCCTTGTCACAAGAAAACTTACGATAATCAGCTTTTTGTTGAAAAAATGGTCAGGGAACAGGGCTTTGTAATTCAGGATGATGGTGGTCTGGAACTTCCGGAAAATGGATTTGAAGGAATCAAAATGACTGTCCCCTCTGAATTGCTTCCCCGCTGTCCTGTGTGCGGAAAGCCTATGAGCATGAACCTAAGGGCGGATGATACTTTTGTGGAAGATGAAGGCTGGAATAAGGCAGCT
>DEEV01000081.1:1165-1721 GCA_002350445.1 Treponema sp. UBA2869 | reverse complement strand
ATCAAATATCCTTTCTGGAAGATGACCTATGCAAATCCTAAGGCCACTTACATCTGCATAAATAAAGGAGAAGCAGAGGTTCCTCGGGAGATTGAAAAACAGAGTATTTGCGTAAATAATGACATTTATGAGGTTTTAAAAAGCTTATGACACAGGCAGAACGCAGATTATATTTGATAACAGAACTCCTCAAAGAAGATAAGGGTAGCGCAGGTTTTAAGCTGGGCCTTGTGCCCGGAAATGAAGGCGGCTTTGTGATTCCTGATGATGAAAAAAGTCAGCGCGATATACTCCGGGCTTTGATGAATATTCGCGGTCCTTATTCCATTAGTGCTGACTTTTTGAGAATACAGGATGAGTACCTGCAGCAGGTTAATAAAGAGCGGGGGATTACGGATATTGCGGATTTAAGCCCGACAGAAAGGAACCCAAAACTTTACCTCTGGCAGGGCGACATCACTACGCTTAAAGTTGATGCAATTGTTAATGCTGCAAACTCTGCCCTGCTTGGCTGCTTTGCGCCGCTTCACATCTGTATCGACAACTGTATCCACAC
>DEEV01000081.1:0-1129 GCA_002350445.1 Treponema sp. UBA2869 | reverse complement strand
GCCTGTAACGAGCTGATGCAGAAACAGGGGCATGAAGAAGGAACCGGACTTTGCAAAATCACTCCGACCTTTAATCTTCCAAGTCGTTATGTGCTTCATACTGTTGGCCCTATTATTTACACAAGCGTGGGATCCCGCGAAAAGATTCTGCTTGCAAACTGCTACAAAAACTGCCTTGAAACTGTGGCACAAAATCAGCTTGAATCGGTCGCTTTCTGCTGCATTTCAACTGGAGTATTCAGATTTCCTGCTGATCTTGCCGCTCAGATTGCAGTTGAGACGGTTGAAATGTGGCTGACAGAAAATCCAGATTCCAGCGTGAAGAAGGTTGTCTTCAATGTCTTTGGAAATAAGGATCTGGAGATTTATCAGGGGCTTTTACTTTAGGGCGGGACGTCGTTTACAATTCATGATAATAAGGACAGATGTTTTCAAAATGTCCGTCCTTCATTCTAAATCCCTTTGGAATTGTGCCCAGCTGTACAAAGCCCAGTCGCTCATACAAATGGCGGGCGTGAACATTGCTTTCTACAACAGCATTGAACTGAAGAACTCCATAGCCACATTTTTTTGCCTGGATAAGGCAGTCTTTTACAAGCTGTTCACCAATATGTTTTCCGCGGGCATAGGAAGCGACGGCATAGCTTGCATTACAGATGTGACCGCAGCGCCCAACATTGTTTGGATGAAGGATGTAAAGTCCATAAATTTTGCCATCTTCTTCTGCAACACAAGATAAGGTTTGTCCTGCAAAAAAAAGCCTTGCCGCTTTCTTGAGTCAGCAGCTCTTCCTGCGGAAACGCAATTCCATCTTCTACAACTTCGTTCCAGATTTGAATCATTGCTGTAAGATCTTTTTCTTCGTATTTTCTGACTGTCATATAAACCCTTTTATTTAAATATAACAAAAAACTGACTCAGAGAAAATAACAAAAAAACACAGGTGAACGCTATAAAGATAATGAACTGGAGTTAGACTACCTGACTCTTACCCAGATTCCGCCCCGCTTTTTGTAAGTATTTTCACCGCTCATAGTCCAGCTGCCACTGATTTCCATAAAATTTCCTATGCGGTTATTTTAGCATTAATCGGGATTTTATACAGCGCTTTGTCAGAATCGAAAAAAAA
>DEEV01000104.1:41162-44307 GCA_002350445.1 Treponema sp. UBA2869 | reverse complement strand
GCTAATCCTAAGCAGGCGACTGAGCTGTTGAATAAGCATCTGTCGCAGCTTTAGGAATGTAGCTTAATAAACTGTATAAAGTCTTGTTCTGCGAGAGGTTTAGAATAGAAATATCCCTGAGCCTGGTCGCATTTTATTGAGCGTAAGAAGTCTCGCTGAACCTGAGTTTCTACACCTTCAAAAATAGTCTGCTTTTCAAGATGCTTGCTCAAATTTATAAGAATTTCTATGAACTTTGCAGCCTTTTCATCCAGAGAACCGTTTTCTCTTGTAGATGTTATAAGAAATTCGCGGTCAAATTTAAGCACATCAACAGAAATTTTTGTAAGCATATTTAATGAGCTTTCTCCGCTTCCAAAGTCATCCATAGCAACAGTAAATCCTTCGGTATGGAGCATCTGAGTTGTCTGCTGCAGAGTATCGCTGTCCATAAATGAGCGTTCCAGAATTTCAACCTGAACCATTTCCGGTGGAATGTTGTACTTATTGAATGCCTTTAAGAATTCGTACATAAATTTCTCCGGCTTTGAATGGTTGCGGCTCATATTTACAGAAATTGGAACAATATTATTGCCATCCTTAATCTGGCGGTCAATAAAATTAAATACCTTGTCGTAAACGTAAAAATCGAGCTTTGTAATAAAACCGTTTTTTTCAAACAAAGGAATAAACTTGTCCGGCGTTAAAAGACCTTCTTTTTTGTGATACCAGCGGACAAGTGCTTCTGCACCAACAATCTTATCGGTTTCAAGCGAGATTTTTGGCTGGTACATAATAAAGAATTCTTCGTTTGCCAGAGCAGCTTCCATAGAAGTTTCAATAAAATGCTCGTGATTAATCTGCTTAAGCAGCTTGTCATTAAAAATAGCATACTGAATAAGCATGTTGTCTTTGATTGTACTTTTTGCAAACGAGGCCTGTCCAATTAAATCTTTTATAGTAGATTGTCTGTTTTTTTCGTTTGGAAGGTAAAAAGAAATACCGAACTTTGGCAGGAACTGAATTTCATTATCCTTTATTCTTTGATTCAAATTTTCAAGCGAAGACTTAAATACATTCATAGACCTGCGAACAGAATTGCTCTTATATAGAAGGTAGAAGTGATCTGCAAATCCTCGTCCTATAAGTCCATGGAACTGCTTTGTAATGTCATTCAAATGCTTTGAATAAAGCTGAATAATCTGATCGGCAGTTTCTTCGCCGTAATTCTGGTTCAAGAATTTAAAGCCTCGGATATCGGCTTCTACAAGCATAAATTTATTTTTAGAATTGTGCCTTAAAAGTTTGTCTGCTTCGGCTTCAAAACGCTGCCTTGTCCAGAGGTTGGTAAGAGAATCGTATTCAGTTGTAATGATCTGCTTTTTATAGAATGAATCTATGATTGTGTTTTCAAGCAGGATAAGCAGCAAAAGTGCAATGGCAGAAATTCCAAGCACAATAAAACGTGTCGTGTTCTGACGCTTAAATACATTTTCCAGGTGAGATTTCTTAAAGCTTAATGCCAGAGTCCAGCCGCAGTTTTGTATTTTTGTATAGAAAAGGTTTACAACTTCTCCGTTTTCATCTTCTGTTTCTATAATTCCAGGATCTGAATTTGAAACTGCTTCAGAAGTGTATATTGCATATTTATTATTTGTAGGAATAAAAGTTTTACCCAGATATTTTTCATCAGGATGAACAATAAATTTTCCGTTGCGATCCTGAAGATAAACTCTTTCAGTACTTCCAATCTTTATTAAGTCTGTAATACGGTTCATTGTGGTAACTTCTATCATTGCACAAAGATGTCCGCGCAGGTTGCCGTATTTTGTAAAAACAGGATGTTCAATTACAAAGAATGGAGTAGGGCGATAGTTTGCTGTTGTAATATCGCTTACATGGTTATCTCTTGAACCGTTAGAGTATTTTCTTGTAGAGCCCTTAATTACGTAACCGTTGTCAAAATAAACTGTGTTGTCGGAATCAACAAAATAGATTTGAAGAACGTCCTTGTGTACGTTTGGCTTTTCTTTCTTCAGCCATCTCTGAATTTCTTCGGCAGAACTTTCTGAAAGAATTCTTTCATCTCCCATTGAATTAAGGGATGTGTTATAGTTTTCCAGATACCATTGAATTGCCTTAGAATAACCGTCGAGCATCTGGCTGCAGGTTTGCATATAATTTTCGCTTGCTGCAACCAGCGTTCTTCTCATTACAACATTTGAAATTGTCGTGACAAAGACAAGTACTATGAGTCCAACAGTGAGAGTCGAGATAAATTTTAATGTATTAGGGCTTAACCTTTTTTTCATACTCTTTCCAAATTAAGTATAAAAGCTCCCTAAAAAGAACAAAGAAGAGTCCTTTTCCCACCACTTCTTTTAACTTTTAAAGTTTACCACTTAATGCAAGTTTTATCAAATTAATTTTTAAACTCGTGTTACAGGCACTGAAAGAGCATTTTTGCCGAGAACTGCTGTTATGCGGCTTCCATCTTTAAGGATTTTTTCCGGAATAACTGCAGAGTCAATGCGTTTCCCATCAACTTCTATATATTCAATTCCTTTGCAAATGTGCTGAGGATTTTTTACTTCTATATATAGGTTTTTGTTGCGCCAGCGGCGTTCAACCGTAAAGCCGTCCCAGTCGTGTTTAATACACGGATCAATTAAAAGACCATCGTATTGAGGGCGAATTCCAAGCATATACTGAGTGATTGCGTAGTAAGACCAGGTTCCCGCTCCTGAAAGCCATGAAACACGTGTATTTCCCGGGCGTTTACTGTAGTTAGAGTAAGTTGTCTGACCTACTACGTATGGTTCACTCTGGCGGATTTCTGCTTTGTCGTTGTAGGCTGCCGGAATAGATGCTTTGCAATATTCGTAGGCACGGTCGCCGTTCGCAGCCATTGTTTCTGCAATTACGCCCCAGCCCTGAGTATGATTAAAAATACCTGCATTTTCTTTAATTCCCGGAAGGAAAACAACAGACGACATAATGTTTCTGTCTGCTTTCTGGAAAGGAGGTGCGCAAAGCATAAGGCCGTAAGGTGTTGCAAGCTTTTCTTTTACAGATTCAAGGCAAAGCTTAACCTGTTCTGGTGTTGCGGCAGAAGAAAGTACAGCCCATACCTGAGTATTAAAATAAATCTGCCCTTCTTCCATTG
>DEEV01000104.1:37652-41119 GCA_002350445.1 Treponema sp. UBA2869 | reverse complement strand
TTTCCGTCCCAGCATTTTTTCTGAATATTTTCATCGAGTGTTTTACGCTGAGCCAGAGCCCATTCTGCTTCGTATTTTTTGCCAAGGCGTTCAGAAATATCAGCGTAAGTTGTAAGTCCAAGACGCAGCTGGAAAGCAACAAAAAGCGATTCCCCATGATAGCCAAGCTTAAGGCAGTCGTTCCAGTCTGCAAGAAGTCCGCAAGGAAGACCGTCTTTGCCCATTCGTTCAAGGTTAAATTCCAGAGCACGCCGCAAGTGACTGTAAACAGTAGCTTCTCCGCCGTCAGCATAAGGAACTACGCGGTTATAAAAATCAAATTTACCTGTTTCTGCAACAAAACATGGAACTGCATTAAAGAACCATTCACAGTCATCAGAACGGAATTCTTCCGGCTTTGGAGCCTTTTCGTGTCCGGCATTGAAATCCTTTGAAATTACAGGAACTGCACCACCATTCTGGCACTGGCCGCTAATCATACGCACAAGACGTTCTTCTGCTTCTTCCGGAATTGCGGCAGAAACGCCAAGAATATCCTGAACAGAGTCGCGGTAGCCAAGACCGTCGCGTTCTCCATTGTAAACAAGTGAAGCGGCACGGCTCCATGCAAATGTAATAAGACAGTTATACAAGCCCCAGACATTTACAGTGTGATTTATGTCTTCGTCAGGAGTGATTGCTTTAAATGAGCCAAGCTTTGCATGCCATACGGCAACAAGCTTTTCAAATTCCTTGTCGGCACGTTCAGTATTTCCAAATTCCTTTACAGTTTTAAGACCAACTTCGCGCGCATCACCAATTCCCAAAAGAACCATAATTTCTTTTGATTCGCCCGGTTTAAGTTCAAGATCTGTTTGAACAGTACCGCACGAATTGTCGCCAAAAGCTTCGGAATTTGAACATTCTCCTTTAATTACAGCGGCAGGTTCCTTGTAGCTGCCGTAAGTTCCAATAAAAGCTTCGCGGCTTGTGTCAAACCCAGTCATTGGAGCGCCTGCAAGAGCAAACCAGTTTGTCATTACATCTCCACCCGGTTCCTGCTGTGGATGCTGAAGGTAAAGATTGTCCTGACTTGAAAAGCGCAGCATATTATCTGCAACTTTTTCACCTTTTATAATAAAAAGTGAATACTGAAGGTTTACCTGATCCTGAGTTGTGTTCCACTGGTTTGTAAATTCGCAGTAAGAAAAAGCTCGTATTTTGCGTGTTTTATTTGAATTGTTAGTTACTTTAAGTCGCCAGTATTCAAAATTCTGACCAAGCGGAACGTAATATTTTGTTTCGCTTTTAATGCCCTTGTATTCAGAAGAAATAATAGTGTAGGCAGTACCATGACGACATTCACTTTTATATGAATCAAGAGGCTTTCCAACCGGCTGCCATGATGCAGACCAGTAGTCGCCGTCTTCCATATCGCGAAGGTAAAAATAGCGACCCGGCTGATCCATTGGAATAGAATTAAAACGCAGACGTAAAAAACGTCCTTGTGCGCCAGATTTATAAAAGCTGTAGCCGCCGGCATTGTTAGTTATAACAGCACCGTATACTGTAGAACCAAGATAGTTGCTCCATGAAGTTGGTGTATCTGGTCGTGTAATTACATATTCTTTTGCATCATCATCAAAGTAGCCGTATTTCATTTTTTTGTTGAATCTCCTGTATAAAATGTTTGGATACTGAACTTGTGTTTTGTTTATTTAAAATCCTTTACGCCGTCCAAATCCAGCGTAGCAAAAAGGTCGTCAACAGTTTCTTTTCTGCGGATTTCCTTAAAAGTTCCGTCCGGGCGCATAAGAACTTCGCCGCAGCGTAATTTTCCATTATAGTTAAAGCCCATTGCACGGCCGTGTGCACCAGCATCGTGAATAATTACATAGTCACCCATATCAATTTTTGGAAGCTGGCGCTGAACCGCAAATTTATCGCAGTTTTCGCAAAGGCTTCCAACCACATCGTAAACATGATCGCGCGGAGCATTTTCTTTTCCGCTTACAGTTACCTCGTGGTAAGCACCGTACATTCCAGGACGCATTAAGTCTGCCATGCAGGAATCAACGGCAATATATTCGCGGTAAATGTGTTTTTCGTGAATTGCTTTAGTAATAAGCCAGCCGTAAGGACCTGTAATAGGGCGTCCGCATTCCCAGTAAATTTCGAGAGGATCAAGCCCTGCTGGAACAACAACGCGGTCGTATTCAGCTCGAATTCCCTTTGCAACTTCATCATAATTAATAGCTTTCTGATCCGGCTTGTAAGGAATGCCAATACCACCGCCCAAGTCAACAAATTCAATTCTTACGCCACATTTTTCTTTAATTTCGGCACAAAGTTCAAACAAAAGTTTTGCAGTATCAACAAAAAAGTCAGGATTCAGTTCGTTAGAAGCAACCATAGTGTGAAGTCCAAAGTGCTTAACGCCTTCTGCCTTGCAAATTTTATAAGCTTCGAGAATCTGTTCGCGGGTGAGCCCGTATTTTGCTTCCTCCGGCTTTCCTATAATGTTATTGCAGCCCTGTTTAAGATTACCCGGATTGTAGCGGAAGCAGATAGTTTCCGGCAGTTCACCGCCAAGAGCATTTTTTAGAAATTCAATGTGAGTAATATCATCAAGGTTGATAATGTTTTTAAGCCCGGCCGCAAATTTATATTCAGCAGCCGGAGTTTCGTTAGAAGTAAACATTACGTGGTTGCCTTTAATTTCTGCCATGTCAGCAAGCATAAGCTCCGGAAGGGAAGAGCAGTCTGCACCACAGCCTTCCTCGGCAAGAATTTTCAGAATGTAAGGATTTGGACAGGCTTTTACAGCAAAATATTCACGGAAAACCGGGAAAATGCTGAATGCTTTAGTAAAGCGCTTCATGTTGTCGCGGATAGCCTGTTCATCATATAAATAGAATGGAGTTGGAAAATCACTTGCAAGATTACAAAGCTGCGGGTGATTAAGCGGAAAATTTGAACTCATAATAACCTCTGAAAAACCATTTGCGCACCAGAAAATACCTGTAATGCGTATTTCCTAAAGTATATCAAAAACCCCTTAAGGTTAGCAATTCCCTTGGACTAAAGTTTATGAGGGGGAAAGTCTTCCCCCTGGGAAAAGCCCGCTGGTTTCGACAAGCTCAACCGACGCGGTCTTTTCCCACCCCCTTCGCCTAAGGTGGCTCCGCCCCCTTAAAATCCCCTGCAAAATATTTTTTTAGCAAAAAAAATCGCAAAAATTGGTCAAATTTGAATATCTCTGCCTATTTATATGTAGGGAAAAATATTGTCCCAGGGAGACATTATGGAAATAACAATTTTTGAACCGCAGTATCCTGCAGAGATGTACACAAAAAGACCGAACGAAACAGCTTTATTAAGTCCTTTGTATGATTCAACATTTAAGGCAATTTTTACACAGGAAACCGAAGAGTCAAACCTTGCGCTTAAAAGCTTTCTTTCGGCCGTGCTGGGACGGCAGATAAAAA
>DEEV01000104.1:37004-37500 GCA_002350445.1 Treponema sp. UBA2869 | reverse complement strand
GCAAGACTTCTCAGCAACAATGCTAAAAAAAGTAAAAAGAATGAGGAATGGATTTCTGAGAAAGTATACCAGATTTCAATACTTAATTTTCAATACAATAAAGGTGACAACAAAGAAATGCGATGGTATAATATGGCCGACAGTTCAGGGAAAAAACTTACAGACCTTCTGAATATTATTTTTATTGATTTAGTAACCATCCGGAAGAAGTACAAGGAAAATTCTGATGCTAAGTTTTCTCCTGTGGAAAAATGGGGTCTTTTCTTTTCGTATGTAGACGATGAAGACAAAAAGGACTTAATCGAAAAAATCTCAGATTCAGACGAGGGAATTATGGCAGCAGAAAAAATTGTAAAGGAAATGAGCAAAGCAGATAACAACTGGTATATTCAAAATTCAATTTGGATTGCTAAGCGTGATGAAGCAGCCAGAAAAGCAGCCGCCCGCAGAAAAGGCCTTGAGGAAGGCAGAGCCGAAGGTCTAAAACAAGGTTTAG
>DEEV01000104.1:33596-36971 GCA_002350445.1 Treponema sp. UBA2869 | reverse complement strand
GAAGGCAGGGCTGAAGGACATAAAAAAGGATTAGCTGAAGGCGCACAGCAAAAAGCCGTGGAAGCCGCGACGAACATGCTAAATGAAAACGATCCGCCAGAGAAAGTCGCACGTTGTACCGGCCTTCCCCTAGAGCAAGTGCAGGAACTCGCGGACAAACTTGCCGCCCAGCTCGCCCCCGCACAGGCATAGCCCGCGACACCCGCCCATATTGGGGCGAGGCATTTTGGCCAACAAAAAAATCCTCGTCGCGCACCCCCTTCTTTGGCTTGCAAAGCCGCGCGGTCATTAGCCAACCATTATCGGTCGGCCACCCCGCCGCAGCTTACGGAATCAATTTACCAGTTGAAGTGTCAATTGTTTTGCCGTTTGTCAACCTAAACCTTGATATGTATGACGTGTAAGAAGAGTTGGCATTAATTACATACTTTGCTGATGAATAATCGCTTAGCGTTACCGCAATGTTGCTTGTGCCGCCAGGAACGCCTTTTAGCTGAATAGCAGGGTTTGTTCCAGAACCTGTCGGATATTCAATATAAATATCGTTTGTTTTTTCGCTGCCGTTAGATATTGTGCCGCCGCTAAATTCAGAGGAATTTATATGCATTAAAAAAATATGAGTCGAGCGGAATTAAATTATGAATGCGGGTGGGCGTGGTTGTAAATATCTATTAATTTTTCTGTAGTTATATGCGTATAACGCTGCGTGGTGCTTATAGAGCTGTGTCCCAGCATTTCCTGAACAAGCCGCACGTCTGCGCCGTTAGAAAGCATTTGCGTTGCAAAGGTATGACGGAACGCATGCGGATTAATATGGTGCTTTGTTCCCTGAGCTCCACTATATTTTGAAAGAATATAGCGGATTCCACCGGTTGTAAGCGAGGTTCCCCCCTGATTTATAAAAACAGTTTCCGGGCGCTCTTTAAGCGGAACATTCAGTTCATCAAATTTTTTTGTTCTGTCGGCAAGATATATTTTTAAGGCTTCAACTGCATCCTTTTCAAAATATACAATTCGCTCTTTATTTCCTTTTCCGTGAACTACCGCGCAATGCCAGCCGTCGCGGAAATCCTTAAGGCTAAGGTTTGCCATTTCGCTTGCACGACAGCCCGAAGAATAAAGCATTTCGAACAAAGCCCTGTCGCGGCTCTGCCACAAAAGCTCGTTTTTTACAGGAGCATCGCAAAGAGCATTCACTTCTGTTTCGGTCATAAAATTTGGGATTTTTTTAGGAAGCTTTACGGTCTTTACTTCCAGTGCAGGATTTTTTTCCAGATAACCAAATTTTCGCGCATATGAAAAAAGCGTACGCATTGCCGCAATAAACCGGTTTATACTTGCCGCAGATTTTTGTTTTGCAGAAAGCTGACCTATGCAAAGAAGAAGATTTTCCTTACGAATTTCAATAATATCCATTTGCGGAGACAAAAGATTTGCAAGACATTCAAGGTCTTTTTTGTAGCCAGTAACAGTGTTATCCGAAAGTCCCCGCACTGCCGAAATGTATACAAGAAATTCATCCGTAAGTTCCGATAACGTCATACTTGTTTATCGGACAATTTTGAGAATTTTATAACCATAGCGCAGACATCACTACTCTTCTTCCCCAGAAGGAATAACAGCTTCCTCTTCTCCGCTGGTGTGGAGGTAATCACAGTCTGGGTTAATACAGCTCTTATATGCTCCATTCTTTTTGTCGTATTTTTCAACAAGGAACCAGCCGCACTTAGGACAATACTGATCAATTGGCTTAAAGTGAGAAATAAAAGTACATTCAGGGTAGTTTGTACAGCCAAAGAATGATTTTCCCCTGCCCTTTGTCTTGCGTTCTACAATTTCGCCAGTGCCACAAACAGGACACTTAGCAAGCGGAATAGATTTTGTATTATGGCACTCTGGGAATCCTGAACATGCAAGGAAGAATCCAAATCGGCCAAGCTTTTTAACCATCGGCTTTCCACACAATTCACAAACCTTATCAGTCTGTTCATCAAGGAAGCCTTTAATACTTTCCTGATGTTCCATTACGTCGTCAACGCGCTTTTTAAATGGACCGTAGAAATCACCAATAATATCATTCCATACCAGCTGATCTGCTTCTACCTGGTCAAGCTCGTTTTCTACCTTTGCAGTAAACTCTTCGTTAATAACCTGCGGGAAGCTTTCTACAAGAATCTTGTTAATCATTTTTCCAAGCTGAGTTGGAACAAGCTGTTTATTTGAACGTACTACATAATAACGGTCAAGCAAAACAGAAATAATTGTTGCATAAGTTGATGGACGACCAATACCTTTTTCTTCGAGCATGCGGACAATTGAAGCGTCTGTGTAGCGGGCAGGTCCCTGTGTAAAGTGCTGCTCAGGATGGAAATTATCTACAGAAAGCACTTCGCCTTCTTTTAGGGCAGGAAGTCCCGAAGATTTTTCTTCTTTTGATGAAAGCAACTTTATTACCTGGTAAAAACCTTTTTCGGCAATTTTGCTTGCAGAAACACGGAAAATTGCGTCGTCGGCTGCAATATCAACCGAAGTGGTTACCATTTTTGCATTTGTCATCTGAGACGAAACAAAGCGTTCCCAGATAATTGAATAGAGTCGGTACTGATCGTGAGACAAATATTCCTTTATGCTTTCCGGTGTATAAGTTACATAAGTCGGTCGAATACCTTCGTGCGCATCCTGTGCAGATTTTCCAACCGCATAATGAATGGCTTCAGATGGAAGTTCTGACGGATAATTTTTAGAAAGCCAGTTGCGTACATCTGCAAGAGCTGCTTCTGAAATTCGTACAGAGTCTGTTCGCATGTAAGTAATAAGACCCACATGATTCTGACCAATCTGAATACCTTCATAAAGCTGCTGAGCAATCTGCATTGTTTTGCGCGATGTAAAATTAAGTTTATTTGCCGCTGCCTGCTGAAGCTTAGAAGTTGTAAATGGAGGCTTTGGTCGTACAGTTTTTTCTGTTTTTTTGATTGCAGAAACTTTACATTCGGCATTACGGATTTTTTCCATAATATCTTTAACAGCTTCTTCTGATTTTAATTCAGGATTTTCGCCGTTATATTTTACAAGCTGTGCCGTAAATGTTGATTTTCCTTTTGTAAAGTCGGCATCAAGCGACCAGTATTCTTCCGGCAAAAAATCTTCTACTTCTTTTTCGCGTTCACAGATAAGGCGCAATGCAACAGACTGAACGCGTCCTGCAGAAAGTCCATTTTTTACCTTTACCCAAAGAAGCGGACTTAAGTTATAACCTACAAGGCGGTCAAGAACGCGGCGTGCTTTCTGCGCATTTACCTTTGCTTCAATAATTTCGCCAGGATGTTTTACTGCTTCTGTAATTGCGCCCGGTGTAATTTCGTTGAATACAAT
>DEEV01000104.1:30860-33374 GCA_002350445.1 Treponema sp. UBA2869 | reverse complement strand
TCTATAAGATGACCAACAGAAGCCCTTACTACATAACCCGGGCCAAGATACTTTTCAATTGTGTGAGCCTTTGTAGGAGATTCTACAATCACAAGTGTCTGAAGAGTCTTTTCTTTTTTTGATGTTTTTTTTGCAGTTTTGTTTTCAGCCATAAAAAAATCCTTAATTCTAAAAAAAATTTTGCTGCACCGGCACAGAAACTCTTTTTCCAGGAGCTTCGGCCAGAGCCTTACAAAAATCCTTATAATTATCTATAACCGGCGCTCCTGCTTCCAGAAACTTTTCCGGTGTATTTTCTATCTTGTATTTACTTACCTCGCCCCTTGCATGTTGCTCGGTAAGCTGATCTTTTATTTTGCCGGCAATCTGTTTAGCAAGTTCGCCAAAACAAGCCGAATGAAACATTACGTCGCGCCCATATTCAAGGGCAAAATCGGCAGTTATAAGCGCTCCGCTGCCTGCCGGTGCTTCTACGACCACAGTTGCACACGAAAGACCTGCAATAATGCGGTTTCGCGCTACAAAATGCCAGTTCGCAATTTCCATTCCAGGCTCATATTCGCTTAGCAAAAGTCCGCCAGTTTTAAGAATCTGCGATGCAAGCTTTACATGCGTTCTTGGAACAATATTGTCTATTGAACCCGGCAAAACCGCAACAGTTTTTGCAACAACCCGCCCGCTTTTCTTTTCTGCTTCGTCAAAAAAAGCGTTCAACGCACCCTGATGCGCAGCCCCATCTATGCCGGCCGCAAGTCCGCTTATTACATTCCGCCCGTCTAAAACTGCATCATAAGCAAACGACATTGCCCCAGACTTTCCCATTGGAGTAAGCCTTCTGGTTCCAACAATAGAAACTGCCGGCTGCACAAGCAGCGAAACATCTCCACGACAGTAAAGCAAAAACNNNAAGTAAAAACGGCGGGTCAAAAATCTGCCGTAAAATTTCGGGATAATCTTCATCCCCGTAATAAAGGATTCTGATTTCCAGAAGTTTACAGCGCTGTAATGCGGCTTTAGCAAGACGCAGGTTTTCCTTACCATTCCAGACAATTCTTTTGGAATGAGCCCGTCCTGTAAGCTTTTCAATATCTTCTATAGAAAGTAATGCAAGAGTATCTGCACTGTCAAGATTTTTTACCAAAATATTTTTCTGTGCACAATTTAAAAACGTTATGCGCGCGAGAGAAATCAATAAAAGCAGTTTTTCATCATCAAAAAAAGGATGATTTTTAGTTTTGGTAACTTTCATCAAGAACTATTTTTTTATTTTCTTCAGCATTTGCCTTTGTCTTTTCTGATTTTGTTGTCGAAATGATTTTATCGTACATTGCAACAGCTTTATCAAAATCATAAGTCATATAATAAGCACGCGCAAGTACAAACATTGCTTCGATATTACGTTTTTCAATTGTAAGGGCTTTTTCCAAAAGCGGAATTGCTTTTTCCGGCTCGTCAAGATACCACACATAAAGAACCGAAACTCCGTACAAAGCCCGTACATAACGGTCATCAATCTGAATAGCTGTAAGATATGCATCTTCGGCAAGTTTTAAATAGTTATAGCGAACTTCGTTTGTTCCGCTTGCATTATAATCAAGAGAAGCCTTTGCCATATAACCGGCACAAACACCTACCCAATAATACAAATTCTGATTATCCGGATAAATTTTCAACGCTTCCTGAAAGCATTTAAGAGCTTCGCCATACATTTTTTTATCTACATAACGGGTTCCAAGCATTTTATACCAGATACCAATCTGTCCCTGCGCAATCTGAACATCTGCAACTCGTTTCTGATATTTTTCAATAGCTTCTTTTAATTCTTCTACAGTCGTCGGGCTGCCTACATTTTCTTCCAGCTTCTGCATTCTTATAATTGATTTGTTTGAAACACCGCAGCCTGTAAAACCTGCAATAACAAGAAGTGCTGCCACAACAGCAATAAATGATTTTTTCATTTTATTTCTATCCTCCAAACGAATCTATTTTTTTTCCCGAACAAAATATTTTTTATGGGCATCTTCAAGCTGCCCGTTGCTTACATGTGTATAAATTGTAGTTGTGCTCAAATCGCTGTGACCTAAAAGCTCCTGCACCGCCCGCAAGTCCGCTCCGCCGCTCAAAAGGTGCGTCGCAAACGAATGCCTTAAAGTATGCACTTTCGCGTTTACGCCGCTAACAGCTTCCATCTGCTGAAACTTTTTCCAGACGCCTTTTCTGGAAATTGGCTCTCCCTTATAATTTACAAAAACCTCGGCAACATTTCTATTGCCAACAAGGTCTGGGCGCACTTCGTTTAAATACACCATAAGTTTTTGCTTTGCGCGCTCACCAAACGGAACGATCCGCTCCTTATCGCCTTTACCGTGCACAAGAATTAACTGTTCTTCCATATGAACATTCGCAGTTTTTAATGTGCACGCTTCTGAAATTCTAAGGCCGCATGAATAAATTAGTTCAAAAAGAGCATCATCGCGTTTTCCAAGAGGTGTAGAAACATCAATGCCGCCAAGC
>DEEV01000104.1:28022-30806 GCA_002350445.1 Treponema sp. UBA2869 | reverse complement strand
TAAGCAGCGCGCGGTTTTCTTCCCAAATGCCCTTGCGCACAAGATATTCTCCCAAAGCCCTTATGCCCGAAATATCCTTTGCAATTGTCAGTTCAGCATTCCCTTCGGTCTTGCGTTTTGCAAGATAATACATAAGGTTCTGGACGGTAACGTCTTTTAATTTAATCCGCTCATTCTGAAGCCAGCACAAAAATTCTTCAGCAGAAAAACCGTATGTTTCCGCAGTCTGAACCGAAGTTCGTTTTACAAGAATCAAATCGGAATAAAACTGCCCCAGAAATTTCTGAATGGCAGAAGACGGCTGATTTTCGTCCTTTTGGTTTAATTCTGCTTCCAAATTTCACCTGATTTTTAGTCGTCGGTAAGCTTAATTGTGCGGCTCAGTTCCGGATTGCTCCAGATTGCCGGGCGTTCCAATTCATTTTGAACTGTAAAACCATCAGGCTGCGATGTAAATGTTTTTCTTACAGGTTTTTCTTCCTGTGTAAACAAAGCTCCGCCCCAGGATTTCTTTTCGGAATCACCAGAAGAAGCTTGACCTTCGCTAAAATTAAGACTTTTCTGTGAATAATTCTTTTCTGCATTCAAATCTTTTTTAGAAACAAAGTCTCCGCCAAAACTATCATCAGATTTTGCAGAAGATGCTGTCGGATGCAAAATTTTATCAAGGTCCTTTATGCGCATAACGTCATCAGGGAAAACAGCTTCTTCTTTTTTCTCTGCTTCAACTGATTTCTGTTCGCTACTTGCAGAATTTTCAAAACCGGTTGCAATTACTGTTACACTGATTTTACCTTCAAGTTCCGGCTGTGTAACCTGACCCCAGAACATGTTATAGTTATCATCTGCATGAGAAGTAATAATTTTACAGATTTCGCCTACTTCGCTAAGAGAAACTTCTTCGCTTGCACAGATGTTTACAAGAATATTCTTTGCACCGTCAATATGAGAATCTTCGAGCATAGGATTATTAATTGCCGCATAAGCTGCATCTGCCGCACGGTTTTCGCCTTCGCCAACACCAATTCCAAAAATTGCATTGCCCTGACCGCTCATTGCATTCTTTACGTCTGCAAAGTCGGTATTTACATCGCCCGGTTTTGTAATGATGTTAGAAATACCTTCTACACCCTGGCACAAAACTTCGTCAGCCCGGCGGAAAGATTCTTTTACTGTCATGCTTTTATCAATATTTTTAAAGAGCATTTCGTTTGGAATAACAATAAGGGCATCTACCTGTTCGTGAAGTTTTTCAAGACCTTCTTTTGCCTGACGCATTCGCACACGTCCTTCAAATTCAAACGGAGTAGTAACTACGGCAACCGTAAGGCAGCCAAGTTCCTTTGCAATACGGGCAACAACAGGCGCAGAACCAGTTCCTGTTCCACCGCCCATTCCGGCTGTAATAAATACCATATCTGCACCGCGCAGAAGGTTTGTAATATTTTCTTTATCTTCTTCGGCAGACTGTTCGCCAACTTCCGGACGACCGCCTGCACCAAGTCCTTTTGTAACTTTCTGACCTATCTGAAGCTTTGTGGCAGCATTAGAACGTCCCAAAGCCTGCAAATCTGTATTAAGAACAATAAATTCTACATTGCTTAAATCGCGTGAAATCATTCTGTTTACGGCATTAGAACCGCCACCGCCACAACCAACAACCTTAATAATTGTGTGGTTGCAGTCGTTCACGTCCTGACCGTAATCAGTGTCATCATTAACGATTGAAATTCCCATGCTACCCATATTTCCTCCCATTGTGTGCTAAAAGCACCGTGTTTCCCCAAACACGAGTTCTAAAAGAATGACTTAAGAATCTTTTTTAATACGCTTTCATTTCCAGACGCCTTATCCTTTTTTGCAGAATGAGACTTTACCCTTTTTCGTGAATCACGTTTTTGAGCAAGACTTTTATTTGCAAGTACAAGTCCAATTACTGTTGCAAAATCCGGACGTCTGTAATCTTCTTCAATACCACCAAGGTTTTCTGGAACTCCAAGACGAACTGAAGAAGTTTTAAACACATTCTGTGCAAGATTTACAACACCATCCATCATAGCACCACCGCCGGTTAAAATAATATTTCCCGAAAGCTGTTTAATGGAATCGTTTGTATTTTTTATGATTGCAGATTTTACCATTGTAAAAATCTGTTCCATTCTGGCCTGAATAATCTGACAAAGCTGAGACTGCATTATAACTTCCGGCGCACGACCGCCAACACCAGGCAAAATAACTTCCTGATCATTTTCGGCTGTAATATTTGGAAGCCAGCAGCAGCCAGATTCTATTTTGATTTTTTCTGCTACCGAAGAAGGGATTCCCGTAACAACCGCAATATCATTTGTTACAAGATTTCCACCTACAGGAACAGAGGCTGTACTTATTGGAGCGCCGTTAATTAAAACAAGAACATCTGTAGTTCCGGCGCCTAAATCTATAAGAATTGAACCTAAGTCCATTTCGTCCTGATGGCAAACAGACTGTGTCTGCGCAAGAGTTTTAAGCATTACGCCATCAAGACTGTAATCGGCACGCTGAATTGTTGCCCTTATATTCTGAATGATTGTTTTTGCAGAAGTAACAATATGAACTTCCGCTTCAAGCCTTGTACCCATGCGGTGAATAGGATCTGTAATTCCGCTTACACCGTCTACGATATAGTTTTGTGGAATAACGTGAAGTTTTTCGCGGTCGGCAGGGACATTAATTGCTGTTGCACATTCAATTACGCGGTCAACATCATCGCGGGATATTTCTTTTGTTGATTTTCCAGAAGAAGTC
>DEEV01000104.1:24748-27990 GCA_002350445.1 Treponema sp. UBA2869 | reverse complement strand
ATTTGAGAACCTCCGATTGCAGTAATAACCGACTCTACTGTAGTTCCGGCATTCTGTTCGGCAGCTTCTATAGCTTCTCTTATTGCAGTTTTAGCATCTTCTATATTGACGATTACGCCGTTACGCAAACCGGCTGATTTTCTGGAAGCGGTTCCGGCAATCTGTACACGTCCGGATTCTTCGTCAATTTCGCCGATTGCAACTCTTATTACACTCGTTCCAATGTCAAGACCAACAATTTTATCGTCTGCCATATTTACAAGACCCCACCAAAAATATTCCTATCTTGTTCTATAGGAAACTGAACCGTAGCGTAAATCAACTTCGGTAACATCTGAACCAAGCTGATTTACAATATCTAGTACTACCATCATATACTTTAATGCGTCTTCATTCAATGCACGGTCGGTTAAAACTTTAATTTTTGATTGTGATGGAATTAAAGCCAGCTCATAGTTTCCGTATTCTTTAGGAATTACACAAATCTCGCTTATTCCGGCAAAATAACGCTGCGGAAGTTCGCTTATTTTAGAAATCTGATCTATAAGCGGGCGGAATTTAGAAGGAATTCTCATGCCCTGTGCCATATATTCTACCGGCAGCCCGGAAATGATAGGAATTTCTGAACCGACAGCTTTTCCTCTCACTGGGAAAAGTACACCATTTTTATCTATCTGCACAGGAGAACATGCGCCTTCCTGCATTACAAAGGTAAGCGCTACAGGAACGCGCTCCTGAACGTTAATAAAGATTTTATCCGGGAAATGCTTTTCTACAGACACATTGTTTATGCCGCTTTCAGAAGACAAAATTGCAGCCGCCTGATCCACATCAAAATCAAACCAGCTTGAACAGTTCATTGGCAAAAGCTTTCGCGCAATTTCTTCTGCGCTGTAAAGGCTGTTTCCAGAAACTGTAACTCTAGGGCTTGCAAAACTTGGCATAATATATTTATAAACAACAAGCTCGCAAATAAGCAGTACGCACAAAATGCAAAAAACAACCTTTATAATGCGAACCTTCTTTTCTGCCTCAACATCAGCATCAGATGCACTTTTTACATTATCAAAGAAAAATTCCTCCTCTACGTAATCTTCCTTTGAAATAAATCCTACATCACTCATATCTCCACCTTTTTATATCAAACCGTTTTCTACAAAACAGTTAATGATTCAATATTAATTTCGTCAGTTTTTACAATTTTTTCAGAACTTTCTTCGCATCTTGAAGCACTTAAGATAAAGCCGCACATTGCAAGCGTTACAATAATAGAAGAACCTCCAAGCGAAAAGAATGGAAGCGGAATTCCCGTAGAAGGAATCATTCCGCACACAACCATGCAGTTCACAAGCGACTGAAGGAATATTATTGAAACGCATCCAAACGATGCATAAGAAGCAAATCTATCAGGGCAAAGCAAAGCTGTTCTGTACCCACGCCATGCAAAAAAGCCGAGCAGTACAAAATAAACAAAAACACCTGCAAAACCCATAGCTTCTGCCCAGCCGGCAAAAATATAGTCTGCCTGAATTTCCGGAATACTGTTAATTCTTACAAGTCCGGCACCAATTCCGCTGCCCCAGACACCGCCCGCACTTATTGCGCGCTTTGACATAAGTGTCTGGTAATTTATATTTGTACTAAATTCTACAGCATCAGGTCGTAAAAAACCTATAATTCGGTCAAGACGATACTTTTCCAAACTTACCATAAGAATTCCAACCGGAATTACAATAATCATAAACGGAATAATCCATTTAATTTTTGAACCGCTTACTACAAAAACAAGAATTCCAATCAGAGTAATAAAAACGCTTGTAGAAAAGTCTTTTTGTAACAGAACAACCGAAACTAAAACTACAAAACCAACAACACAAGGCAAAACTGTTTTTTCATCTTCAAATTCAATTTTAGACTGCTTGTCAAAATAGTTTGCAAGGAACATAACAAGCGCAAATTTTATCAACTCGGATGGCTGGAAGGTAAAATTACCCGGCATTCTAAGCCAGCGGCGCGCACCATTTTTTTCTATAGAAATTGAAGGCACAAAAGTTAATAAACACAAAATCAAAGAGGCAATTACAATCAAACCAATAAAACGACGAACAATTTTTACGTCTGTAATCAAGAACATAAAGAACAATGCAAAACCAAATGCAGAACACACAAGCTGTCTGGTTACAAAATAAAATGAATTGCCATTAAATGCGCGTTCTGCATAATTCTGCGAACACACAAAAAGAGTAAAAATGCCTGTTCCCCACAACAAAAGCATAGAAGCCAAAAGCCCCATATCTATTTTGTGATAATTTTCTGACGGCTTGTTTGCATAAAATGTAAACTGACTCATTTTCTCTCCCTGCAGCTTCCCAGCAACGGAATAAGTTTTTCAAGCTCCATACTGTGAGAACCTTTTATAAGAATCACGTCTTTATCTTCTGCAATTTCGTTTATTTTTTCTGCAATTGCGCTAAAACTTTCACTTGAATTATTTTCATACCAGAAAACCTTGATTTTTCCGTCTGCTTCAGAAAAAGCATACTTCATTTCCGGACCAACAAAAAAAGCGTAATCTGCATTCAGTTCTGTAAGTTTTTTCCCAATTATGCGGTGCGATTCTTCGGACTTAGCACCAAGCTCTTTCATATCTGCAAGTACAAAGATTTTTTTACCACTGTCAGAAATTCCCGCTGTAAATTCAACAGACTTTGTCATTGAATCAAGATTTGCATTGTAACAGTCTTTTATAAGAACTGCGTTTTTTCCGCTCTTTAAAACAATTTCAAGAGCTTCCATTCGTCCGCCAACCGCAGAAACATTTTCTATACCGCTTTTGATTTTTTCTACAGAAATACCGCAAAATTTTGCACATGCAACAACGCCAAGCGCATTCTGATAGTTATAGTCGCCGCACAACGGAAGATTTATTTCCACTCCGTCCAGACTGAATTTTGTTCCAAACAAACCTTTGTCTTCAATAAAAATTACACCGTCTTTCTTTTCTGGAACAGAGCGTCCGTACTTTATAACCTTTCCGCGAACATTTTTTGTACAGAAACCGGCAAAATCATCATCTGCAGGAACAAAAGCTGCTCCATTACGCGGAATATAATCAAAACTATGGCGCTTTTCTTTTGCAATATTTTCGCGACTACCAAGAATTCCAATATGAGCAGTTCCGATATTTGTAATTATTCCAACCTGAGATTTTAGAACCTTTGAAATTTCTGCAATTTCATTTA
>DEEV01000104.1:22917-24688 GCA_002350445.1 Treponema sp. UBA2869 | reverse complement strand
AAGTCCGGTCTCACTGTTCAAATTTCCCTGTGTATAAACAAGGTCGTTTCCGTATTCCTCGTTAAATACAGAAACAAGCATTTCTTTGGTTGTAGTTTTTCCGCTTGAACCTGTTATGCTGATTTTTAAAAGCTCCGGAAATTTTGAAACATAGGTTTCTGCCGCATCCTGCAGCCCGTGCAAAGTATTTTCTACACACACAAAGACAACTTTTTCATTTTCTTCTGCAAGACTGTTATAAAATTCTTTTTTTTGATTATATTCCGACTCATTCAATAAAACAACAGAAGCACCCTTTTCTATTGAAGAAGGAATATATTTATGACCGTCTTGAAATTCTCCAACGAGTGGCACAAACATAGTATTTTTCTGAACCTGACGACTATCTGTTGCAACAGATTCAAAAAAACATTCTATTCTGCTTCCTATAATTTTTCCGTGTGTTCCGCTTACAAGCTCTTTTAAATTTAACAGCGAACTCATTTTTTCTCTCCCGTCATTTCGACACGCACAATATCCTCTTTTTCAGATTTATGCATACCCAAATCTTCTGATGCAATTTTTTCTATGCGGTCTGCGCTGGATAAAACTGCAATATCGCTTACAAGCTTTTTATTTTCTTCTACAAGCTGTTCCTGTTTTTTTTCAAGCTGAATTATTTCTTTTTTTAAGTCGGTATATTTTTTTGCCTGAAAAGCATAAAGGCACAAAAGAACCGGAACTGATAAAACAATGAGACAAATAAAGATATTTACAAAAAAACTTTTTACTTTAGTTTTCATTTTTAATAACCAATTACACCTTCAAGATGATACTGAGTTGGTTCGTTTAATTTACGAACAACACGCAGTTTTGCACTTCTCGAAGGAGAATTCTCCTTTATTTCCTCGTTCGTTGGAATTACAGGCTTTCGTGTAAGAATTTCAGCACACTGTTTTCCGCCGCAGCGGCACACTGCTACTTCCGGCGGACAGACACACTGTCGTCCCAGATTTCTGAAATAATTCTTAACAATTCTGTCTTCCAGCGAATGAAAAGTTATTACCCCCATTTTTCCGCCAGTCTTCAAATCGCAAAACGCAGCATGAAGAGCTGATGGAAGTCTTTTCAGTTCACTATTAACTGCAATACGCAGTGCCTGAAAAGTTCTTGTTGCCGGATGAATCTGACCATAACGGTAGCTTCCCGGAACAGCATTCCATATTATTTCCGCCAGAGCCTTAGAAGATTCAATTCTTCCACCCCGACGCGCCTCGACAATTGCCTTAGCAATTCTTCGGCTAAGTTTTTCTTCTCCATACAAATAAATTAAATCTGCAAGTTTTTCTTCCGGCAGTTCGTTTACAAGGTCTGCCGCAGATTTTTCACTATTTGCATTAAGTCTCATATCAAGCTTTTCATCATATCTGAAAGAAAAGCCACGTTCAGATTTTTCGTAATGAAAAACCGAAATTCCAAGATCAAATAAAATTAAATCCGGACGTTCATATTCTGCAGGATAGTTATCATAAAATTCATTAAACCATCCGTTAAAAAAATGAACTCTTTCTCCAAATTCAGAAAGTCTTTCTTTTGCCTTAGCTTGAATTACCTTATCAGCATCAAGTCCGACAACAGAAAGACCGTTATATTTTTTAAGGAAATTATAAGTGTGACCGCCTTCGCCAAGAGTCGAATCAATCATCAGACAATGATTTTCATACGGCTCACCAACAGGCGAAAGATACTGAAGACATTCATTTAACAAAACCGGTGTATGTACAATTTCCAT
>DEEV01000104.1:13943-22893 GCA_002350445.1 Treponema sp. UBA2869 | reverse complement strand
AATTAATCCCGCTTAAACCTTCCGCTGCATCACGGAATGATTCTTCGCTCGCAGACAAATATTCCTTATAAGAAACTGCATCCCAGATTTCGATGTATTTATCTACACCAAGCACCGTACAGTCCTTACTTAAACCGGCATACTCGCGCAAGCTTTGTGGAATAGAAAGACGACCGTTTTTATCAAATTCAACTTCTTGAGCAGGGGCAATAAAACGGCGCAAAACCATTCTGTTTTTTTCATTAAACAAAGATGCCGAACTCATAAGTCTGTTTTTTAACAAATCCCATTCATCAGGAGTAAAAAGCCATAAGCAGCGATCCAAACCTCTGGTCGCAATAAGTACATTCTGATTAAGTTCCGCCCTCAGTTTCGCAGGAAATGAAACGCGTCCTTTTTCATCGATTGTATTATTGTACTCACCAGTTAATAGATTCATACCCACTTATTACCACTTTTTACCACTGTTTCCCACTTATTTACCATTTTATACCAAAATTTATTAAAGTCAACGATAATTTATGCAGATAATTAAGAAAATTTGTATTTTTTTTATTTTTAGATATATACATTTTACAGGTTTTACACTTTATACTAGACAAACGTTTCTAAATGGAAAGTAAATGGAATTTTCAATACTAAACGAAAGCAGTCTTCATAATGCACTAAAAATCTTTTATGCAGCACAAACAAACGGAAAAATCGAAGTAAAACTAGACGGACATATTTACGACATTCTTACATCAGAAAACGAAGTAATAGAAATTNNGTAAATTACAAGACGCCATACAAAAAGAAAAAACAGTAAGGCTTGTCTACCCGCTTATAGAAAGAAAAACAATAATTTTAATTGATAAAAATGGTAAAATAATTTCTAAAAGGAAAAGTCCTGTAAAAGGAAACATTTACGATTTATTTCGTGAACTTACCGGAATATATTCATTGCTTTTAAAACCTGAATTTACACTAGAAGTCTTAAAAACAAACATAATAGAAGAAAGAATTCAAACAGAAAAAGAAGTTCAATCAAAAAACAAACAAAGAAGATTTAAGAAAAACTGGAACAAAACAAATAAAAGGCTGGAAGATATTTTAGAAACAAAGACTTTTAAAAACAAAGACGATTACCTTGCCCTGCTTCCAGAAAATTTACCGCAAGAATTCTGCGCAAAAGACTTAGCAGTCATCCTTAAAAAACAAAAGAATATTCCAGCAAGAATCTATAAAAATACAAATCTTATTTTATGGGTTTTAGTAAGAATGAATGTTATAACGCAGACAAAAATTTTTAAGCGTTCCCGTTATTACAAAATTTCCTAAAACTTCCAAAAGTAAAAAAAATGCGGCTTCTTTCGAAGCCGCTTATTTTGCATCTAAAAAGGATTACCAGTTATCAGCCATATCATCTTCGTCATGATTCTGCATATCATACAAATCTGTTACAGCACGCAAATCATCGAAGTATACATAATATGTTCCGCGAGCCTGCATTGGGTTACAATCAATACGGAAACCAAGAACCTTAAGGCCAGGTTTATCTCCGAAGTATGCAGAACTCTGAACAATACCATGTTCTCCATCCGGACTTGGAGGAATTACACAAGTAAGCTTTTTCCAGCCAGAGAAACCAAGTGAACCCATATAAAGTTCAAAATTGCTTCCAAAATAGTCCTGAACAAGAACATAAAGTTCATGATCCTGATTACGTCCGCAAACCCACATAGAAATTGTCTTTGCAGTTCCTTCAATAGGAATAGGACGTCCAGATTTAATTGTAAAAGAGTTCTTTCCACGGCGGAAGAAATCTACACGAATACCAAGTACCTGTGTATCTTCTGCCTCTTTACCTTCATCTTCTGCCAAAGGCTCTTTCATTGCAGGGTTACCTTCAAAAAGGCGTGCTGCAATTACACCATAGTCAGCAGAAATATGAACATTCCAGGAACCTTCGCGTTCAAATTTATCAAGTGAAACCTCGCGCAATGCAGACATTGCAGAATCATTTCCTACTGTTTCAGGATTTGGATCCTGAAGGCTGGAAGTCTGTGCAAACACAAAACCAGTTGATACAAGAGCAAGAACTGCTAAAACTAATAACTTTTTCATTATTTTGCCTCCCCTTCACCAGAAGATTCACCAAAGTCAACATCTTTCATTTCGTAACCATCGAAAATGAATGAGAGTGAATTTGTTGTATATTTCATCTGATCAAAGAAGATAACATAATTATCTACATATTCTTCTGCATCAGAACGAACTCTAAATCCAACAAAAGTCATATTCTCTGGACCAGAGCGCAAGTGTGAATGCTGCTGAAGCCAGCCAGGAATATTTACTACAATATTTTTCCAGCCATTAAATGCAAGACTTCCTGCCTGAAGAACATGAACACGACCTGTTGCATCGCGAAGCATTACTTCAAGGTAGTAATTGTAGTTTGCACCCCAAACCCAGAAATCAAGCTGAGATACACTTCCTACAAATGGAATTTCAAAAGGCTTGTCATCTTTTGTAGGGTAAATCTCAAACCAGTTGTCTCCCTTACGGTTGAAAGCAATTTTTACACCAAAAACCTTGCGTTCTACATCTGTTCCCTTAAGCAATGCTTTCAAAGAAAGCGGGATTCCTTCGTAGTAACCAGTTTTTGGATAACCTTCAGCAACAAAACGGCTTGTATTTACAGCCCAGTCCCAGCTGTATGTTGTTCCGCTGTACAAATAATTCTGCTCACCTGCAGAATCAAAAGTTTCCATCACAAAAGTCTCAATACTCTTTGAGCTTGGCTGGCTGAAAACAGGCAATCCAAGAACAAAAAGAACTGCAAGACTTACCAAGACTTTAAGCCCCTTTTTCATGCAAAACTCCTTGAACTTTATCTTTACCGATAATTATAGTGTTATATTTTCTTATCGGCACAGTAACGTCAAAATATAACTTTATATAATAATAATTATATTTGCTAAGAGATTATTTGTCAATTTAATTGAAAAAAAATGATATTTAACATATTATAGTATTAATTCAAGAAACTCGGCTTTATATAGCCGGAAAAGGAAGTAATATGTCTAACGTTAGTTACAAAGAACTTGGTCTTGTAAACACAAAAGAAATGTTTGCAAAGGCTATCAAAGGCGGATATGCAATTCCTGCATATAACTTTAATAACATGGAACAGATGCAGGCTATTATCCAGGCTGCAGTTGAAACAAAATCACCAGTTATCCTTCAGGTATCAAAGGGTGCACGCGCTTATGCAAACGGTACACTCCTCCGCTACATGGCTCAGGGAGCTGTTGAATATGCAAAAGAACTCGGCTGTGCTAAACCACAGATCGTACTTCACCTTGATCACGGTCCTTCTTTTGAAGTTGCTAAAGACTGTATCGATAACGGTTTCTCTTCTGTAATGATTGACGGTTCAGCTCTTCCTTACGATGAAAACGTAGCTCTTACAAAGAAAGTAGTTGAATACGCTCACGCACACGATGTTACAGTAGAAGCTGAACTTGGTGTACTTGGTGGTGTAGAAGACGAAGTTTCTGCAGAAGAATCAAAATACACAAAACCAGAAGAAGTTGTAGATTTCGTAACAAAGACAGGATGCGATTCTCTCGCAATTTCTATCGGAACTTCACACGGACGTTGCAAGTTCACTCCAGAACAGTGTACACGCGGACCAGACGGAGTTTTGAACCCACCTCCATTAGCATTCGATGTTCTTGAAGCTATTGAAAAGAAAATTCCTGGATTCCCAATCGTACTTCACGGATCTTCTTCAGTTCCACAGGAATATGTAAAGATTATCGAAGAATTCGGCGGTAAAATCCCTGACTCTGTAGGAATCCCAGAAGAACAGCTCCGCAAAGCTGCAAAATCTGCAGTTTGCAAAATCAACATCGACTCTGACGGACGTCTTGCAATGACAGCTGCTATTCGCAAGCACCTTGCTGAACACCCAGGTGACTTTGACCCACGTCAGTACCTTACACCAGCCCGCGACGAACTCAGGAAAATGTACGCTCGCAAGAACCGCGAAGTTCTCGGTTCCGCTGGACATTTGGATGACTAGTTAAATCTGCATAAAAAAGCCTTGCATTTGATTTGCAAGGTTTTTTTTATTTAACCACTTAAATTATATTTGCTAAATAATCCTGCAAATATCAGGCATTCAGATTTTCCTTATAACATTTTCTAAGCACAAACAGCGAAAGAAGAATGTAAAGCACCGCAAGAATAATCACAATAAAGATTTCCGTATGAATTATATAGAATGATTCTATAACAGCAGGCATTACAAGCGCAAAAACTACAAATAAAATTCCTTTTACAAGCTGCGGACGAAGAGAACTTTTTACAGCCTTATAAATAAATCTTGCACAACAGGCAAGAAGCACAATCATAGAAAGAATTATAAACGGCTTAAAAAACAGTGCAAACCAGGTGTATTTTTTTGAATCTGCAGTAAGTTCTGTATACGGTAAAAACACAATATAAAAAGAAATAAGTAACGGGAATACCGCATTCACCTTGTATTCTTCATCATCTTTCGTAACAAGAAAATAAAGACCGTACAATACAGCACACGGAAGCAAAGTCTGTTTAACAAGAAAATAAAAAAGATTTTCAATAAAAGAATAAGGAACCACTCGATGCGAATACATAAAAAGCATCTTAAATCCGCAGAAAATTACAGAAGACATAATTCCAATAAAAATGACAGGTGCAATTGTTTTGTTACGTACGTAAAAACAATACGCTGTAAGCACCAGCGGTAAAAAAATCAAAAGAAAAAAGTACATATTACCTACCCTTACATAGCCTTATTTGTCCATTCAATTGCCATCTGGCGGAGTTCCGCAGACGACGTGCAATGAAGTTTGGCTTTAATATTTTCTTTATGTGTATCAATAGTTTTAAAGCTAAGATTTAGCTTGGATGCAATTTCAACAGTTCCAAGACCTTTGCCTATAAGCGTAAAAATCTGCAGCTGACGATCCGAAAGAGAATTTACGGTTGCAAACTTGTCGGCATTTTTTGCACTGTTTTCTGTAAGGTCATTTATGCGTTCACGTTCCTTTTCGCTAAGATATATTTCGCCGTTACGAACAGTCTGAATTGCATCTATAACCTGAGATTCAGCCTCTTCTTTCATAATATAACCTAACGCTCCGGCTTTAAGTGCGCGTTCTGCATAAAAACGCTCGTCATGCATAGAAACAACAAGAATTTTTGTTGCCGGGGACATAACATTTATATCTTTTATAAGTTCAAGACCATCTTCCTGCCCAAGATTCAAATCTACAATTGCTAAATCCGGATAAGTAGCATGAATAACTTCGGCAGCTTCATGTCTGTTTTTTGCAAGTCCAACTACTTTGAAATCTTTCTGAGTTTCAATAAGCTGAGAAAGCCCTCTGCTAAATAACGGATGATCATCAATAATAATTACGTTACAAGTCATATATAAATCATATCATATTTTCAAAATAAAAGGTATAATAAGTTTATGCGAATAGGCTTAATTCTGAACATTCTGGACGAAGAGTATCAAATTTCAATTTACAATGGAATCAAAAAAAAAGCAGAACAGTATGGAATAGACATTATATGCTTTCAACAGGACTTTACAAGCATCACTTCCGACAACCTGCTTTCCAGCTTTACAAAAAAAGGACTCTTTAATCTTGACGGAATTATTCTGCTTTCGTCTGTACTTGCCGACAACTATTCAATTACAAAAAAAACTGATGTAGAAAAACTTTTTGGAAACCTTCCTGTAATTTCAATAGGAATGCAAATAGAAGGTATTCCGTCGCTCATTGTAAAATCTAAAAATCCGATGGAAAAACTTATTGAACATCTGATTTTTGATCATAAATATAGAAAATTTCTTTACATAGGTGGCTCTAAACTTCATGCAGATGCAGAAGAACGTGAATGTATATTTAAATCTGTAATTTCTAAAAACATGACAGAAATTCCGGAGCTTCAATATTCTATAAAACGAAGCTGGTTTAACGAACAGGACGCAATCAAATCTATGGAAGAATATTTAATAGAAAGTTCCGGTCAGCTTCCAGATGTAATTGTATGCGCCAACGATAACATGGCTTTGGGCGTTTATAAGTTCTTTAAAATGAATCAGAACAAAAAAGGCTTTAAGGAATGTGCAGTTACAGGTTTTGATGATATTCCACAATCAGGTTTTGAAGTTCCAAGTCTTACAACAATTCATCAGCCGCTTTCAGAAATTGGAGAAAAAGCAGTAGACATGATTTATCCTCTGGTTTTAGGAGAAAAGCAGCCCGATACGTTTTATGTAAATTCCAAATTAATTATAAGGGAATCGTGCGGATGCATTGCCGAAAAAAAACATAAGGAACCGTCAGATTTTATTAGGCTTATGCAGAGCAACTTTGTTCATTCTGAAGGCCTTTTAAGAATGATAAGTCATACCGGACAGGAACTGAATTACGCAGAAACAATAGAAGAATTAAATCAGGTTATTAACCGAAATCTTGAACAGCTTGATATTCAGAATTTTGTTCTTGTTCAGTTTTCTGCGCCGGAAAACAGAGCCGAAAAGCATAACAACAAAGGTTTTCTTGTAAAACCGGTTTACGTTCGCAGACGCGGAATAGAAATTAAAACTTTTTACAAAGAAAAAGATATTTCTATTGGAGACTTATACAAATCATATCTGGAACTTTACAACGATATTTCAGTTTCGCTTGTATTAAAATATCTTGTATACGGAAACGAAATTATAGGCTGTGCATTTTACGATGCAAACAAAACAAACCTCCAGTATTTAAGTTCAATTACAATCAACTTTTCGCAGGCTTTAAACAGAATTAACCAGTTTGAAGAAAAGAAAAAACGTTCGGAATACCTTGAAAGCGAAGTTACAAAACGAACAAAGCAGCTTGTAGAAGCAAACAAAAAAAGGCTCAAAGTAGAAGCTGATGTACTGCGCATAAGCGAACTTGAACGCCAGAGGTTCAGCAACGACCTTCATGATGATATATGCCAGAGACTTGCAGGCATTTCCATGTTGTGCAAAAGTTATTCTGCGAGCGGCAAGTCGGTAGAAAAGGCACAGGTTGAAGAACTTACAACCCTTATAAGCGACACACTTCAGAGAACACGACAGTACGCTCACAACTCGTTCCCAGTAGAACTGACCAGTCTTGGAATTGAACACAGTATAAGCAACCTTTGCAATTCCTTTGAAGTTCAATCTGGAATAAAATGTACATACAAATGGGAAGTTTCTGATGTAATTCAGCTTTCTACAAGACAAAAACTTAATGTTTTTAGAATAATTCAGGAATCACTTCATAATGCAATGAAACATTCTCAGGCCACAGAGGTAAACGTAAGCGTAATTTCGCAAGGCTCACTAATAGAAGTGATTGTCAAAGACAACGGAAAAGGTTTACCTTCTTCCCTAACGCCGGAACAATACGGTCTTGGACTTAATTCAATTCAATACAGGGCAAACCAGATTGGCGCCGTTCTTACAATTTCTTCAAACGAGCCAAAAGGAACCTGCGTAAAAATTGTTTTTTCTTTTCATTTTATGCAATAAGTCTTATAATAGAGCCTATGAGTACACATATTAACGCACCGGAAGGCGCTATTGCAGAACTGGTTTTATTGCCAGGTGACCCTTTAAGGGCAAAATTTATTGCAGAAAATTTTCTGGAAAATCCAAAATGCTATAATGAAGTTCGCGGAATGTTCGGTTTTACAGGAACATACAAAGGTAAAAGAATTTCTGTTCAGGGAACCGGAATGGGACAGCCGTCTCTTTCCATCTATGTAACAGAGCTTTTTAAGTTTTACAACGTACAGAAAGCAATCAGAGTTGGAACATGCGGCTCAATCAGCGAAGACCTTAAATTAAAAGAAGTTCTTCTTGCAAACGGAGCCTGCACAGACTCTTCTTTGCAAAGCCAGCGTTTTGGGCTTATGCACTTTGCACCGGTTCCAAGTTTTGAACTTTTGTACAATGCATACAATGCCGCAAAAGAACTTGGCTTAAAGGCAAAAGTTGCTCCATGCGTTTCCAGCGATTTTTTCTACGACATAAACGAAAACTGGAAGCTTTGGAAAAAATATGGTGCAGCAGGAATAGAAATGGAAGCCGCAGAGCTTTACACTCTTGCAGCACAGTATAATAGAAAAGCACTTGCAATTCTTACTGCAAGCGACAGTATTCTTGACGGAACTGCAACTTCGGCAGAAGAAAGGCAGACAACCTTCAAAGATATGATGAAACTTGCCCTTGAAACAATTATTCACGAATAACTGAGGAAATGATGAAACCTACATTATTAGTATTAGCAGCGGGAATGGGAAGCCGCTACGGCGGAGTAAAACAGATAGACGGTGTAGGACTGCACGACGAATGTCTTTTGGACTTTGCAACCTACGACGCAATGAAAAGCGGTTTTGGTAAAGTTGTTTTTATTATTAGAAAAGATATTGAGCAGCCGTTCCGCGAAAGACTTTTTGACCGGATTGCCCGCAATTTTGATGCAGAATATGTATTCCAGCAGCATGAAAGCCTGCTTAGCCCGGAACAAATTAAACTTAGCGAAGGACGAACAAAGCCATGGGGAACAGCGCACGCTATTTTGTGTGCAGAAAAGGCATTAAAAACACCTTTCGCAGTAATTAATTCTGATGATTACTATGGACGCCAGGCCTTTGAAGTTCTTGGAAAACATCTTGCCGCTCTTGATGTAAACAGCACAGAACATGCAATGGTTGGCTACATACTTGGCAACACAATGAGCAAAAGCGGTTCTGTAAGCCGCGGTGTCTGCACTGTAGAAGATTCAAAGCTTAAGACCATCGTAGAAAACCTTAAAATTTATTACGATGCCAACGGTCAGATTATAAGCGAAATGCCGGACGGCGAAAAAAAGCACTTTACCGGAAG
>DEEV01000104.1:13656-13916 GCA_002350445.1 Treponema sp. UBA2869 | reverse complement strand
GAATGGGTAAGCATGAATCTTTTTGGATTCAGTCTTAAAGCATTCGAAGAATTCCACACATACTGGGAAGACTTTATTGCAAAAAACATTAAGGAACCTAAAGCCGAAGCCCTGCTCCCGGTTGCAACAGGCAATATTATTAAAAACAATCACGGTGCAGTTAAATTCTATACATCAGAAGAAAACTGGTTCGGTATGACATATCCGGAAGACCGACAGATTGTAAAAGATGAAATTGCAAAAAAGATAAAAACCGGCTA
>DEEV01000104.1:12842-13465 GCA_002350445.1 Treponema sp. UBA2869 | reverse complement strand
GAAAGAATTTATGGATTTCTGCGGCGGACTCTACCCTCTTTTAATAAAAATTATTCAGGCAAACGATAAGCTTTCGGTACAGGTTCATCCTAACGATGAACTTGCCCTTAAACTGGAAGGTCCGGGCAATGTTGGAAAAACCGAATGCTGGTATGTACTAGACGCCGAACCGGATTCAAAACTTGTTTACGGAATAAAAAAAGATGCATCGCGCGAAGAACTTGAAAAAGCAATTAACGAAAACAGACTTGAATCATATCTTGAATATGCAAATGTAAAAAAAGGTGATTTTATTTTTATTCCGGCTGGAACAGTACATGCAATTGGCGGAGGATTAAGACTTCTGGAAGTTCAGCAATCCTGCGATTTAACTTACCGTTTATACGACTGGGGTCGCGGACGCGAAGTTCACGTACAAAAGTCACTTGATGTTATTTCAAAAAAGCCTCTTGAAAAAATTAAACCGTTCGAAAAAGAATTCTCCTGCGAATATTTTTCTCTGGAAAAAATTGACATAAAAGGCGGCTGGAGCATGATGTGTCCGAAACTTGAATCTTCTGATGACAAAAAGAAAGCAAACTCTGTTCAGCTTATATTTGTACTTGAATCAAATAAGGCCGTAA
>DEEV01000104.1:4390-12780 GCA_002350445.1 Treponema sp. UBA2869 | reverse complement strand
TATGCAATTGCCCCGGGCGAAAAAATCACCATCGAAGGCAACGCATCTGTAATGAAAATCTTAAACAGAACCAATTCGTGACCAAGGCCAGAATCGGTACAAAGGTTTTCCAATAATGTACTTTTTGTTCACATATTTCTGATCGATTCTAGAGCGGTAAAGCACAGACTTAGAATCATCAGAAGTAAGCGGAACAAGCTTTGTATTTAACGAATGTCGCAAATCAAGTGAATTAAAACGGTTATCGCCCATCATAAAGTAACAGCCGTCCGGAATATAACTTGGATTTCCATTTGAATCGTTGACAGGGAAAACCGGCATATTTCTAAAATCAAGAAGTTCTTCTACATACATTCTTACCTTTACAGCTTCCTGATAATCTGCAAGAAGTTGTTTATCAGAAAATATATCTGTAGCAGAAGCCTTATTCAAGGCAAGTTCAGAATATCTTACAACCATTTTCGCAAAAGCAATTTTCATCATAACGTTAAGACGGAAATTTGATTCAGAATAAACATCACGAACATTATTTTTTTCAGGAATCCAGGAAGTCATAAAATCAGAAAACCACTGAACACCGCCAGCCTGGCTCAAAATTTCATCCGCAATAGTATTAAACTCACGGAAAAGATAGCTTGATTCCAGTCTTGGAGCAGTAAACTGTTCGTTATCGGCTCGCTTAGCGGCAAGAGTTTTCATTTTAGAAACAAGACTGTTTGCATTAAATGCTGCAGCAGACAAATCAAAATTACGTCGTTCTTCTTCAAAAGCAAGCATCTGCTCATACATATCCTGATCAAACGGAATAAATTCAACCTTCTGTTTAACCTTTGCACTAAGTTCATTTAAATTCCAGCGCGCAAATTTTTTATCAGTTTCAACAGGCTTAAATTCATCATTGGCTTTTGTACGAGCATAAAGAGTGCCGTCCTGCATAACAAGCTGTTCGCCAGGTTCTCCGCAAATGCGCTTAACAAGTGGATCAGATTTTAAATTGCCGTCTTCGTCGTAATTGATATTTACCTGCATAATTGTAAGCATATAAATAAGCTGCGAAACGACACTTCTTACTTCTGACTTACGGTCAATTGAATAGTGCGGGCTACGGAAAACAATTGTCTGCCCTCTTTTATAATGGCGGAAATCTGGCAGACCAACATCGGTAAGAGGAAATTTAGGACCACAGTCAATTTTAGAAACAAATACATAATCCTGTTTAAGGAAGGTTGGCACCATTGATTCCGAAGGAATTCTGTAAAACTGAATAATAAAAATATTTACAAGAAGAACCGTAAAAAGAGCCCAGACAAATGCATCAATCCAGTCTATGGCTTCAAAGATGACTTTTGAAACACCCTGACGCTGTTTTACCTGTGGTTTAATTTTAAAATCTGCAAGAAGAGCTTTATTCTTTTTTTCGCTCATCATATCTGGCAGAATAATTGAACATACAAAAACAACAAGCCATAAAAGAACCGAAATTAAATCATAAGCAAATGAAGTTCCGTTTTTTCCGGCACGGCGCAAAATAAACGCAAGAAAAAAAACATATGGAAGATACTGAGTAAGCTTTGTTACGGCTGTAAAAACTTTTCCATCTTTCTGCGAAATAAATTTTACAAGTGCAAAATAAAGCGTAATGGCTGTATATGCGGCTGCAAGCGGGAAAGCCGCAAGCGAAATATCAAGGCTAAAATTGATTAATAAAATAGAAAATAAAACGGCTGCAACCGCTTCTACAAAAGTAATATTTCTGTATTTCTGAAAAGCTGTATTCATAAGCCTAATATAGCAGAATTATATAAATTATGGAAGATTTTATGATTTTGCAAAAAAATTACGAGCATTGGAAAGAAGTGTCTCAAAAAAATCATCTTCTGAAAGTGTCGGAAAAGTTTTCTGACGCAAAGAATATGCCGCGTTGTAAACTTTTTTTATGTCACTTACAAAAGTATGATTTTCTCCTTTTAAGGTCTGGAAGGGAGCGTCGGTTTCGCACAAAAGATTTTCAAGCGGAAGTTCAGTAAAACACGCAATTGCTTTTTTATTATTATTCATAAGCTGTTTACCAAAACTAAAAAAGCCGTTTATTCCACGATTCAAAAGACTTTTTGCTTCGACCGGAGAGCCCATAAAAGAATGAAGGAGAACGGCAGGAAGTTTTTTTAAGCGGTCAGAATATTCAAAAAGCTTCTGGTTTGCCTTTCTGCAGTGAATAATAAGCGGCAGACCGTAGTTTTGTGCTAAATCAAGCTGTGTGTTCCAAGCTGTTTCCTGAGCCGCGGCATTTTCTAAAAGTTCAGAAGTAAAAAAATCAAAACCACACTCGCCTATTGCGCAAATCTGTTTTAACTGGCACAAATTTTCAAGAAAATCAAACTGAGCATTTTTGTCCGCAATCTGCGGATGAATACCAAAAGCCCTGAACAAAGTAAAATCACATGAAGAAAAAACTTTGTTTTGCTCCAGAAACAAGCACCCCTTTTCCCACTCTTTTTGCGAATGAAAACACGAACAGCCGCTCCAGAACTCAAAAAAATCATCACAACCATCAGAAATACAGTCAGCAAGATGAAAATGTGCGTCAAAATAAACTTTTTTTAAAGATTTTTCTAACATTATTTTAATTATATCCGAAAATAAAATTAAGGGAACTAAAAAAATCAGGGGAAAAAACATGAAAACATTTACATTAAAAAGTATTGGAAAAAACACAGACTATATGACAATCATCCGCGAAATGGATGACGGTTTTGTAGTTCGAATCGTAAGAGACCTGGACGGTTTTGAAGACGTAAAAACTGACTATATTTCAAAAGAACTTTTTGAAAGCTGCATCCGCACAGGTTACCTTACAGAAATCAAAGAAAGAATTTCTGTTTCTGCATAACACAGCTTTACTTCTCGCCTGACTTTTAGATTTTACAAACTGATTTTACAAAAGATTTTCTTTTATAATTTGAACGGCTGCTTCTATTCTCGCTGATTTTTCGGGAACACAGGGCAGCCAGTTTATTTTAACGCCTTTCTTTTCCATCATGCGAAACCAGGTTTCCTGCCTTTTTGCAAACTGCCTTATTGCAATAAAAAGCTTATCTGACATTTCCTGCTCAGTGGCAAATTTGCCCTGTAAAAGCTGCGAACAGAAACGATATTCTAGACCAAGCTTTTCAAGCCGCTCCCACGAAATACCGCTTTCATGAATCTGACGCACTTCTTCTATCATGCCTTCTTCTATGCGTTCATCAAGGCGACGTTTAATATTCTGCCATAAAACAGGACGTTCCAGCGTAGTTCCAATAATTAAAGGAACAATTTCCGGACGTTCAGACGCAGTTGTATCCAGCCCGCGTTTTTTTGCTTCTATAATTTCGAGCGCTTTTATAACACGATCTTTTTCAAGCAGATCACACTTTGTATGAAGCTCCGGCTGAAGCTCCAGAAGTCTTGCCGCAAGAATTTCCAGAGGAGTTTCTTCCAGCTCTTTATGAAGTTTTTCGTTTTCCGGAAGATTAACCAGCTCGTAATTACGAACAATTGAATCAATATACATTCCGGTTCCACCAACAACTACAGGCAGCTTTCCTCGTTCACATATATCTTTAAATGCCTTGTAAAAATCGTGCTGGTAATTATAAACCGTATATTCAGAAGGAAGATCAACAATATCAATAAGATGATAAGGAACAGCCTGCCCGCCTTGCGAATATTCCTGAAGATCTTTTCCTGAACCAATGTTGAGCATACGGTAATTCTGCCTTGAATCTGCAGAAATAATTTCGCCGTTAAATTGCCTTGCCACAGCAACACCAATTGCAGTTTTGCCAACAGCGGTTGGTCCAAGAATAATCACACAATTATATGACACGGCAAACCNNNTATTCGCTTTTTGGATAACCAAGTAAAACAGGATGATCCGGACCTGCACCAAATTTTTCCAGAATCTGAATCTTTCTGTGACTGTCGGTAGCCGCATGCATAATCATATCGCAGAACATTGTACTTTCCATAAAATGCGAACATGAACAGGTAACAAGAATTCCGTCTTTTTTAAGAATACGCATTGCACGCAAATTAATTTCTTTATAGCCGCCATAAGCTTTTTCAATCATTTTTGCAGATTTTGTAAAAGCCGGCGGATCAAGAATAATTACATCAAACTGCTTTTTTTCTGCTTCGTACTGTTTAAGAAGGTCAAAAACATCGGCGCATACAGCAGTCATTGATTTTTCTGCATCATTTAAAGCAATATTTCTGTTTACCATATCAACGGCTTCCTGCGAAATATCAACCGAAACAACAGATTTTGCACCGGCTTTTACCGCATTAAGCCCAAACGCGCCCGTATGAGTAAAAGTATCCAGAACAGTTTTACCCTTGCAGAATTTTGCCGCCGCAACACGATTAAATTTCTGATCAAGGAAGTAGCCGGTTTTCTGACCGTTTGCAATATCGACGCAAAGTTTAATTCCGTTTTCAACAATCGTAATATTTTCGTTCCCAGAACCAAAAATCCAGCCAGAAACTTCTGCAAGACCTTCCTTTTCGCGCACAGAAGCATCACTGCGTTCATAAATGCCATCCGGCTTGCAAACTCTTTTTAAAGCATCAATAAGTTCATTCCTAAAAACTTCGCATGACAAAGAAAGAAACTGAACAACAAGATAGACTTTTGAATTTTCATCGCAAAAACGCTCGCAGATAAAGCCCGGAACTAAATCAGCTTCGCCAAAAATTAAGCGGTATGAATCTGCTTTTGAATAAAACATTTTACGCATTTCGTAAGCCGAACTGATTTTTTCGTACCAGAAATTATTTATATCAGCATAAATCTGGTCTGCATGTTCGGTGCCTATAATGCGCACAGTAATTTTTGATTTTTTATTCAGAATTCCGGTTGCAAGAAAACCACCGGCCTTTGTATAAACTTCTACGGGCGTGCCGTCTGCAACAGAACAGTCTTTAAGATTCTCGTTTATCCATTCAGATTTTTCGTCTTTTCTGTGCTTAAGATGTGATATTTCGTTATCAAAAACCCAGGGAAAACCCTGCATAATTTCTTTTTCTTCTTTTGCATTTAAAAATACACGGCAAAAATTGTTACTACTCATAAAAAAAATATAGCACAAGAAGCGTTTTTAGACAAACCTATTTATCTATATAAAAAACTCCCGCTTCCGTTTTTTTTTATAGATAATGTTTATCAAAAGCTTCTTATTTTTGTATCTTTTTTATTGCAGCTTTAAGGCCAGAGGCAGATTTAAAATGATAGACATTTATGCCGAGCGAAGCGGCTGCGTTGCAGTTTTCAAGCTTGTCGTCAGTAAAGAAAGCCTGCTGTGGTTCGTAACCTTCCGACTCAAGAATTATTCTAAAAAATTCTGGATCAGGCTTCATAACGCCCATTTTGTTAGAAGCATAAGTCTGATGAAAAATTGAATAATCGCCGCGCTCCATATGATTTTCCCAGTGGCTCTGATTTGTGTTCGTTCCACAAACAACGCGGTTATTTTTTTTGAGCGTTTCTACAACTTTAACAACATCCTTTTGCAATTCCGGATGAAAGCACATTCTAAAAAGGTCATACTTGTATTCTGGAATTTCAGAAAGCACTTCCGGAGTAATAACTTTTAAATCTGCCTGTAAAGTATTTATTCCGTTAAGGTCAAGATGCTGCATATTTCCAATTCTTGCATAAAACTGTTCCCAGAAATATGAGGCAGTAATAGTACCAATTTCATATTCTGCAAGCAGATTAATTTTTCCAAAGTTGCAAATCTCATTAAACTGCTCTTTAGAAAGTTTGAGTTTCTGGTAAATAATTTTCATGTCAAAGGTAGTTGTAATAACACCACCCATATCAAAAATATACAGCATATAATTAAAATCAGTTCAAAGGTGCTTCTTCAGAAGCATTTGAATCTGCATCGCCTCCTTCAATATTTTCGGTTTCCTCAACAGAAGTTTCTTCAGTAGAATCAGAATCTACAGATTCAGAACTTTCTTCTGCATCATTTTGCAGCTTAAACTTACCAAGAATAGATTCCAGAGAATGAATATTATCGTTAGTTTTTGTAGCCATTTCAGAAACACTCTGAGCCGCATTATTAATTTCTGTAGCTCCGGCAGACATTTCTTCCATACTGCCCGCAACCGTCTGTGCAATCATATCAAGATTATTTACGGCAGTTGTAACCTGCTCAATACCGGCAGACATTTCCTTAGATGTTGTTTTAACTTCGGCAGTACTTTCGTTAATCTCTCGCAAGGCAACAAGAACCTGCTGAGAAGCTTCTTCCTGCTCTTCCATTGCCCCATCAATCTGGGAAACAAGCTCTTCTGTGCTGGAAACCTTTGAAGTGATTTCTGCAAAACCACGGACAGAATTTTCAGAAGTAGCAACAACCTCTTCAATAATTTTAGAAATTCCGCTTAATTCAGCTTTAATAGCCTTTGTCTGACGGGCAGAATCTTCAGCAAGCTTACGAATTTCGTCCGCAACAACAGAGAAACCTTTTCCGGCTTCGCCCGCATGCGCCGCTTCGATAGCCGCATTCATTGCAAGGAGGTTTGTCTGCGAAGCAATCTGAGAAATTACATTGTTTGCATCAGCAAGATGCTGAGACTGCTCTGCCATATTAGAAACCTGAGTTGCAACTTCGTTCTGACGTTCGCGACCTTCAGTTGTAATCTGCATCAAAACCTTAAACTCTTCGGCCATTTTACTAACGTTAGAAGTTACCGAAGAAATATTACCAACCATTTCTTCGATTGAGGCCGAAGACTGTGTAATTCCGGCAGACTGATTTTCAATCAATTTATCAAGGCTTTCAATATTATCAATATTTGACTGCAGCGCTTTTTGAACACCAACCAAAGCATCCGTCTGATTTACAACAGATCTTTTTACGCTCTGAATGTTTGCCATAATTTCGGCAATTGCACTTGCCGACTGCTGACTGCTCGAAGCAAGTTCTTCGCCCACAGACTGAAGCTCGTCCGTTGCATGGTCAACTTCCAGAAGCAGATTCTGCTGCGTATTAATAAACGTATTAATAGAAGAACTCATTTCTCCAATTTCATCATTACTCTTCTGTCTGATTCTTAAAGTAAGGTCTGCAACACCAGTGCCGCCGTTCAAAGAATCAAAAGCCATTACAGTGTGCTTAAGCGGCTTCATAAGGAAAAGCGCAATGGCAAGAATGATTATAAGAATTACAAGAATAATAACAGCCATTACAACCGGCATAATAGAACCGGAAACTTCAGATGAAATCGAATCAATCTGATTAAGGGATATACCAATAAAAAGCATTACCTTTACATTTTCATCATTTTCGTAAGGAGAATAAATGGTTACATAACGCTGACCGTTAATAACATTGTTACCATAGAAAACATCTTTATTTACATAAACCTGATTGTAAATTGTGTCGTTGTTCAGGCGAGTTCCTTTAAGATAATTTCCGTTTGCATCTTTGATTGTAGTTTCTACACGTAAATCATCTATAAAAATAGTAACAACTATATTACACAAGCCGCCATATTTTTCCAGAAGTTCTACATTCGTAATGTCTTTTTCTGCAATAAGAACGTAATCGCCAAGCGGAGTTGCACAAACATTTAGAACTTCTTCGCCTTTTACGGAAATAGCAGAGTCTGAACGTCCGCCAGCCGCTGTCTTAAAAATCATTTTTTCGGCATCAGACAGCCTGTCCGAAAAATTTCCAGATTTTGTAAGAATAGTTCCACTTTTAGATAAAACAGCCGCGCCATAAAGATTAAAATCATCAACAAGATTTTCAGCAACAGCAGGCAGTTCGGGCTCTCTTATATTGCGATTTCCAATTTCTTCGCCCGCAAAAGCAACCGTATATTCAAGATTGCGTCTTTCCCGGTGTAAATCGTTCTGAATATTCTTAAGATTTACAGTAAGGTTATCCTTGTTAATTGCAATCATTGATTTTTCTACACCGTTACTAAGTGCAAAAATAACGGCAAAACAGCCAATTAAAGTTACAACTACCGACGGAATAATGATTTTCCAATACAAGGTTGACTTTTTTGCAGACTTCTTAGCTTTTTCCGCTTTTACAGATTTTTTTTCTTTCACAATTACCACCTGTTACAAAAAAAATAAAACTTCAATTTTAATTTTAACACAAGATGGTAAATTGTAAATTAAAAAGAAAATCCGCTATGCAAGGAACTTTTTAAATTCCGTGTACATCTGCGGGTAGGCTTTTTCAAGGATAACTGGTGAACCGTTTTTATCCAGGAAGCAGTGCGAACTTGATGCAGTAAATACAACTTCGCCGCGGACTGTAAAGGTATAGCCAAAGGTAAGTTTGCATGCAGAAAGCTTAAGAATTTTTACATCAACTGAAATT